>JASCOI010000015.1 GCA_029959665.1 Microbacteriaceae bacterium PS02333
GTTGGCCGACGGCGCGGGGCACCCCCCCCACCACCTCGCTCGCCGCCGCACCGAGGCGGCGCGCGCCGGCGGGGCGCGCGGCCGGGTGGACACGGGGGCATGAGCGGCGCGCGATACGCTGGACCGTCATCCGCCGACGGTCCAGGCCGAAAGGAACACCGCGTGCCGCAGCTCACCGTCCTCATCGACGGGACCGCCGTACCGCGGAACCTCGGCGGAGTCGGCCGGTACGTGGAGGGCGTCGTCTCGCACCTCGCCGCGGCCGATCCGCAGCTCGACCTGCACCTCGTCGTGCGCCGCGAGCACGTCGCGCACTTCTCCCGGATCGCTCCGGACGTCACGGTGCACGTCGCCCCGGGACGGGTCCGGTCGGTGCCGCTGCGGTTCCTCTGGGAGCAGACCGGACTCGTCGCACTCGGCCGGCGGCTCGGCGCCCGGGTCCTGCACTCCCCGCACTACACATTCCCGTTCGCCTGGCGCCGCGGCTCCGTCGTCACCCTGCACGACGCCACGTTCTTCTCGAACCCCGAGTGGCACTCCCGGCTGAAGCGCACGTTCTTCACGTGGTGGAGCCGCCGCTCGTTGCGGAGCCGTCCCGTCGTGGTCGTCCCGAGCGAGGCGACACGGACCGAAGCGGCACGCGCCGTCACCGGCATCCGCGCCGACGTCCGGGTCGCGCACCTCGGGGTCGACCGCACCGTGTTCCACGCGCCCACCGACGACCAGGTCGCCGACGCCCGCATCGCCGCCGGGCTGCCGGACGACGCCGAGTGGATCGCATTCCTCGGCACGATCGAGCCGAGGAAGAACGTCGGCGCGCTGCTCGACGCGTACCGCTCGGTCCGGACCAGCAGGGCGGCCGACGGGCGGGACACCCCGTGGCTGGTGCTCTCCGGTGCACGCGGGTGGGACGACCAGGCGATCGCCGCGCTCGACGCCCTGACCGACGACGACCACGTGATCGAAGCCGGGTACCTGCCGCTGGCGGACCTCTCCGGGTTCCTCGGCGGCGCGACGGTCGTCGTCTACCCCAGCCTCGGCGAGGGGTTCGGCCTGCCGGTGGTCGAGGCGATGGCCGCCGGTGCGTGCGTCCTGACGAGCCGGAAGCTCTCGTTGCCCGAGGTCGGCGGCGACGCGGCCGTCTACACCGACACCGACGCCACGTCGATCGCGACGGCCCTGTCGACGCTGCTCGACGACGCCGAGCTGCGCGAGCAGCACCGACGCCTGGCCGTGGCGCGTGCCGCCGAGTTCACGTGGGACGCCACCGCCCGGGTGCACGCCGCCGCGTACGCCGAGGTCGCCCGGTGAGCGCCGCACCCCGCGTCGCCGTGCTGACGGTCACGTACAACACCGGCGAGACGATCCGGCCGTTCCTCGAGAGCATCGCGCACGCCTCGGCGACACCCGTCCCCGTCGTCATCGCCGACAACGGTTCCGCCGACCTCGACGCACTGCGCGCGATCGCCGAGTCGCACGGGGCCGTCGTGGTGTCGTCCGGCTCGAACCGCGGCTACGGGGGCGGGATCGACGCGGCGTTCTCGGCGCTCGACGACCTGCTGCCGGACGTCCGTCCGGAGTTCGTGCTCGTGACCAACCCGGACGTCGTGTTCCACGCCGGGTCCATCGACGAGCTCGTCGCCGCTGCGGACCGTCTGCCCCGCGGCGGGTCGTTCGGACCGCAGATCCTCGACGAGCACGGGGACACCTACCCCTCCGCTCGTCAGTTGCCCTCGCTCCGCACCGGGCTCGGCCACGCGGCGTTCTCGCGCTTCTGGCCGGGGAACCCGTGGAGTCAGCGCTACTGGTCGACGACCCTCGTCGAGGAGCGCACCGCCGGGTGGCTGTCCGGTGCCTGCTTCCTGATCAGGACGTCGCTGTTCCGCGAGCTCGACGGCTTCGACGAGTCGTACTTCATGTACTTCGAGGACGTCGACCTCGGCCAACGCGTCGGGGCGTCCGGGCACGACAACGTCTACGTCCCGACCGCCGCCGTCGTGCACACCGGCGCGCACTCGACCTCGTCGAACCGTCGCCGGATGGAGGTCGAGCACCACCGGAGCGCCTACCGGTTCCTGTCCAGGAAGTACCGGGCGTGGTGGCTGTGGCCACTCCGACTCGTGCTGCACGCGGGACTATCGATCCGGGCGCGCTGGGTCACACGGAAGTAGCCGACGCGGTCGAAGCTGCACGAACGCTCATGTAGAGTCGTCGGCGGTGATGATGAACGACAGCCGTGGTCCAACTCCAGGACGCTGGGGACCGACCAGGACCGCGATCATCGCGAACGCCGCGTTCATCCTCGTCGCGACGGCGCTGATCGCATCGGTCGCGTACCGGACCCGGCTGATCACGACGAACATCGACGGCCTGTCCATGATGTCGATCGCGAGGCAGTACGCGGACGGCAACGTGGCGGACGCGGTGAACGGGTACTGGTCGCCGCTCGTGTCCTGGTTGATGGCCCCGGTCATCGCCCTCGGTGCCGGGCTCACGACGGCGTACATGATCGTGAACACGCTCACCTGCGTCGCGATCCTCGTGCTCGGCGGCTGGCTGGTGCTCCGAGCGACCGGGAACAGTGCTCTCGCGCTGTGGGTGAACGCGGTCACGGCCTCCCTGCTGCTGGCCAACGTCACGCGGCAGACCCCCGACCTGCTCGTCGTGCTCTGGTTCCTGCTGTTCCTGTGGGCGTTGGTCGTCGCCGACCGCGCGTGGGACGGCACGCGGCGGCAGATGGTGGTCGCCGGCATCGCCCTCGGCGCCGCTTGCGCACTCGGCTACTTCGCGAAGCTCTACGCGGTCCCGGTGTTCGTCGGTGTGCTGCTCATCTGGCTCGTCCTGCGCTGGGCACGGCGCGGCGCGACCCGGCACCGCAGACAGCTGCTGCTGCCCGGCGTCGCGCTCGGCACGCTCGTCCTGGTCGCCGCGCCGTGGGTGATCGCCCTCTCGGTGAAGTACGACGGGTTCATGCTCGGCAGCTCCTTCGGCGTGAACATCTCCGGCAAGTTCGCCGACGCTGCCGACCCGACGGACGGCGACTACGTCGTGCCCGTCCCACCGAACGACACCGCGGTGACCCCGGCAGAGGACCGCACTCCGTCGATGTACGCCGGGAACGCCCTGACCGCGCCACGGACGAACGGGACCTCGGTCGACAACGACGCCGTCGCACCCGACGACACGGTCGACGAAGCCGGCTCGAGCATCGTCGACAAGGTGGCGTACTACGCCGCGCAGCGCGTCCACGCCTTCCCGTTCTACCTGAACCGGATCAGCTCCTTCGCGGCGTTCGCCGTCCCGATCGGCGTCCTGTTCTCCGCTGCCGCGGTCGCGGGCGTGGTCCGGCACCGCACGCACCCCGCCGCGGTGCTCACCGGGATCGCGACCGGCGTCTACGCCCTCGGCTACGCGTTCATCACCACCGAGGCGTCGCAGGGCGGGAACGCCCGGTACTACCTGCCGGTGCTCACCGGCACGCTCCTGATGGGTGTCACCCTCGTCCCACTGGTCTGGCGGCGGATCGGCGTCGGCGCCTGGGTCAGGAAGTCGCTCGTCGTCGCGGCGTGCGTCGTCGTCGCGCTCGCGTCGTTCACGCAGAACGTCCTCGGCGAGCCGCACCCGTTCACCACCGTCAAGTCCGGGGCCGGCGGTGCGCCGACGTTCGACGTGTTCGGGCCCACCGCGGCGCCGAGCGACGCGGACCTGATGACGAAGCTCGCCCAGGCGGACGCGATCCCCGCCGGGTCGCAGATCATCGGGGACAACGCCCGCGAGACCGTGAGCATCGCGTGGCGGACCGGCGCACAGGCGTACGGCAAGGCCGAGCAGGAGTACGACTTCCGGGACCCCTCGCTCGTCGCGCTGTTGCAGCGGGCCGGCGTCGACCAGTTCCTGCACTTCGCACAGCCCGGCACGCCCGAGCCGGACTACTCCGCGATCGGGACGCTCCGCGCCTCGATCGACGCGGACAGCTCCTGCGACAACGACACGAGCGGGGGCACGCCGATCCCCTGCCGGATCGACGTGATCGACATCAGGGACTAGCGGCGCGCCAGCTCCGCCGTCGCGGCGTCCAGCAGCACCCGTGCCCGGGCGTCGAAGGAGTGCTCCGCCGCGACGTGTGTCGCCACCGCCTGCCGCTCGCTCCCGTCGGGCCACGGGAACGCCGGGTCGAGCAGCTCCGCCAGACGCCCCGGTCGGTCCGCTACCGCGAGCGTCGGCACGTCCAGCACGTCGGACAGCCCGGCGACCGGATCCGTGACGACGACCCCGCCCGCTGCCAGCACGTCGAACACCCGGTTGGACAGGAACCCACCGGCGGCCATGTCCGGCCAGTGGTCGTTGAGGACGACCCGCGCGGACGCGTACGCCGTCGCGACCTCGGCGCGTCCGAGGGCGGGCTCCCCCAGTGACCCGGTCGGCACCAGCGCGTCCCACCCGGGTCCGTGCACCGTCAGGTCCACGCCGAGCGCAACGGCCTCGGCGACGAGGGGCCTCGCCGCACCACGCGTCGAGCCGACGAACACGACCCGCCCGGCGTCGGCGCTCGAGTCCGACCGCGCAGTCGGGGAGAACACCGACGGGTCGGTCGCCTGCAGCAGGGTCCGAACCGGCACGCCGGCGCGCTCCGATGCCTGCACCGCCCAGGCCGGACCGGCGGCGAACACCGCGTCGAACGACCGGAGCTCGGTGTCCGCGACGTCGTCCGGGTGGCTGATCACCCAGAGCAGGTTCACCGAAGCGGGGTTCGGCGGCACCCGGTCGAGTCCACGGACCACGAGCGTCACGTCGTCCGTGACGTCGTCGTCCCGCACGTGGGCGTCCCGCCGGTCGATCCGCACGCGCTGCCCGAGCCGCTCCAGCGCTGCGGCGAGCTCCGCGGCGAAGTGCACGTCACCCCAACCGTCGCCCTCCGGTCCGGCGGGTGCGGCGGTCTTCAGTGACCACGTCAGCACGCCGTCGCCGTCGACCGGATGCCGCGGTGCGACCGGCCGCGCACCCCACGGCGGGAGCGGAGGACCGGCCGTGACGACGCCGTCGCCGTCCGCCGTGCGGTCGCGCCACCGGGAGAACGCGTCCACGGTGGCGGCGTCGACGGTGCGGCCGGCCTCCGCCGACCGGGTCGCGGCCGCCACGAGGCGCACGGCACCGTCGATGCGGTCGGCCGCCGCGCGGCTCCAGACCGTCAGGGTCATCCGTTCGTCCGGGAGGACCGGTGCCGGTACCAGGGCGGCGCGCGGCATCGCGATCACCGGCTGGTCCGCCGCGAAGACCGCCGAGGTCGTGGCCGGTTGCCGGGTCGGCCCGCCGGCGTGGTCGTCGGTGCGGTCGTCGGTCCACGGCAGGGCCCCTGGTCGGAGCAGGAGGGCGCCGTTGCGCCCGGACCCGTCGGGCATCCGCACGCGAGCCTGGACGACACCGTCCGCGCCGGCCGCCGCGAGCGCGCGGAGGTCCTCGTCGCCGATCGTCACCGTCGAGTCGAGCAGCACGACCGTCCGACCGCTCCCGCTGGCGAGCCCGGCGTTGATCGCGGACCCGATCCCCGCCACCGGCTCCTGGCGGACCCACGGCAGGTCGGGCTGCTGCTCGTCCACGGGTGAGGCGTCCGCGACGTACGAGACGACGCGGACGTCGGTGTCCGTGCCGAGCGCCCGACGCACCGACGCGACCAGCGGCGGGACCGCCGCATGGCGATCAGCGCGGCTGACGACGACCACCGTGACCGGACGGTCCGAGTGCGGCAGCGCGCCGTCCCACCCGGCCACCGGAACGGGCGACGCCGCCGTCACGGACGCGGGGCGAGCCTCCAGGCCGGAGCCGGGGGCCGTCGCTTCCGGACGGCGGCGTCTGCGGAGGAACGCCACGGTTGGGTCAGCCGGCGAGCAGCTGCTGCAGGTAGACGCCGTAGCCGCTCTTCGCGAGCGGCGCGGCGAGCGCCGCGAGGGCGGCGTCGTCGATCCAGCCGTTCCGCCAGGCGATCTCCTCGATGCAGCCGATCTTGTGGCCCTGGCGGTCCTCGATGACCTTGACGTACTCGGACGCCTGCATCATCGACTCGAACGTGCCGGTGTCGAGCCACGCGGTACCGCGGTCGAGCACCTCGACGCCGAGCGTGCCGGCGTCCAGGTAGCGCTCGTTGACCGTGGAGATCTCGAGCTCGCCGCGGGCGCTCGGCTCGATGGTCTTGGCGATCTCGACGACCTTGTTGTCGTAGAAGTAGAGGCCGGGGACGGCGTAGTTCGACTTCGGCTCCGCCGGCTTCTCCTCGATGGAGACGGCCGTGAAGTCCTCGTCGAACTCCACGACGCCGTACGCCTTCGGGTCGGCCACGTGGTAGGCGAAGATGGTCGCGCCCTGGACCTCGGTGTTCTTCTTCAAGCTGGTGCCGAGGCCCGTGCCGTGGAAGATGTTGTCGCCGAGGACCAGCGCGACGCTGTCGTCGCCGATGAAGTCCTCACCGATGACGAACGCCTGCGCCAGGCCGTCCGGGCTCGGCTGCACGGCGTACTGGATGTCCATGCCGTAGGCCGAGCCGTCCCCGAGCAGTGCCCGGAACTGGTCGTTGTACTCCGGGGTCGTGATGACCAGGACCTCGCGGATGCCGGCCATCATGAGCGTCGACAGCGGGTAGTAGACCATCGGCTTGTCGTAGATGGGCATGAGCTGCTTGCTGATGCCCTTGGTGATCGGCCAGAGGCGCGAGCCGGATCCGCCGGCCAGGATGATGCCCTTCACTTGCTGCTCCTCAGCGACTCCGTGTACGCGACGCACTCCTCGTAGGTGGGCAGCAGACCGGCCGCTGCCGCTTCCTCAAGGGTCGGGGCGCTGGTGTCCTTCTCGCTCAGCACGGGGTCGCCGATGCCCTCCGGCAGCTCGAGGCCGACCGTCGGGTCGAGGATCGTGATCCCCTTCTCGCGCTCCGGGTCGTAGTGGGCGCTGACGAGGTAGTTCACCGTGGACTGGTCCTCGAGCGCGACGATCGCGTGGCCGAGGCCCTCCGACAGGTAGACGGCCTTGCGGTCGACGTCGTCGATGCGCACCGAGTCCCACTGGCCGAACGTCGGTGACCCGACCCGGATGTCGACGATGTAGTCGATGAACGCGCCGCGCACGGCGGTGACGTACTTCGCCTGGCTCGGGGCGACGAGCGCGTAGTGGATCCCCCGCGCGACGCCGCGCGACGAGATCGACATGTTCACCTGCCGGAGGTCGAGGGGGTGTCCGACCGTCGCTTCGAGCACGTCGGCGCGGTATGCCTCGAGGAAGGCTCCTCGTGCGTCGCCGTGCTGGACGGGGGTGAACTCCCACGCGCCTTGGATCTTCAGTTCGCGGATCTGCACCGTGGAATCCTAGCAAGAGCCCTCGCCGGACGGCCCCCGATCAGCCCCAGTACGGCAGGAACGAGTTGTACCAGTGCAGGTCGACCGTCGCGATGCCGGCTCCGATCGCCACCGCGCAGGCGATGAACACGAACGGTCGTACCCCGCGCGTCGACACGAGCCGCCCGCCGAGGAACAGCAGCACCACCGCGGGGAGAACCGGCAGGAAGTACCGCCCCTGGAGCCCTTCGAGGACGAGCCCCTTCGTCGGCGTGTAGTAGATGTACAGCGCGAGGCAGACCGCACCGATCACCGCGGCCGCTCCGGCGGCGACCACCACGCGCCACACGACACCGCCACGGAGTGCACGGACGGCGGCGCGCTCGTGCGGTTCGACGGTGAGGATCGCGAGCACCACGACGACCACGAGCAGGATCACGAAGACCATCGGCAAGGGGGACCGCAGCCAGGAGAACGATCCGAACACCCCGCGCCAGATCTCGCCCTTCTGGTCGGTGAGCCCGGTCGGACCGTCGAACACGAGCGACTTCAGCGTCGCCTTGACGAACGCGAACGGGGCGCCGATGACGTAGGCGCGCTGCTCGGCCGGATCGTTGAGCGGGTTGACGCCCGTGGAGATCCAGCTCGTCGCGCGGAGCCACCCGAGCAACGCGACCATCGCGCTGACCGCGACGGCGGCGGTGCTGGCGATCGCACGCCACGACCGCGCCGCCGGGTTGCGGAACGGGATGGCGAGCACGATCACGGCGAGGGGCGCGTACGTCGGTTTCACGAGCGCGATCCCGACGAACAACACGCCGAGCAGGAGCCATCGCCACCAGCCGAGCGGGCCGTCCCGGAGCGACCACCGGAGGACGACCGCGGTCGCGAGGACGCAGAGCCCCAACGTCACGCCGTCGGCACTGAAGGACGCCGCTTGGGACACCACCGAGGGGAACATGCCGATCGCGAAGAACGCCAACCTGCCGACGGGTGTCAACCGTGCGGCAGCGAGGAGGAGCCCGGCCACCGCGAGCAACCCGAGTGCCCGACCGAGCTCCAGGGTGACGAGCACGGGGAGATCGAGCGCCTCCCCCACCCAGATCGCGACGACCTGCGGCACGTACGCGACCGGGGCGTACTGCGCCGTGTTCGTGAACGTCACCCAGCCGGTGTCGTCCGCGGAGGCGTGCAGCGACGCGAGCTTCGACCAGTCCAGGTCGCGGAAGGTCGTGGGGTCCTCGAAGCCGCGCTGGTAGTGCGACTCCGCGAACAGGGCGGGCCACGCCGTCGGGACGACTCCGCCGACCTCGCCGTCACGGACGTGCGGCTGGTTCTCGGACTCCACCGACACGAATCCGCCGTGTGCGACCTGCCACGCGCGGAACACGTGCGTCGGCTCGTCGGGGTTCAGCCCGGGAGGGGTGATCGCGATGAAGGCGGCACCGCCGAGCAGGAACACGAGCAGGAAGGCGATGAACTGCCACGAAGATCGGAGCCAGCTCGTCGACCGCCCCGACGGCGTCGCCGCGGTCGTCGTGGTCCTGGTCCTGGTCGTGGTCGTCGCGGTTGCTGCCACTGCGCTGTCCGTCACTCGTCGTCCCCCTGCGGTCCTGGTCCGTCGCGGGCTCCGCGCGGATGCCCCGGAGAATCGTACGGGACGACGGGCGGGGACGCGGACGACGCTCTCCTGCATGCCGAGGACTGCGGGCGTCACAGGGGCACCCCGGTCGCCGTGGTCCCGAGAGCGACCGAGGCGCCCCTGCGGACTACTGCAATGCTTCGACGATCGACTTCACGTACTCGGCGCGCATCGCACTCCGAGCGTTGTTGATCTCCGTCTCGGCAGACACGTACTCCCCGTAGTTGATGCTGTCGACCACGTCGGACCACTTCTGCCCTGGCTTCAGGACACCCCAGGCTCGTCCGAGGGACAGGATCTCAGCTTCGTTCTTCGTTCGAACCGCCCGGTCAGGGAACAGGAAGGCCACGAGGCCGTTCATGCCGTTCGGCGCTCCAGAGTCAGCAATCTTCACAAAGCGCGGCTTGAACACGTCGTCTTCTCCGTCATTCTCCTGACCGTCGCCAGGGTTGTATGTTCCGTCATATTCAAAGTGCCATGGTTCCTGTTGCGTGAAGGTATTCCCTCTCGGCTGCCATCCGAACCTCGGCGCATTGACGTCCATCCACTGCTTCTGCGGGGTGTTGTACGAGGCAACCCCACCTCCGAAATCGCAGGCAAGTGCCCATCCGTGCACAGAAGTGCCTGGCGGAGCCGCGAGATTTCCCGTCCCGTTCTGGTATGCATCCCAGAGCGCGTTCTGGCGCGCGAGATCTCGATACGCTTCGGTGATCGGCAGAGCGGACCCGAACTCCTTCTTGAACTCGTCGCTCAGGGCGAAGTAGGCACCAGCAGCATCGGTCCGCAGGTACGGTTGGCCCCTCAGAGCGGGCACGCCGGCCATGGCACTGGCGGGGATCTGCCCGTTGGAGTATCCCCCCCAACCGGCAGCCGCGCGAGCAGTCGGAGCCGAGCCGCCCTCTGGTCGCGAATCTTCGAGGTGTTCGAGGTTCTCCGCACGAGTGATCGCAGAAGCGCGCGTCGGTACCGCGAACGATGCCCCAGCAGCCGCTATCGACGCGAGGGCGAGTATCTGCCTCCTGGACAGCCCCCTACCCTGAGCAGAACTCCGACGAGGCCCAGTTGAGTCCCCCATTTCCCCCCTCTTTTTCGATATCAGACTGCGGAGTCGCAGCTTGCGTGGAACGGTACTGGAGAATGCGTCTCCTGTCCAGGCGGGAAAAGATTGCGGGCGCAATGTCCATCACCGAGTGTTCTCGTCCACCGCGGTGCCGCCGGGCAATTGCAGTCTCGAGCATGTTCAGCATCGCCCGGACGAGAACAACCCCGGCGACCCCGCGGATTGCAGCGACGTTCGCGTCCCTGTCTCCCGTTCTGCCCCCCCCCCGTTCCGCGCTTCGCCGGAGACCGATCAGAGCCCGAGGGCACGTTCCCAGTCGTCGTCCCCGCCGATCAGCCGGTGCTCGCGCACGTGCTCCTCGGCCGGTGTCGGGACGGCGCTCCCCACGGCCGCGACGACCGCAGCGCGCCAGGCGTCGGTGTCGTTCGGCACGACCGCCGCCCGATCGACGTGCGGACGGTACGGGCCGACGTTCGAGAGCACGACCGGCAGCCCGAGCAGTGTGTACTCGACGAACTTCAGGTCGCTCTTCGCGTGGTTGAAGGGCTCGTCGACCAGCGGCGCGACGGCTGCGTCCCAGCGCCAGGCGTTCCGGCGGAGCCAGCGGACGAAGGACGGGTAGTGCCCGGCGTCCTCGGGCACGGGCAGGTGGTCGTACCAGTCCTCGACGTCCTCGGTGACACCGACCACCTCGAGCCGGATCGGGCGCCCGTCCGCGGCGACGAGGCCGTCGAAGACCGGCTCGAGCAGGGCGAGGTCGGCGCCGTGGGTGCGCGAGCCGGCGTAGACGACGCGGTGCGGTGCATCCGGGTCCGACAGTGGTTCCGCCTGGTCCGCGGCATCCGCGGTCGGGTCCGTCCACAGGCGCGGGTCGACCTGGTTCTCGACGACGACCGGGTGCCCGCCGACGGCACGGACGGCCTCGGCGAGCGCGGGCGTGCTGACGATCGTGCTGTCCGCCGACCGGACGACCGTGTTCACCGAGTGGAGACGACCCGGGTCGTACTCGGCGCGACCGAGTCGCTCACGGGCACCGTCGCTGAAGAAGTCGTCGTCGACCTCGGCGACGAGCGGGGTGCCGGTCGCGCGGATCCGCTCGAGGAACGCGTCGAGGTCGGCAGCCGGCACGGCGTCCCGCTGCACGAGCACGACCGCGTACGTCGCGGGGTCCTCCCCTGCGCCGAACGCGCGTGGGTCGACCTGCGCGACGTCCGCACGCCCCGAGAGCGCGAGCATCTCGATGCGCTGCACGACGCGGACGTGGGCGGACGGAGCGTGCAGGCCGCCGTGCCCGTGCACGACGTAGCCGACGAGGGGCCTGACGGGAGTGGGGATCGGCTGTCGGGCCGCCGGACGGAGCCGGTCGACCACCCGACGGAGGAACGAGGAACTGGTGTCGGCGGGCACACTGCAGTATTGCAGCCGGGGTCGCGAGCATCGCTCGCTGGTCGCGCCCGTAGGATGGTCAGGTTCGCCGCCAGCCCCGAGCCCGACAGGACCCGTCACGTCGTGAAGTTGTTCGTGCAGATCCCCTGCCTCAACGAGGAGCAGACCCTCCCCGCGGTCCTCGAGTCGATCCCGACGTCGATCCCGGGCATCGACGAGATCGAGGTCCTCGTCATCGACGACGGTTCGACGGACCGCACCGTCGAGGTCGCGAAGGCGCACGGGGTGAAGCACTTCGTCCGTCACACGACGAACATGGGCCTCGCCCGGTCCTTCCGCGACGGGGTGGACTACGCCCTGCTGCACGGCGCGGACATCGTCGTGAACACCGACGGTGACAACCAGTACCCGCAGGCGCACATCACCGAGCTCGTCCAGCCGATCCTCCGCAAGGAGGCCGAGATCGTGATCGGCGACCGCCAGACGCGCACGATCGAGCACTTCTCCGGGTTCAAGAAGCTCATGCAGCGCTTCGGTTCCTGGGTCGCGAGCCGAGCGGCCGGCCTCGACCTGCCGGACGCGGCCAGCGGCTTCCGCGCGTACTCGAAGTACTCGCTCATCCGGCTGAACATCGTGACGCGCTTCAGTTACTGCATGGAGACGATCGTGCAGGCCGGGTACAAGCGCCTGGCGATCGCGAGCATCCCGATCACGACGAACGCGAAGACGCGCGAGTCCCGACTGTTCAAGAACATCTGGCAGCACATGTTCCAGTCCGGTTCCGCGATCGCCCGCGTCTACCTGATGTACCGGCCGATGGCGCTGTTCCTCTGGGTGGCGCTGGTCCTCGGCGGACTCGGCCTCTGGCCGCTCATCCGGTACCTGGTGCTGCTCGCCACGCACACCGGTGGCAACCACCTGCAGTCGATCATCCTCGGCGTCGTCCTGCTCATCACGGCGTTGTTGGCCATCGTGATCGGCGTCGTCGCGGACCTGACACGCCTGAACCGGACCCTGGCCGAGGAGCAGCTGGACCTCCAGAAGCTCGCCAGGTACGGCGACTAGCCGTGACGACCACCGCGGCCACCCCGACGCCGACCGCGCCGACCCGTCGTCTCCGTTCGTCGACGCCCGTCTGGGCCGGGGCCGTCACCGTGCTCGGCGTCGTGATCGGCGCGGCCGGTTCGTGGATCCCGGCGGCGTGGGCCGACGAGGCCGCCACGATGAGCGGGGTCCGGCGCTCGATCCCGGCGCTCTGGCACATGGCGCACAACGTCGACGGCGTGCACTCGTTCTACTACCTACTGCTGCACCTCTGGTTCGAGGTCGTGCCGTACAGCCCGTTCTGGCTGCGGATGCCGAGTGCGCTCGCGACCGGTCTCGCCGCGGGGCTCGTCGTCCTGCTGGTGCACCGGTTGGCAGGCCTCCGCCCCGCCGTCGCCGCCGGCATCGTGTACTGCTTGCTCCCGCGCGTGACGTTCTCGGCCATCGAGGGCCGGTCGAACGCGCTCACCGCGGCGGTCGCCGTCGCCCTCACCCTGCTGCTCGTCATCGCGGTGTCGAAGACCGTCGAACGCCGTGGCGTCGCGTGGGCGTGGTGGGCGGCCTACTCGGGTCTGGCCATCGCCGGCGGGGTGCTCTTCGTGTACCTCTCCCTCATCCTCGTGGCCCATGCGGTGACGCTCGCCCTCTGGCAGGTCCGGCGGATCGTCGGACGTCGCTCCCCATCGGTGGTCCGACCGGCGCTCTTCTGGCTCGGCTCCGTCGTGCTCGCCGGCGCCGCACTGCTGCCCTTCATGAAGACCGTCTCGGGGCAGACTGCCCAGCTGTACTGGATGGGCCCGCTCGTGATCGGACCGGGGCTCGTCCGCCGTGTCGTCGTCGACCAGTGGTTCCTGGGGACGGGGCAGTGGGCGTGGGTGCCGTTCGTGCTCATGGGGCTCGGCATCATCGCGACCCTCGCGGTCCCGCGGCTCCGCTCGCGGATCCCCGCGATCGAGGTCGCCGTCCCGGTCGTCGTCCTGCCGACGCTGATCGTCGTCGCCGTCTCGGTGCTGGTCCGTCCGTTCTACGACCCGCGCTACTTCACCTTCTGCACGCCGTTCGTCGCGATCCTGCTCGGCCTCGCGCTGACGGCGGTCCCGTGGCGCACCGTCACGGCCGTCGCCCTCGTCGCGATCGCCGCCTTCGTCTCGCCGATCTACCTCGCACAGCGCACCCCGACGGCGAAGGACGACTCGACGTGGAACGTCGCAGCCGCCCTCATCACCGCCGAACGGGCGAAGGAACCGGCGGGCACCGTCGACGCCGTCTACTACGGCCCGCTGCCGAGCCACACGAACCGCACCACCGAGTTCGTCGCGTCGTCCTACCCCGAGGCGTTCGCCGGGATGCGCGACCTGACGCTCCGGCGTGACGCGATCTCGATCGGACAGCTCTGGGCCGAGCGCTACACCACGGCAGATCCCCTGCCGAGCACCGAGGGCGTCGATCGCGTGTGGTTCGTCGGCGAGCCGACACCCGACCAGCCGCGGATCCCGGAGGAGCAGCTCGCGGCGCAGGGGTGGCACATCGAGAAGCAGTGGTCCGAGAGCGCCTTCAGCATCATCGTCTTCGCGAAGGACTGACCGGCCAACCGGGCGGCGGTCGGTTCCGACGCCGCTAGACTGCTCGCCGACCGTCGTCGGCGTATCGAGCCGACCTCCATCGGCCACGAAAAGGAAACCAGCGTGAAGATCCTCGTCACCGGAGGGGCCGGCTTCATCGGCTCGAACTTCGTCCGCAGAACCCTCGAGGACGCCTACCCCGGCCTCGAAGGCGCCGAGGTCGTCGTCTACGACGCCCTGACCTACTCGGGCAACCTCGCGAACCTCGCCCCGGTCTCGGACTCCCCGCGCTACTCGTTCGTCCAGGGCGACATCCGCGACGCGGCCAAGCTCGACGAGGTCGTGCCCACCGTCGACGCGATCGTGCACTTCGCCGCCGAGTCGCACGTCGACCGGTCCGTCCGTGACTCCGGCATCTTCGTCGAGACCAACGTCGTCGGCACCCAGCGACTGCTCGACGCGGCGCTCCGCCACGGCACCGAGCGGTTCGTGCACGTCTCCACGGACGAGGTCTACGGCTCGATCAGCGAGGGCTCGTGGGCCGAGGACCGTCCGCTCGAGCCGAACTCCCCGTACTCGGCGTCGAAGGCCGGCAGCGACCTGCTCGCCCGCAGCTACCACCGCACGCACGGGCTGAACCTCTCGATCACGCGCTGCTCGAACAACTACGGGCCGTACCACTTCCCCGAGAAGGTCATCCCGCTGTTCGTCACGAACCTCATCGACGACAAGCACGTCCCGCTGTACGGCGAGGGCAACAACATCCGCGACTGGCTGCACGTCGACGACCACACCCGCGGCATCGCCATGGTGCTCACCCGCGGCCGCGCGGGCGAGATCTACAACATCGGCGGCGGCACGGAACTCACGAACAAGGAGCTCACCGAGATGCTGCTCGAGGCCACCGGCAAGGACTGGTCGTACGTCGACCGGGTCGCCGACCGCCTCGGCCACGACCTCCGGTACTCGGTCGACATCTCGAAGATCCAGGCCGAGCTCGGCTACGAGCCGCAGGTGCCGTTCGCGCAGGGCCTGGCGGACGTCGTGCAGTGGTACCGCGACAACCGCTCGTGGTGGGAGCCCCTCAAGGAGCGTGCGGCGCTCGCATGACCCGCTACCTGATCACCGGAGCGGCCGGCATGCTCGGCCAGGACCTCCAGCAGGCGCTCGCCGGTCGTGACGTCACCGCGCTGTCCCGCGCCGACCTCGACATCACCGACGAGGTCGCCGTCGCCGCGGCCGTGGCCGGGCACGACGTCGTGATCAACGCCGCCGCGTACACGAAGGTCGACGATGCCGAGTCCCACGAGGACGACGCACACGCGGTCAACGCCCGCGGACCGGAGGTCCTCGCGACCGCCACCGTCGCAGCCGGTGCGAAGCTCGTGCACGTGTCGACGGACTACGTGTTCGACGGCAACGGCACCGCGCCGTACGCCGAGGACGAGCCGACGGACCCGATCGGCGCCTACGGCCGCACGAAGGCCGCAGGCGAAGCCGCGGTGCGGTCGATCGCGCCGGACTCGTCGTACGTCGTCCGTGCCGCGTGGCTGTACGGCGCGGGTGGACCGAACTTCGCGAAGACGATGATCCGGCTCGCCGGCTCGCACGAGACCGTCAGCGTCGTCGTCGACCAGGTCGGGCAGCCGACGTGGACGGGCGACCTGGCTCGGCAGATCGTCGCCATGCTCGACGCCGACGCCCCCGCCGGGATCTACCACGGCACGAACGCCGGGCAGGGCTCGTGGTTCGACTTCACGAAGGCGATCTTCGCCGAGGTGGGCCTCGACCCGGAGCGCGTCCTGCCGACCGACAGCTCGGCGTTCGTCCGCCCGGCGCCGCGTCCCGCGTACAGCGTGCTCGGGCACGACGCCTGGCAGCGGGCCGGCATCCCGCCGATGCGCGACTGGCGCGAAGCCCTGCACGCCGCGGCGGAAGCCGGCGTGCTCGCCTGAGCGACGCCCGGACGACGAACACCGCTCGATGCGCGGCCCCGACCGGGGCCGCGCATCGGCACGTCAGGGGTCGAGTCGGACGATGTCGACGCGGCACGCCGACGCCGGGACACCGGCGGCGTCCGATGCGCACGGGATGAGCGCCACGAACGACCCGACCCTCGTCCCCGCCTCGCTGTAGTCGCGCTGTGGCTGGTCCGCTTCGTCGAACTGCAGGAAGTACTGCACCCCGACCTGTCGGAACAGCTCGCGTTGCTCCGACGAGGCGATCTCGTACCCCTGTCCAGATCGACCGTACGCGTGCGCGTCCACCATCAAGGCGAGGCTCGAGGTCACCCGGTAGTTCGTGCCGATGATCCGCGCGTCGGACGGCAGGTCGCCGCTCGCCACGATGTCCTCGGCGAGCTGGCGGAGCGGTGGCTCGCCCGGTCCCTGGAGCAGGGGCAGCGACGGCAGGGTCGTGGTCGAGGCGACGAACGGGGCCTGGACGCCGTACACGTTCTGCGCGACCGACGCGACCGGGATGACGAGGACCGCGAGCGCCACCACCGCCCGGCTGACGACGCCTCGACGTCGAGCGGCACGCCACACCGACGGCAGCATCACACTCGCGAGCAGGACGCTCACCGGGAAGAGCGGCCAGTAGTACCGGATGTTGCCGCCGGAGCTCGACGCCGACGTGATCGCCGCGTACCCGAGCAGGTACACGAGCCCGACGATCGCCGTGGTGCAGGCGAACGGCGACCGACGGAACCGGACGGCACCGACGACGACCGCTCCCGCGAACAGCAGCCCGATCGGCAGCGTCGCCGGGCCGTAGTCGGCGATCCTGTGCAGGTAGTACGGCAGCGCGAGGAGTCGCTGTCCGACGTAGTACCGGGCCTTGCCGACGAGCGACGAGTCGGACGGCGTGGTGGCCGCCTGCGCATCCGGACTCGATCCGTCGTCCGGACTCGATCCGTCGTCCGGCCGAGGGGTGTCCGTCGGCCGATCGTACGGCCCCCGCCCGTAGACGGCCGGGGTGAAGTCCTCGTTCGGCGTCACGGCCGACGGGTTCGGGGGTACCGGCAGGAAGGGCCAGCCCTGATCGTTCGTGGCGGAGCTGAACTTGTTGCCGAAGTTCACCCCGAACGACGAGCCGAGCATCGGGCCGTCGTACTTCGCGCTGAGCGCACCGACCCACGGAGCCGCGACGACCGCGAAGGCGACCGTCACCGCCACGGGTGTCAGCCACGGGCGGAGCGTCCCCGACCCGTTCCGACGCGCCGACCACCAGCGCACGAGCAGCCACGCCACCACCGAGACGACCGCGACGGGGAGCAGGTAGAGCTTCACGAAGTACCCGAGCGCGATGACGACCCCGAGGACGGCAGCGGCGACGACGTGCCGCCGTGTCGAGCCGTCGGCCGTGCGATCGGCCCATCGGAGCGCCCACAGGAACCCGACGACCCACGCGACGACGAGCAGGTCCGGCGTCCGCGGCGGCGCGGCTGCCATGACGGCCGGCGTCACCGCGACCATGTACACGAGCGCGGGCACGATCCGCCGCGTCTCGCTCCACGCCAGCCATCCGCCGACCCCGACGACGACCGCCGCGGCGAAGCAGCTCACGACGCCGAAGGCATCCGTGAACCCGACGCCACCGGCGATGAGCGGCGCCATCATCCACGAGACCATCGGCGACCAGTACGCGTTCACGGCGTCGGCGACGTCGCCCTCGGCGTACTGCCTCGCGATCGACAGGTACGAGATCCCGTCGCCGGCCACCACCTGCAACCGCTGCTGCGCGACCACCAGGGCGACGAGCGCGACCGCCACGACGAGCACGGCGCCGAGCACGACTGCGCCGCGAACGACGGCCAGGGGCCGGTGGACGGCGGATGGCCGGGTGGCCGGGAGGGTTCTGGTCACCTGACCATCGTCCCATCCCGCCGGGCAGTGCGATTCCGCGCAGGATCCTGTCGACACGTCGAGGAGGGTTCCCGGGAACTCCGGGCGTCCTCTGTCACGATCACTCCGTGCCAGTCCGTCTGCCCGCGCTCCGACCGATCGCGTTCGCCCTCGTGCTCGTCGCGTCCTGCTTCATGCTCTTCTGGCGACTCGGTGCGCAGACGATCATGAACGACGAGCAGGTCTACGTCACCGTCGGTTGGGCGTACGTGCACGGCGACTTCGGCGGCAACCTCGAACACCCGCCGCTCGCGAAGTTCCTGTTCGGCGCGGCGCAGCTCGCGCTCGGGCAGGGCGTGCTCGGTCCGCGGATCGTCGCCGCGCTCGCGGTCCTCGGCACCGGGTTCCTGCTGTTCTGGTTGCTCCGCCGCACCGTCGGGTTCTGGCCGGCGCTCCTCGCGGCCGCGCTGTGGTGGCTCACGCCCCGCGCGATCGGAGCCGCCTGGGCGGACCTCGGCTCCGGGATCGGGGCACGGATCGACCGGTTCGCGCTGCTCGAACCGGTCATGGTCGTGTTCGCGGTCGCTGCGCTGGCCTGTGCCTGGGCGTGGACGCGGGACTGGCGCTGGTGGTGGCCGCTGCTCAGCGGCTTCTGCCTCGGACTGTCGGTGACGAGCAAGGTGACCACCGCGGTGCTCGTCGTCGCCCTCCTGACGGTCCCCGTCGTCTTCGGTCGGTGGCGCGCGCTCCTGATCGGTGCGCCGATCGCCGCGGTCACGTGTGCGGCGACGGCCGTCCTCGTCTACCTGCCGCTCGGTCTCGTCAAGCCGATCGAGACCATGATCGCCTTCCAGAGCGCGCACAACGGCGGCGGCCACCGGACGACCATCAACGGCGTCGTCTACCAGCACCCACCCTGGTGGGCCGACCTCGCCTTCATGGTGAACGGCATCGGCTGGGTGATGGCCGTCGTCCTCGGCACCGGTGTCGTCGCCGCGCTGGTGATCCGCCCCGATCGCCTCGTCGCCGTGCTCGGCGTCGCGACCGGGTCGCTCGTGCTCTTCTCGACGGTCGTCGCGCACGTGTCGCTGCCGCACTACTACGACGTGTGGATGCCGTTCGTCATCGCCCTCGCCGCCGTCGGCTACGGTCGGCTCGCCCGGGTCGCGGATCCACGTCGGCGGGTGCGGCGCTCCGGTCCCGCCAGGGTGTGGCCCGGAGCGATGCGCGTGATCGCGACGCTCCTGGTGGGTGCTGCGGTGGTCCCGGCTGCGACGCTCGCCGGGACGGTCGCGGCTGCGCGTCCCGCCGGTGTCGCGCTGCTCGGTGCCGAACTGCACGAGCACGGCTTCCCGGTGGCGAACCGGGTGCTGTTCGTCCGGTACGGCTCCACGTGGGGGGTCTACTTCCGCGGACACGGGTCGGCGAAGCCGGGCGACGGCGCCTTCGGTGCGCTCGCGATCGGGCCGGACATCCGGTACCCGGTGACACCCGAGGTCCGGGACTTCATCGCAGCCAACCGCCCGCGACTCGTGCACTTCCGAGTCGACTACCTCGACGTCTGGATGCTCCGGGACGGTGCCCGCTTCGTCGAGCAGGACGGACGGTTCGTCGTCGAGCGCTGACGACGCCCCACTGAGCGTGCGACGCCCCACCGAGCGTGCGACGCCCCGCCGACCGTGGACACCGCCCACGGCCTGCGTCCTGCCCCACCTGCTACGCTCTGGCAGCCCGCCGTCACCCACCGCTGAGGAGCCCCGTGACCACACTCCGAGTGATCGTCGACCAGGTGGTGGCACCGGTCCCGGGCGGCATCGGACGGTACGCGGAAGAACTGACGCGTCAGCTCATCGCGACCGCTCCCTCCGGCTGCGACGTCGAGGCCGTCCTCTCCGCAGTGGGGCCGACGGAGCTCGAACGCGTCCGCACCCTGCTGCCGGGACTCGGTCGCATCGACCGGCTGGCGCTCCCCCGTCGCGAGCTCGCCGTCGCGTGGCAGGGCGGGATGGCACGGGGCGCGTCGCGGGGCATGGTGCACGCGCCGAGCGTGCTCGCGCCGTTGGTCAAGCACAACCGGTTCCAGGAACCCGGTCGGCAGACCGTCGTCACCGTGCACGACACCGTGCCGTGGACCCACCCGGAGACCCTCACGCCGCGCGGTGTCCACTTCCACAAGGCGATGGTCAAGCGGGCATGGAAGCACGCCGACGCCGTCGTGGTGCCGACGCACGCGGTGGCCGGAGCGCTC
The DNA here is from genome assembly GCA_029959665.1 of Microbacteriaceae bacterium PS02333. Lineage (GTDB taxonomy): Bacteria > Actinomycetota > Actinomycetes > Actinomycetales > Microbacteriaceae > Curtobacterium > Curtobacterium guangdongense. Next base: position 20,110 of record JASCOI010000015.1, read on the forward strand.
AACGACATCCATCGGTTCGACGACCGGCTCCGCGTCATCGGCGGTGCCCCGTCCGGCCGACTCCGCGTGCCCGTGGACGCCGACCTCCGTGCGGAGCGGCTCGGGCTCCCCGATCGGTACGTCCTCGCCGTGGGCACGCTCGAACCCCGCAAGGGGCTTCGGCACCTGATCGAGGCCATGGCGCACCCGGATGCCCCGAAGGACGTCCCGCTCGTCATCAGCGGCCCGGACGGGTGGGGCGACGTCGACGTAGTCGGCATCGCCGAACAGGCCGGTCTGCCGCAGGACCGTGTGAAGGTCCTCGGCCGTGTCGACGACGCCGACCTCGCCGTGGTCTACGACCGGGCGACGGTGTTCGTCTTCCCGAGCCTCGCCGAGGGCTTCGGGCTCCCGGTGATCGAGGCGATGAGCCTCGGCACCCCGGTCATCCACTCCGACGACCCGGCGGTGAGCGAGGTGGCGTCGGACGCCGGCGTCACCGTGCCGCTCGAGCCGCGGGACGCCTACCCCGAACGCCTCGCGCAGGCGGTGTTCCAGGTCGTCAACGACCCGCTGCTCGCCGGGCAGCTCGCGGTGGCGGGGCCGGACCGCGCACGGATGTTCGACTGGCGCGACTCGGCCGCCGAGACCTGGCAGCTGCACGCCGACCTCTGACCACGACCGACGACGGAGCCGACACCGTCGGCTAGGCTGCCCCGGAACACGGTCGGAGCACGCCCGCGCTCCGGCCTTCTAGGACAGGGGAGCAACCGGATGCGTGCAGCAGCTCGACGAACCACCTATGCAGCGGCGGTGATCACGGCGGGATTGCTCGTGACGCTCGCAGTCGACGGCCCGGCAGACGCCGTCACCGGCGGGACGTCGCCGACCGACACGTCGGCCGCGAGCGCACAGCCCGCGGCCGGCACCGACGATCCACCCATCGAGACCCAGGACGCCACCGGCAACCACACGATGGGGTCGAGCATCCAGGCCCACGCCGAGGCCGCCGGTTCCGCCGCCGGCACGAAGATGCTCGCGGCGCCGCAGGCCAGGGCCGCCGCCTCGGGACCGCCGCCCGGCAAGCTGCAGGGCATGGACGTCAGCGCCTGGCAGCCGGACGCCGACTTCAGGACCGCGTACGCACAGGGCGCCCGCTTCGCCTACATCAAGGCATCAGAGGGGGTGACGTACACGAGCCGCACGTACCAGAAGCAGTACTTCGACGCCGCGCAGGCCGGCATGGTCCGCGGCGGGTACGCCTACGCGCAGCCGAGCCAGGCGAGTGGCCGGGCGACCGCCGACTACTTCTTCGCCTCTGGCGGCGGGTGGAGCGACGACAACATCACCCTGCCGCCGCTGCTCGACATCGAGTACGGCAGCGCGTCACAGGGGACGTGCTACGGCCTCAGCTGGGGTGCGATGCGGACCTGGATCCACGACTTCTCGGACCGCGTGTACGAACGCATCCACCGCTACCCGGCGATCTACACGACGACGGACTGGTGGAAGCGCTGCACGAACAACAGTCGGCAGTTCTCGAACAACCCGCTGTTCGTCGCGATCTACCCGGTCAACGACTTCACGTCACCCGGTGAGCTCGGCCACAGCTGGACGAAGTGGAAGTTCTGGCAGTGGCGTGCAGCAGGGACGTTCCCCGGTGACCAGGACGTCTACGAGAGCACGATCGGCAACCTGCACCTGTTCGCGCGCAAGCACGAGTAGGACCAGGCGCTACAGCTGCTCGCGGAGCGCCGCCGCCTTCCGCTCGACGACCTGCTCGAGGCCGGCGGCGTACTCCGCGAGCCGCGTGGCGACCTCCGGGTCCGCCGACCCGATGATCCGGGCGGCGAGCAGTCCGGCGTTCGCGGCGCCGTTGATCGCCATCGTCGCGACCGGGATGCCGGCGGGCATCTGCACGATGGACAGCAGCGAGTCGAGGCCGTCGAGCCGCGCGAGCTGGACCGGGACACCGATGACGGGGAGCGTGGTGAGGGACGCGACCATGCCGGGCAGGTGCGCGGCTCCCCCGGCACCGGCGATGACGACCCGGATGCCGCGTCCGGCTGCTGCACGACCGAAGGCGACCATCTTGTCCGGGGTCCGGTGCGCGGAGACGACGTCGGCCTCGAACGGGATGTCGAGTTCGGTGAGGATGTCGGCGGCGGCGCGCATCGTGGGCCAGTCCGAGTCGGACCCCATGATGATCGAGACGAGCGGGGCGGCGGCGGTGGTGTCGGTCACCAGACGAGGCTAGCCGAGCGGCACCACACGCCGCACGACGAGCACAAGGCCGAGCAGCACCACACGCCGCACGACGAGCACCGGCCCGAGCGGCACCGTCACGGCACCCGGACCGTCCGGCACCCGAGTGCCTTGTCCCCACCGCTGCCTGCTCCGACCGCCGTCACGCAGAACGTGTGCGATCCGGACGACGACGGGATCCGCCCGGAGAACCCGTGCGCCGGCCCCGACCCCCAGGTCCGGTCGACGTCGGGTCGATCGCCGTCCGCCGTCAGGACGGTGCTGCTCGGCTTGCCGTCCACGGTGACGCGGACGGTGAGCCCTCGAGTGATCGCGTCCCGGTCGAACACCCATCCGGTCACCGTGGTGCGGTGGTAGGACGATCCGGTCACCGACTCGAGCGAGCCCCACGGTGCGCTGGCCGCGACCGTCAGGACGGAACAGGTCGAACGGACGTCGGCTCCCGTCCCCTGGTTCCGGCCCACGGCGCACACCGTGTGCTTGCCCGCCGCGGCCGGGACGACGGTCCGGAACCCGTGCACGGTGCCCGAGCCCGCCGGCGCGACGACTCCTGGACGGTCGACGGTCGTCGGCAGGCTCCTGACGACGGTGCCGTCCACGGTGAGGTCGACCGTGACCGGGGTGCTCCCGGCGTCGGCGTCCACCGCCCATCCGGTCACGTCGATGCCCGCACGGACGACCTTCGCCGCGTCGATCCGGACGACCGGGTCGTGGCCCCAGACCGTGACGTCCTCGCACCCGAGGCGGTGATCGACACCGGTCCCCACGTTGAGCGCGGTCGTGCAGACCGAGTGCGCTCCCTCGCCGGGCACCGGGATCGTCGCGTCGTAGCCGTGGTTCGCGCCGACGCCGTAGTCGTCGTCGATGTCCTGCCGGGGAGCGTCCGCCGTCAGTGTCGCCACCGCGACACCGTCGACGGTCACCCGGACCGGCAGCGCGGCCGCCGTGTCGTCCTCGTCGTACGCCCACCCCTGCACACGGACGGCCCTCGCGGCACCGGTGGCGGCGTCGAGCGTCCCGACCGGTGACCGCAGGGTGGGCGGGGTCCCGAGCACCGCGTTGGCGACGAGCGCCTGCGCGTAGGCCGAGTACCACTTCCCGGCGGCGGGAGCGCCGTTGCAGGTGCCGTCGCTGGCCCCTGGGGTCTTCACCCAGAGCAGCGCGTCGAGCGCGGTCCCGTCGGCCACCACCCGGGGCGTCGTGCCGAGGCCGGCCCCGGGTCCGTTGCACCAGGTCCCGCGCCATCCCTGGCCGTTCCGCGAGGTGTCGATCACGTAGTGGGACCCGCCGGTGAGCGACGAGACCTTCTGCGCGTAGGTCTGCTCCTGCGCCGTCGGGTAGTAGTTCGCCACGTTCGTGAAGAAGCCGCGGGCGTTCTGGACGCCGGCACTGTTGAGACGACTCGCGATCACCGCGGGCTGCACCCAGTTCGAGTTCCCGGCGTCGAGGTAGGCGGGGACACCGGCCGCGGTGAAGGCCGCGACCTCACGCGCGAGGATCCGGTACCGCTGCTGGTCGAGCACCTTCGTGCACGCGGCGTTGCTGAGCATCGCGAGCGAGTCCGGTTCGACGACGACCGCGGCACGCTTCCCCGCCAGCCGAGCGACGACCTGGTCGACCCACGCGTCGTAGGACGCCTCGTCGAAGCCGCCGGCCGAGTACCCACCGCAGTCGCGGTCCGGGATGGCGTAGGTCACGAAGACGGCGGTGGTCCCGTTCGCCGCCGCACCTGCCGTCGCGGTGTCGATGGTCCGTGCGAGCGTCGTCCCGGTGCTCCACTCGCCGAGCCAGGTCGCGACGGGGTACTTCGCGATGGTGGCGGCCGCCTTCGAACCAGCCGGGTCGGTCGAGGCGAGCAGGGTCGCGTTCTTCGCGGCCTCGCTCGTCGGCGGGTTGTACTGCCCGTTGCCGTAGAGCTGGGTCGAAGAGGCGCTGCGGACGTCGGTCGCCGCGGTCGCCGGCATCGGCGCGCTGACGATGCCGATGGCGGACGCGAGCGCGACGGCGCCCGCGATGAACTGGTGACGGCGCACTGCGCGACTCCCCTGGATGGTCGACCCCTGACCGTCCCATGGCACCACGCAGTGCCACTCGGGACCAGACGCCAGAGCGGGTGCCACCTGCACGGGTGGCACCCGCTCCGCGGGCGCAGACGCACTGGAGGCCCGGATCACCTCGGCGACGCAGGTCGCGTGGTCGAGGTGAGCCGAGCCTCCTGTCCGGTTCCGGTCCGTCCGCTGTCAGTCGTCGAAGTGCGCCGCGGCCGCGCGCGCCCGGTAGACGACGTCGTCGACGTCGTCACCGGTCACGGTGACGTGCCCGATCTTCCGGCCGGGCCGCGGGGCCTTGCCGTAGAAGTGGTACTTCGCCTCGGGGAACGCGGCGAGCGCCGCCGGGTACCGTGCCGCGAGGGCGCCGTCGGCCGGTCCGCCGAGCACGTTCACCATCACCGCGGACGGCGCGTTCATGCCCGTCGCACCGAGCGGCAGGTCGAGCACGGCACGGAGGTGCTGCTCGAACTGGCTCGTCGTCGCACCGTCGATCGACCAGTGGCCGGTGTTGTGCGGCCGCATCGCGAGTTCGTTGATGAGGATCCGCTCGTCACCGGTCTGGAACAGCTCCACCGCGAGCACGCCCGTGACGTCGAGCTCCTCGGCGATGCGCACCGCGATCGACTCGGTGAGATCGGCGATCCGTCCTGCGCTGTCCGGCGCCGGAGCCAGCACCTCGGCGCACACCCCGTCGCGCTGCTCCGTCTCGACGAGCGGCCACGCCACGACCTCGCCGGAGGGGCGTCGCGCCACGGACTGCGCGAGTTCGCGCGTGAACGGCACGAGCTCCTCGACGAGGAGCGCCTGGTCACCGCCTGCCTCGGCGATCGCGATGAACCAGTCGTCCACCTCGGCCGGGTCGGACACGACGCGGACGCCCTTGCCGTCGTAGCCGCCGCGAGCGGTCTTCACGACGGCTCGGCCACCGTGGTCGGCGATGAACTGCCGGAGCTCGTCCGGGTCCTGCACCGCGGCCCAGTCCGGGACGGGCAGGCCGAGGTCGGTGAGCCGCTGCCGCATCACGATCTTGTCCTGGGCGACGGCGAGCGCCCCCGGCCCCGGTCGGACCGCGACGCCCGCGTCGACGAGCGCGCGGAGGACCTCCTGCGGCACGTGCTCGTGGTCGAACGTGATCACGTCGACCTCCTCGGCGAAGGCGAGGACCGTCGCCGCATCGCGGTAGTCCCCCTCCGCCGTCGCCGCGATCGCTGCGGACATGCCGGGTCCTTCCGCGAGGACACGGATGTCCAGCCCCAGCTCGACGGCCGCTGGGACCATCATCCGGGCGAGCTGCCCTCCACCGACGACCCCGACGCGCAACGCCATGCTGAGTGTTCCTTCCGCCGTTCTCACCGCGCAGGGAGAGCGGGCTGTCTACAATCGATGTTCGGTCCGGGTTCCCCGGTCCGTCACAACTCTACGGATCCTGGAGACGACGTGCGGCGACTCATCGCGCAGCTGGCCCGCTTCGGTGTGGTCGGCGCGGTCGGCTTCGTCGTCGACTTCACCGTGTTCAACCTGCTGCGTGCGACGGTGCTCTCCCCCGACGACGTCCATTCCGGGCCGTTCTGGGCGAAGGTCATCTCGACCGTCATCGCCATCATGGTGAACTGGATCGGCAACCGGTACTGGACCTTCCGCAACCAGCGCCGTTCGGTCGCGGCCCGCGAGGGGATCGAGTTCGTGGTCGTCTCGCTCGGCGGCATGGTCATCTCCCTCGGCTGCCTCGGGCTGTCCCACTACGTGTTCGGCTTCACGTCGGCGTTCGCGGACAACGTCTCCGGCAACGTCATCGGGCTGCTGCTCGGGACCGCGTTCCGCTTCTGGCTGTACAAGGTGTGGGTGTACCACCCCGACCGCGTTGAGCGCGAGGCGTCGCGCCGCGGCGGCGTCGTCGCCGCCGAGGTCCGCGAGCCGCACGAGGTCTGAGCCGACCGCGCGGCGCCGTCCGCAAAGCGTCCGCGCGGCGTTCGGCTGGTGTCACGACGGCGGACGGCCGGCGTCCACCTAGGATTGTCGGGTGCCGACGACCCTTCCCGCCGACGTGACCGTGTCCGCTCCCCCCATCCGGCCGTGGGAGCGCATCGCCGTCGCCGTCGTGACGGCCGCCTTCGGCCTGTGGCTGCTCGTCTGGGCGCTCGTCCTGCCGACGTTCCAGGCGCCGGACGAGACGGCGCACATCGACGCCGCCGTGCACCTGGCGATCGGTGACCCGTGGTCGGCCCCCGGCGAGATGCACGTGCTGAACGCCGTCCAGGTCGCCGCGCAGCAGCAGGCGACGCTGCCGAAGAGCGAGTGGTCGACGATGACCGAGCTGCTCGCCGCGAACCCCGGCGTCTCGCCCACCGTCAACCAGATGACGCAGCACCCGCCGACCGCGTACCTCGCCGGCGCCGCGGTCCTGCGAGCCGTGCACTTCGGGGACCTCCGGTTCGACCACGCCGTGCTCGCCCTCCGGATCGCCGATGCCCTGGCGGTCACCCCGCTGGCGCTGCTGGCGTGGGCGTCCGTCCGTCGGCTGACCCGCTCGCCGCGTGCGGCACTGGTCGGAGCGCTCGCGCTCTTCGCCACCCCGCAGCTCGCGTCGATCGGAGCCTCCGTCTCGAACGACGCGCCGGTGATGCTGCTGGCGGGGATCGTCGTCTGGCTGGCCGTCCGGCTCCTGACCGGTGACCTGCGGTGGCGGACGACGATCGGACTCGGCGTCGCACTCGGTGCGGCGATCTGGGTGAAGGGCACGGCGCTGCCCGCGATCCCCTTCGTCGCGCTCGTGGTGCTCGTCGCCGGCGCCGGCGTCCTGCCGATCGTGCACCGGCTCGTGCGCACCGTCGTGACGCTCGGCGTCGCCGGGGGCATCGGCGCGTGGTGGTGGCTCCACAACCTCGTCGCCTACCACCGGCTGCAGCCGAACGGGTACGCGGCGATGCGGCCGCCGAAGGAGTTCCCGCCCGGTGAGCACCCGACGCTCGGCCACTTCCTCGACGTCAGCTGGGGCACCATCGCTCGGACGTTCTGGGGCAGCCCCGGGATCAAGGCGCAGGTGACAATCGGCGACGTCCTCACCGGGGTCCTGACGATCGTCGCACTGCTCGCCGTGGTGCTCTTCGCGTTCCGCCGTGGGCCCGAGCTCCGGGCCGTCGTCGTCCTCGCGGTGTTCCCGGCGCTCCTGATCGGGATCCAGACCTACACGAGCGCGCACGCGTACCTGACCACGACCGAGGTCGCCGCCACCCAGGGCCGCTACTACTTCCCCGCGATCGTGTGCTTCATCGCGATCAGCGCGGTGGCCTGGCGGAGGATCCCGCGGAGCGCCGGTGGTCGGCGTGCCCTGGCGATCGCGCTCGCCGTCGCGGGCCCGGTGGTCGGACTCTACGGGCTGACCGTCGTGACGAGCTGGTTCTGGAACGCCGCACGGGTGCCGCTGTCCGGGCTCGCGGTCGAGCGGTACACCGCCCTCGGTCCGGTCCCCGTGTCGGTCGTCGTCGTGGCCGTGGTCGTCATGCTCGTCGGGCTGGCGCTGACCGTCGCGGCCGTCGTGGTGGCCCCGGGTGTCCGCGACCGCGCACCGCGGCGGGAGCGCGTGACGGTCTGACGTCGTGCCCGCCCGACCTCCGGGTCGGCCGGTCGCCGCGTCTTGGTCAGGCGGCCGGGGCCTCTTCCGCCTCGCCCGCGGACTTCCGGGCGAACCAGGTGGGGATCGACGCGCAGAGCAGGAACAGCGCGTCGACGGCAAGGCTCCACACGCGCGTGACCACGACGACGACGAGTGCGACCGGCCCGGGCATCACGAGCCCGAGGAGCAGCGCCTGCACGCCTTCGCGGACGCCGAGCCCGCCAGGAGCGAAGACCGCGAGCATGCTGATCGCGGAAGCCATGCTCGCGGCGCCGATGACGAACGCGGCGTCGCTGCCCTTGAGCGACGGGTACACGGCCAGGGTGATGAAGTAGTACGCGGTCCCGGAGAACAGCGCGCCGACGACGTACAGCGCCGCGCCGCCGAGGACCGTCCCGATGCCGGGGGTGACGTCCTCGTCGAGTGGCTGCCGGCGCAGGATGCGGAGGGCCGTGCTCACGAGGAAGACGAAGACCTTCGGGATCAGGCAGACCACGCAGCCGACGAACGCTGCGATCATCAACACCACGATCCACGGATCGAGGGCGTGGGTGCGGGGGTCGATGAGCAGCAGCACCAATGCGAGTGCCAGGGTCGCGGCGATCTGCAGGCCGCCCTCGAGCAGACCGCTGACGCCGAGCCGGGCCTTCGAGACCCCGTGCCGGGACGCGAAGTACACCTTGCCGATGATCCAGGTCGCCGCGCCGGGGATGTACCGGCCCATCCACGACTTGGCGTACACGGCCGTCAGGGTCACCCCGCTGCCCTTGAGCCCCGTCGCACCGAGCCTCCGGAGCAGGTAGAACCAGATGCCGACGCCCCAGTAGCGGAAGCCGAGGCTGATCGCCGTCGCGACGGCGACCCACCACCAGTTCCACCGGATGCCGGCGAGCTGCCCCCAGTCGACGCTCCGCACGTACAGGAACAGGAAGACCGCGAGCGCCACGTAGAACACGATCGGCACCGCGCGTCGGAGGACCGCGCGCGTCCTGGGGCTCATCGGATCGCCTCGGTACCCCTGGCGAAGTCGTCGCGCAGGGCCGCGCTCATCGTCGCGACACCGTCGGCGAGGTCGGCCACGACGGCGGTGCGCTCGCGGTCGAGCTCCTCGAGGGAGGCGATCACGTCCGACACGAACGACGGCCGGAGTGCGTCCTCGATCGGGCGGGCGAACCGCTGCATGCCGATCTGCTCGAAGAAGAGGCGGCCCTTGTCGACGTAGTAGAGCACCGTGGCGGGCACACCGGCGATGGTGGCCACGATCGCCGAGTGCAGCCGGCTCGCGACGAACAGCCGGCTCCTGGACATGAGTCCCGCGTACTCCGACGGTGAGAACACGTCGGCCTCGACGACGTGCGCGCGCTCCGGGTGTCGCAGCCCGGCGATGACCTCACGCGCGAAGGCGGCATCGCCCTCGGACGCCTCCATGTGCATCGGGTAGAACACGACGTCCGTGTCCCATCGATCGACGACGGCGTCGACGAGGTCCGTCAGCGCGCGCCGGTAGGTCTGGAGGTCCTCAGACTCGGCGTGCGCCTTCCGGAACGCCTTCGGCACGAACCGGAAGGGGATCCAGCCGCTGCGCTTGTAGTGGAACCAGCGTCGGACGCCGATGCCGATCGACCCGTCGAGGCGTTCGGCCGTGAGCCCCGTGGTGCGCTCGAGACGCTCGAGCACGTCGGTGTCGGGCGTCGTGACGGTGCCGACCACGGCGGGGTCGAACGACGAGACGACCGGCGTCCGCACGCCCCACGCCACCAGCTTCTCGCGGGATTCGTCGTCGCGGACGAGGAACACCTCGGTCAGGTCGACCGTCGCGCGGATGAGGCGCTTGCTGATCGACGCGGACGTCGGGCCGATGCCCTGGAAGGCGCCGACGAGGTGACGGTTCACGAGCCGGAGCAGCAGGAGCTTGAGCAGCCAGTACACGAGCCCGAGCTTGTTCGTGTAGTCCTTCAGGATCTCCCCGCCACCCCAGAGCACCACATCGGCACCGCGCGCCGCCCGGAGGAGCCGGAACAGGTCGCCGACGCCGGTGCTGTAGGGCGACACCGGCAGGAACCGGATGCCGAACCAGGCGGCGTCGCGCTCGGGGTACTGCGACAGCGAGACGATCTCGGCGCCCGGCCAGCGGTGACGTGCCAGCTCGACGTTGCCGGCGAGGATCGCACGGTCCCCGCGGTTGTGGGGGGAATCGCTATTGTGGATCAGAACTCGCACGGGTCTCCTGCTCGGGGGTCCGGCCCGCTGACGCCGATCGTCGACCGGCTCCGCGGACCCCCAGCAGGGTACCAATGCCCGTCCGGGACTCGTCGACGAACCGCGCCCGACGCAGCGAAGGAACCCCCATGCCCGTCCCCGCCCGGCCCCGCGTGCTCGTGCTCGCGTCCACCTTCCCCGCACGTCCCGACGACGGCGTCCCCGCGTTCGTCCTCGACCTCGCCCGGCAAGAGGCGACGGAGTTCGAGACCGCGGTGCTCACGCCGCGGGTGCCAGGAGCGGCACGGTCCGAGGTCGTCGACGGTGTCCGGGTCGTGCGGTTCCCGTACTTCCCACGTCGGTTCGAGGACCTCGCGGACGGTGCGATCCTCGACAACCTCAAGGAACGTCGGAGTCGCCTCGTGCAGGTGCCCGCACTGATGGCCGCGCAGTACGCCGCGGTGCGCCGGGCGGTCCGGTCGTTCCGTCCCGACGTGATCCACGCGCACTGGGCGATCCCGCAGGCCCTGATCGCGACCCTCGCGGCACCGGGCGTCCCCCTCGTCGTGACCACCCACGGCGGCGACGTCTACGCGCTCCGGGCGGCGCCGCTCGTCCGTCTGAAGCGCTGGGTGCTCGGGCGCGCGGCCCACGTGACGACGGTCAACGGCGAGATGCGCGATCGTCTCACCGGATGGGGCGTCCCCACGGCGCGGTCGAGCGTCGTCCCGATGGGCGTCGACCTCGCCCCGGCCGAAGCGGCTCGCCAGCGCGGCGAGCGCCGCTCCGGACGGGTCGTCGCGGTGGGTCGGCTGGTCGAGAAGAAGGGGTTCGGCAACCTCATCGAGGCGCTCCGCGGCATCGAGGACGTCCCGTGGGAGCTCGTCGTCATCGGGGACGGCCCGTACCGCGAGCGGCTCGAACGGCAGGCGACCGGGCTGCAGGTGACGTTCCTCGGGCAGCGTGGCAAGACCGAGGTGCTCGACGCCTTGGCGTCCGCCACGGTCGTCGCACTGCCGTCGGTCCCGGCGGCGAACGGGGACCAGGAGGGTCTGCCGGTGACGCTGCTCGAGGCCGCGGCCGTCGGCGCCGCGATCGTCGCCAGCGACCTGCCGGGGATCCGCGACGTCGTCGAGACCGACGTGTCCGGGTTGCTCGTCGCACCGGGCGACGTCCCCGCGCTCCGGTCCGCGCTCAGGACGGTGCTGACCGACGACGGGGCACGAGCACGCTTCCAGGACGGCGCAGCGGCCGCGGCGCAGGCGTTCTCGGGCGACCGGATCGGCGAACGCTACCGGGCCGTCATCCGGGCCGCGCTCAGCTGACCGAGCCCCGGCGAGCGGCCGAACGTCGGCCGGCACCGCGCGAGGCGGGTCCGTCCGGGCGATGACGCTCCGCGAGCACGAACGCGACGAGCGCGAGCACGAGGGCGGCCATCGACACGACGAAGGCGAGGGTGCCCACCGCGCCCGAGTGCGGCAGCATCGCCACGCCCGAGAACGTCACGAGCGACACCGACGGCACGACGGCGAGTGCTGACCACGCGACGAGGAACCACGCCGACGCACGACCCCACGAGACCAGCCCGGCGGCGACCAGGAAGCCGACCGGTACGACGACCGTCAGCACGTACCGGTTGATCGCGCCACCGCCTCCTGCCACGTAGCGCAGCTCGGCGACGGTGAACAGGACGGTCACGACGGCGAGCATCGCCACGACGAGCGCGGTGCGGAGCGCGTCACCCCCACGGGGCAGGGATCGACGTCGGAGCACCCCGTGCAGCACCATCGCCACCACGGCGAGGAGGACCGGGACGACGAGGAGGAGCCACGGCACCGCGGACAGCGGGTCGAGCGCACCACGGAACACGCCGTAGATCCCGCGCCAGAACTCCGGGTCGACCGCCACCTGCAGGTCGCTGCGCTTCTCGCGCGGGACGTGGCCGGCCCACCCGGTCGGACGACCGCTGAAGCTGCCGGCGACCTCGCGGTTCCGCAGGTAGAACCAGCCGGACGCGGCCGAGGCGGCGACGAGCGGGGCGATCCCGGCGACGATCCTGCCGCCGATGCCGCGGAGCGCACCGAGTCGGACACGACGGGCGAGCAGGAACGCCACGACGATCGCGGCGAGCCAGATCCCGAACGACAACCGCGTCGTCATCCCGGCTGCGCCGACGAGCACGCCGCCGACGAGCAGGCGCGGCCCGACCCCGGAGCGGAGCGCTGCTCCGGCCACACCCGCGGCGAGCGCGCAGAGGACGGCGTACAGCGAGTCGTTGTAGATCGAGCCCCCCTGCACGACGACGATGCCCGTGAGCGCGACGACGACGCCGACGGCGGACGGGAGGCGACGGGCGTCGGGGAAGCACCGTGCGGCCGCCCACGCGGAGGCGAGCACGAGCAGGCCGGCGAAGACGACGCTGCACAACCGGCCGAGCATCACGGCCACCAGCACGTGACCGCTGTCCCACGCCGGTCCCACGATCGGTGCGAGCACCAGGTAGAACAGCGGCGGGTGCTGCGCGACCCACTGGACCGGCGGGTGCGCGCCGAACGGCACGGTGTTCCGCAGGCCGTCGGCGAACAGCGGGAGGTGCCCGTGCCACACCTGCAGGGCGTAGTCGAGGTGCGCGGGCTCGTCGGCGCTGCCGAGCGGGTCGGTCGTGAAGGCCCGCGCGACGGAGGCCGCCATCACGACCACGACGGCGAGCAGCACGGTCGGGGTGGCCCAGGCGTGCCGCTGCAGGCGTGCGAAGAAGGACGCCATCTGGTGGATCAGCGCCCCATGCCGCGGTACACGAACCCGGCGGCCGTCCAGGCGTCACGGTCCAGGCAGTTGCGCCCGTCGATGACGACGGGGCTCGCGACGATCGACGCCACCGTGTTCGGGTCGAGCGTGCGGAACTCGTTCCACTCGGTCAGGACGAGGACGAGGTCGGCGTCCTGCATCGCGGCCGCTGCGGTGTCGACGTACCGCAGCTGCGGACGGACCCGGGCGGCGGTGCCGTTCGCCTCGGGGTCGTACGCGGACACGGTGGCGCCGAGCTCGAGCAGCCGCGCCGCGATGTCGAGCGCCGGGGAGTCGCGGACATCGTCGGAGTTCGGCTTGAACGCGAGCCCGAGCACCGCGACCCGCTTGCCGGCGACCGCGCCGCCGAGCATCTCCGAAGCGAGGGTCACGACGTGGGCGCGACGACGCAGGTTGATCGCGTCGACGTCGGCCAGGAAGTCGAGCGACTCCCCCACGCCGAGCTCGGTCGCACGGGCCTGGAACGCACGGATGTCCTTCGGCAGGCAGCCGCCGCCGAACCCGAGTCCGGCGTTCAGGAACTTCCGGCCGATCCGGTCGTCGTGCCCGATCGCGTCGGCGAGCGCCGTCACGTCGGCGCCGGCGACCTCGGCGATCTCGGCCATCGCGTTGATGAAGGAGATCTTCGTCGCCAGGAACGCGTTCGCGCTGACCTTGACGAGCTCCGCGGTGGCGAGGTCGACGACGAGACGCGGGGTGCCCTCGGCGAGGGTGGTCGCGTAGACCTCGTCGAGCACCGCGACGGCGGACTCGCCCGCTGATCCGGACGGCACGCCGTACACCAGGCGGTCGGGCGAGATGGTGTCCTGCACGGCGAAGCCCTCTCGCAGGAACTCCGGGTTCCACACGAGCGTCGCGCCCGGCACCGCGTCCTGCAGGCCGGCGGCGAGCCGCGCAGCGGTCCCGACGGGCACGGTCGACTTGCCGACGACGAACTCCCCGGCGGCGACGTGCGGCGTCAGCGACGCGACGGCGGAGTCGATGTAGGTCATGTCCGCAGCACCGGTCGGCCCTTGGGGGGTCCCGACGGCGACGAAGTGCACGCGGGACCCGGCGACCTCGGCGTAGTCGGTCGTGAAGCGGATGCGGCCGGAGGCGATCGCCTCGGCGAGGATCTCCGGGAGTCCCGGTTCGAAGAAGGGGGCGTCGCCCGCGGCGAGCCGCTCGATCTTCACCGGGTCGACGTCGACCGCGACGACCTCGTGTCCGAGTTTGGCCATGGATGCGGCGTGCACGGCACCGAGGTACCCGCAGCCGATGACAGAGATGCGCACGGGAAGACGGTACCGGACCCTGTGCGAACTTCCACCGAGCGCGATGACTACGCCTCAGGAGCGGTCGGGGCCCCGCACGATCTCGTCCCAGTCCGGCTCGCGGTGCCGCCGGCGGGCCTCGTACGCCTCGACCATGTCGTGCAGCACGGCGACGACGAGGTCGGCGTGCGGCACGTCCGCGAGCACCACGGCGGGGTCGTCGCCGGGGAACACGATGACGTCACCCGATCGGAACAGCCCCTGCAGCCCCCGGCGCCGGACGGTCACGTCGTACCCACGCGAGTGCAGGAGCTCCTGCCGGGTCCTGGTGCCGAAGCCGTGCACGACGACGAGTCGCCTCGTGGTGACCACGTACCGCTCGGTCATCCACCGCACCAGCGGCACGACGCCGCCGAACAGCACCAGCACGAGCACGAGTCCGGCGACCACGGCGTTGATCCACGCGAGCTGCGCCTGGAACACCCCGAACCCGAACCCTCCGGCGATCGCGACCAGGACGACGAACACCGCCGGACGCACCAGACGACGCGCGTGCGGCCGGAGCCGGGCCACGACGCGTTCGGGCGGCGGCTCGGCGGTCATGCCGTCATGCATACCGCAGGTGGGTGACGTCCCCCACGGCGACGCCCCTCTCCGCGCCGTCTCGATCCCGGATCGTGATCCGGCCGTCGTCGTCGATGCCGGTCGCGTCGGCTTCCTCGGTGCTGCCGTCCGGCAGCTCGAGGCGCACCCGCGCGCCGATCGTGCCGCAGCCGGCGCGGACGTGCGACCGGACCGACTCGGCAGCCGTGCCGCCGGCGACCAGGGCGACCACGGCCTCCCGGACGCCGGACCAGAAGGCGGACAGGACCGCGTCGGCCAGGTCGACCGCTTCGTCGGTCGCGCCCGCCGCGGCGAGCGAGGTCGACGTCGGGGTCGGGAGCCGATCGGCCGGGATGGTCAGGTTGACGCCGGCGCCGACGACGACGGAGCCGTCCCCGGCGACCTGGCAGAGGATGCCGCAGACCTTCCTGCCGTCGACGAGCACGTCGTTCGGCCACTTCACGGTCGTCCTGGAGGACCGTACTGACCCCGCCTCGCCGGTCGCGTCCTGCGTGTCCGGCTCCAGGGCCGCGATCACCGCGTCCCGCATGGCCGCGCCGGCCACCAGGGGCAGCCAACCGCGGTCGCGGTCGGACAGCGCAGCACGGACGAGCACGCTCGCCGCGAGGGTCTCCCCGGCCGGTGCTGACCACGATCGGTCGAGGCGACCACGCCCGGCGGTCTGGTCCAGCGTCACGATCGCGCTGCCGTCCGGCAGGTCGGACGCAGCGGCGAGCAGGTCCGCGTTGGTCGAACCGGTCGTGTCGCGGACGTCGAGGACGGCACCCACGCGGTCGAGTGCGGCGCGCGAGAGCGGGAGGACCGGTGTGGACATGCACGCAAATCTACGGGCAGGAACCGTGGAGGTCCTCCAACCGACGCCCACCCCGCCGCCGGTAGGGTGAGCGGGTGACTTCAGGAGACACCCCCGATCTCTCGACGACGGCAGGCCGGCTGGCCGACCTCCGCGAGCGGTACCACGAGGCCGTGACCGCTGCGGGCGAAGCAGCCATCGCGAAGCAGCACGCCAAGGGCAAGATGACGGCGCGCGAGCGCATCGAGCTGCTCCTCGACGAGAACTCGTTCGTCGAACTCGACGAGTTCGTCCGGCACCGCACGCACGCCTTCGGCATGGAGTCGAAGCGGCCGTACGGCGACGCGGTCGTCACCGGACTCGGCACCATCCACGGCCGGCAGGTCGCGGTCTACGCGCAGGACTTCACCGTCTTCGGCGGCTCCCTCGGCGAGGTCGCGGGCGAGAAGATCATCAAGGTGATGGAGCACGCGCTGAAGACCGGCGTGCCGATCATCGGCATCCTCGACTCCGGCGGCGCCCGCATCCAAGAGGGGGTGGTCGCGCTCGGCAAGTACGGCGAGATCTTCCGCCTCAACACGCAGGCGTCCGGCGTGATCCCCCAGATCTCGATCGTCATGGGCCCGGCGGCCGGCGGCGCGGTGTACTCCCCCGCACTCACCGACTTCGTGATCATGGTCGACAAGACCAGCCACATGTTCGTCACCGGCCCCGACGTCATCAAGACCGTCACCGGTGAGGACGTCGGCTTCGAGGAGCTCGGCGGCGCGCAGACCCACAACGCGGTCTCCGGCGTCGCGCACTACCTCGCAGACGACGAGAACGACGCGCTCGACTACGCGCGCTCGCTCATCGGGTTCCTGCCGGACAACAACCTGTCCGACGCGCCCGCGTACGACCTGGCCCCCGAGCTCGAGACGACCGACGCCGACCGCGAGCTCGACGTCGTCATCCCGGACTCCACGAACCAGCCGTACGACGTCACGCAGATCATCGAGCACATCGTCGACGACGGCGACTTCCTCGAGGTGCAGCCGCTCTTCGCGCCGAACATCCTCATCGGCTTCGGTCGGGTCGAGGGGCGCACGGTCGGCATCATCGCGAACCAGCCGCAGGCCATGGCGGGCACGCTGAACATCGACGCCGGTGAGAAGGCGGCGCGCTTCGTGCGGTTCTGCGACGCGTTCGGGATCCCGATCCTCACGCTCGTCGACGTCCCCGGGTACCTCCCCGGCACCGACCAGGAGTGGACCGGCGTCATCCGCCGTGGCGCGAAGCTTCTCTACGCGTACGCCGAGGCCACCGTCCCGCTCGTCACCGTCATCACGCGCAAGGCCTACGGCGGCGCGTACATCGTGATGGGCTCGAAGCAGCTCGGCGCCGACATCAACCTGGCGTGGCCGACCGCCGAGATCGCCGTGATGGGCGGTCAGGGAGCGGTGAACATCCTCTACCGGTCCGAGATCAAGCGCGCGGAGGAAGCGGGCGAGGACGTCGCCGCCGTACGCTCCCGCTTGGCGAACGAGTACACGTACAACGTGGCGTCGCCGTACCTCGCCGCGGAGCGCGGGGAGCTCGACGGCATCATCCAGCCGCACGCCACCCGCGTCTCGGTCATCAAGGCGCTGCGGGCGCTGCGGGGCAAGCGGGCATCGCTGCCGCCGAAGAAGCACGGGAACATTCCGCTCTGATGGAACCGGTCGAAGCATCCAGCACGGGAACATCACGGTCCCGACGGCTGATGGCGCGCCACGCAGCAGCCGTCCCCGCGGACGAACCGACCCCGGTCGCGGACGTCCACGTCGTCTCCGGCGAGCCGTCCCCCGAGGAGCTCGCGGCGGTCATCGCGGTCCTGCAGCACCAGGCCGACGAAGCGGCGGCCGCTGGGCGTGCTCGGATCGAGGTGTCTCCGCGCGCGGGCTGGGAGACGTCCGCTCGTGGGCTCCGCGGTCCGCTGCCCCACGGGCCGGGTGCCTGGGCCCGTTCGCTTCGCTGACGACCGAGCCGAGATGTACCCCTGGGATACCGGATGGTATGCGCGTTGCAGGGTGCACTTCCCGGTCCGTCTCCCCTCGTGTGGGGGACACGTGTCGGCCGAGGGGGACCCCAGATGGCGTGTTTGTCCCCCATAATGATGACTGACACGATGCGTACTTCCGGGCATAGTTACTGGTGTTCGGTGTACGAAGTACATCGCCGGACGGTGGCCGACTAGGGTACGAAGCCATTGTCCGCTGCGAGCCAGGGCGATATTCGGGTTGTCGCTCTGCCTCGGGTCGTGAACGGGCCGGTCGGGTTTCCTGACCGGCCCGTTCCCCGTTTCCGGACGCTGCTGTCGTTCGCTGCGGACGCAACGAGCGCCGACACCGCACCACGTGCCGCGGACGCGACCACCCGCCGGACAGGAGGCGCACCGCGGCGCCGCCACGAGCCTCCCGTCCGGCGCGGAGCGCGTCCAGGGCCGCGCTCGCTACGCGCGCTCGTGCCGCGGGATCTCGAGCCAGAGCGCGACCGAGTCGTCCTCGTCGCCGTCCTCGTCGTCGTCGTGGGCGGCGCCCAACGCCGCCGACTCGCTCGCCGCGACGTCGAGCCGCAGGCCGACCACCGTCACCGCAGCGCCCGACCCCTCCGGCACGGTCCGGACGATCACGTTGTCCGCGTCCCACGCCTGCCGGAGCGCATCCGCGAGCTGTGCGTGGATACGCCGGACGTCGTCGACCTCGAGCTCGTCGAGGCCACCGTCGTCGTGCAGCTGGACGACCGCACCGCGGCGACGGAGGCGCATGACCTCCTCGCGGACGTCGTCGGACAGCAGGGACCTGCCGCGGATCTCGTCGCGGATGGCCTGCTCGAGGTGCAGGCACTCGGTGCGCTCGGCGTCGGTGAGGTCCCCGCACGAGTCGATGATGCGCTGCAGCATCGGCAGCGCCATCCGCGTGGTCTGGCTGAGCCGGAACTGCCGCTCGAACACGTGGGCGTCCTGCGCGGCCTGCCAGTCGGCGGTCTCCTGCTCGGCGCGGATGAAGTCACGGGTGGTGCGGGTCGCGCGGTTCATCACGAAGTTGAAGATCGTCGCGATGGCGACCCAGACGACGCTGCCGAGCACACCGAGCGCGCCGAGGGCGTCCGGTCCGGCCCACGCGACCGTGTACACCACGAGGAACAGCACCCCGACCCAGGCGAACACGATGCGCTGCCGCACGGCGACGATCACCATGAGCGTGCCGACGGCTGCGATCCACCACGTGCCGAACCCCGGCGTCGAGCCGGCCTCGGCCACCGGCGCCGCGACGACCGGCATCATGACCGCGGTGGCGAGCGAGAAGCAGGCGACCCACACTGGCAGGACGGCACCCTTGGCGAACAGCGCCGCTCCGGTCGCGGCGGCGTACAGCGCCATGCACGCGAGCACCGCACCGACGTCGCTGACACGGAACAGCGTCGTCGAGGCGAGGAGCAGGTGGTAGAGCGAGAACAGCGCGGCGAGGCCGATCGCGACGCCGGCGGGGATCGAGATCTTCACGACGCCTCCACCCGGTCCGCGGGTCGGGCCGGCCACGTCAGCACCACGCGGGTCCCTGCTCCGGGGGTCGTGTGGATCTCGGCGAGCCCGTCAGCGGCGGCGACCCGTTCGATGATCGACCGTCGGACGCCGAGACGACCGGCTGGGATCGCGCCGACATCGAACCCGGCGCCGTCGTCCCCGACCTCCACGCGCACCACGCCGGAGGGCGACACGTCGACGCTGACCCAGCGTTCGACCCCGTCCCCGGCGTGTTGCACGCTGTTCACCGCTGCCTGGATCGCGGCGGACGCCAGGGCGTCCGCGGCGGGTGCCGGCGCGTTGTGCATGCCGAACGGGCCGCCCCGGACCGCCACCGGGGCGGCGAGTGCGGACACCGCGGCTCCGATGCGCGCGTGCAGCTCGGCGAGCGGCACCGGTGGCACCTCACCGGGGCCGTCGGAGGCCGCCGCGAGGTGGTCGATCGCGTTCCGCGCCATCCTGCTGGCGAGCGTCTTCGCCTCGAGCGTGTCCGCACGTGCGGCCGAGAGGAGCGTGGTGAGGACGCTGTCGTGCACGATCGCGTCGACCTGCACGCGCTCGACCTCGGTCGCGTGCTCCCGGATGGCGTGCGAGTACCGGCGCACGGCGGTCGCCTGCGCCGAGTCGACCGCAGCCGCCGCTCGGCGGAGCACCACGGCGAGCACGAGGGTCACGATGCCGAGGATCGTCGTGTAGACGCCGTCGAGGAGCGCCCGGGTCAGGCCCACCTCGCCGCCGGCGGGCGTCAGGCGGATGACGATGTAGACGATCGGGACGAGCGCGTTGTAGACGGTCGCCCGCCACGGCGCGAAGCCCATGGCAGCTGCCGTCGTCCCGACGTTGCAGAACCACCACGGCCACGGCACCTGCCCGGCCGGGAGGTCGTCGTTGAGCGTCAGCGGCCACGTCACGAGCGCGACGAAGAACACGAGCGCGCACAGGATCTGCGCGGGCTGCGCGAACCGCTGCACCAATGCCGAGACGCCGACGAAGACGAACGTCCCCGCGACGGCCAGCACGACGACCGGGCCCCAGACCGGGTCGAGCACCGGGAGCTGGTGCACGACCGCCGGCGCATCGACGACACCGAGCCCGACCGCCGCGAGGGCGAGCAGGATCGCGAACGCGCGCTCCGTCGACGCCTGCGTGATCCTCGCCCGCACGCCGCGGGACGGGTCGGTCCCGAACGGCGCGACGTCGGCCGTCAGCGGCGCCCGGGTGCCGTCAGCGCCCGTCGACATCCGGGTCGATGCCGGAGTCGAGCCCCGGCAGGATGCCGTCCTCGACCGCACGGCGGAGCAGGTCCACCTTCGTCGGGGCCGGACGGCCGACCTCCACGTACTTCACACGGATCCGGTCGAGGTACTCGCGCGCGGTCGAGTACCCGATGCCTAGCTGCTGCGCCGCGAGCTTGAGGGGCAGACCCGATGCGTAGAGGTGCAGGATCTCGCGCTCACGACGGCCGAGCTGCGCCTTCGCGAAGTCGCGGTCGGCGTCGATCGCGCTCGCCCACTCGAGGTTGTTGAGGACGTCGCCGCGCGCGACGGTAGCGACGGCAGCCATCACGGTCTTCGTCGCCGACGACTTCGGGATGACCCCGGCGGCCCCTGCCGCCAGTGCCTCACGGACGTTCGCGACGCGGTCGGCGATGCTGTGCACGAGGACGGCCGAACCGGTCCCCTGCACGCCCTTCACGTTCTCCGTCACGGTCGAACCGTCGCCGAGCGACAGGTCGAGGACGACGACGTCCACCTCTCGCCCCTCGAGGTTCGCGATGTACTCGGGCACGCTCGCTGCGGTGAGGACGACCTCGAACCCCTCGTTCTGGCATGCGGCCTGGATGCCGAGCCGGACGGATTCGTGGTCGTCGACGATCGCGACGCGGACCGGCCTCGTGGTGAGTCCGGTCGTCCCTGTGGTGGTGGTCGATTCTGCTGGCACGGTGACCTCTCGTTCCGACGGGCCCGGCCCCTGAAACCGGGTTGCCATCAGCAACCAAGGATACCCAGGTCCGTCTCAGGTTCGGGTCTCGCCACACACAGTGTGCGCTATGCGTCGCCCGGACGGCGCGCTCGACCCGTCAGGCGACGGGGACCAGGCGTGCGACGGCCTCCAGGTGGTGCGTGTGCGGGAACAGGTCGAACGCACGAAGTGCCTCGAGGCGGTACCCGAGGTCGGCGAACGTGGCGACGTCGCGCGCGAGTGCGACCGGGTCGCAGGCGACGTAGACGACCTGCGCGGGCTGCAGCGCGGCGATCTGCACGACGACCTCGCGCCCCGCGCCGGCACGCGGCGGGTCGAGCACGACGGTCCCCGCCCGGAAGCGCTGCTTCTCGGCCGCGGACGCCGTCGACGTGGTGCGCGAGAGCCATCGGTCGACCCGACCGGTCTCCGCGCGGGCGCCGATCCACTCGGCGAGGTTCTCCTGCGCGTGCTCGGTCGCGCGCGGGGCGCTCTCGACGCTCGTGATGCGTGCCTTGGGGCCGACGAGGTCCCCGAGCGCCGCGGCGAGCAGGCCGACACCGCCGTAGAGGTCGAGGTGGGTGCCCTCCGGGTCGAGGCGGTCACGGTCGACGAGGTCCTGCACGGCGGACGTCAGCACCTCGGCGGCGCGGTGGTGCACCTGCCAGAAGCCGTTGTCGTCGACCTGGAACGTCCGCTCCCCCACGACCTCGGTCACGATCGTCGGCTTCTGCTCGTCGATGACGAGGCGCGCCCCGTCGGAGCTGCTCGGTGCGAGGACGTCGACGACCGATGCCCCGGGCATCGCCGCCCGGCCGATCGGCGCGCTCTCCTGCACGGCCGCGGTGGCCAGGGGCAGCGAGGAGACCTGCACGACGTCGTGCGACCGCGCGGCGAACGGGCCGGCGGTGCCCTCCTCGTCGACGTGCAGACGGACGCGCGTCCGCCACCCGAGACCGTTCGCCTCGTCGTCACCGGGGACCGGCTCGACGACCACGTCGTGCCCGAGCACCTCGGCCAGGTCCATGTGTGCGAAGCGGGAGAAGGAGTCGACGAGCACGTCGTGCTTCAGGGTGCGCTGGTGTGCGAGGGCGATGTGCCCGAACTCGGCGCCACCGGGGCGGACGGCGGGGTCGCGGTCGAGGCCGGCCTCCGGCCAGACGTGGTCGACGCGGTGCTCGCTCGGGGTGATGACACTGACGGTGTCGGCGCGCCAGAACGACTTCTTCCGGTCCTCGGTCACCCGCGCGACGACACGCTCGCCCGGGATCGCATCCGAGACGAACACCACGCGCCCCTCGTGCCGTGCCACCGAGATGCCGCCGTGGGCGATCCCGGTGACGTCGAGTTCGAGCAGCGTTCCGACGGATTCACCCATGGTTCGATGTTCCCATGCGTCTGTACCTCGCGAGTACCTCCCCCGCCCGTCGAGCACTCCTCGCCCAGTCCGGGATCGAACCGGTGCTCGTCTCTCCCGGAGTCGACGAAGACGCAGCGGCTGCGTCCGCCTCGGCGTCCCTCGGACGCGACCTCACCGGCCCGGAGCTCGTCTCGCTCCTCGCCGTCGCCAAGGCGTCGGCGGTCGCGGACGCCGAGGTCGCGGGGTCTCCGGTCGACGGCTTCGTCTTCGGCGGCGACTCCGCGTTCGAGGTCGACGGGCACCTGTACGGCAAGCCGCACGACCCGGCCGTCGCGAAGGAGCGTTGGCGGCAGATGCTGGCCGCCGGCGGCGGCACGCTGTGGAGCGGCCACTGCGTGGTCGACCGGCGCCGGGACGTGGACCCGGCAACGACACGCTCGGGAGGCGCGGATCGGGCCCGCACCGAGCCTCCCGTCCGCCTCGGCGACGACTTCACGGCGTGGGCCGGGTCGATCGGTGACGTCGCGCCCGGCGGTTCCACGTTGGTCGCCGCAGGCGACCGCGTCGTCGCGGTCGACAGCGCCGTCCTCACCTTCGCCGACGACGTGTCGCTGGACGAGATCGACGCGTACGTGTCGACGGGTGAACCGCTCGAGGTGGCCGGGGCGTTCACGATCGACGGCCGCGCGGCGGCGTACATCACACGCATCGACGGGGCGCCGTCGGCAGTCGTCGGTCTGTCGCTCCCGGTGCTGCGGTCGATGCTGCTGCGTGGTTTCGGGGTGTCCTGGCACGATTTCTGGACGCTGTAGACATCCACCTGGATTTGCGACGCTTTCTTGTCGATGCCGGTCAATTCGACCTGCCCGGGCGCGAATACGCTGATGTGTCATGCCCCGTATCAGCAAGGTCCTCATCGCGAACCGCGGCGAGATCGCCGTCCGCATCATCCGCGCGGCCCGCGATGCTGGAAAGGCCTCGGTCGCGGTCTACGCCGACCAGGACCGTGACGCTCTGCACGCACGCCTCGCCGACGAGGCCTACGCGCTGAACGGCACCACCAGCGCGGACACGTACCTGGTCATCGACAAGATCATGTCCGTCGCCCGCCGCTCCGGCGCCGACGCCGTGCACCCCGGCTACGGCTTCCTCGCCGAGAACGCCGACTTCGCCCGCGCCGTCATCGACGCCGGGCTGATCTGGATCGGCCCGTCGCCCGAGTCCATCGAGCGGCTCGGCGACAAGGTCTCCGCGCGGCACGTCGCCGAGAAGGTCGGCGCGCCGCTCGCCCCCGGCACCATCGAGCCCGTCCAGGACGTCTCCGAGGTCTTCGACTTCGTCGACCAGGTCGGGCTCCCGGTCGCGATCAAGGCGGCGTTCGGCGGCGGCGGTCGCGGACTGAAGGTCGTGCGCTCGCGCGAGTCCGTCGAGGAGCTCTTCGAGTCGGCGACGCGCGAGGCCATCGCCGCGTTCGGTCGGGGCGAGTGCTTCGTCGAGAAGTACCTCGACAAGCCGCGGCACGTCGAGACCCAGTGCCTCGCCGACGAGCACGGCAACGTGGTCATCGTCTCGACGCGCGACTGCTCGCTGCAGCGTCGCCACCAGAAGCTCGTCGAGGAGGCACCGGCGCCGTACCTGACGCCCTCGCAGCGTTCGTCGCTCTACGAGTCGTCCAAGGCGATCCTCCGCGAGGTCGGCTACGTCGGTGCCGGAACGTGCGAGTTCCTCATCGGGGCCGACGGCACCGTGTCCTTCCTCGAGGTGAACACCCGCCTGCAGGTCGAGCACTGCGTGTCCGAGGAGGTCACCGGCATCGACCTGGTCCGCGAGCAGTTCCGCATCGCCGAGGGCGGCGTGCTCGACTACGAGGACCCTGCGCCCCGCGGCCACTCCTTCGAGTTCCGCATCAACGGCGAGGACCCCGGTCGCAACTTCTTCCCGGCTCCCGGGCCCGTGCACGTGTTCCATGCACCGTCCGGCCCCGGCGTCCGCGTCGACTCTGGTGTCGTGTCCGGTGACGTCGTCTCCGGCGCGTTCGACTCGATGCTCGCGAAGCTCGTCGTCACCGGTGCCACGCGTGCCGAGGCGCTCGAGCGGGCTCGTCGTGCGCTCGCGGAGTTCGAGGTCGCCGGTCTGCCCACCGTGATCCCGTTCCACCGCGCCGTCGTGTCGGACCCGGCGTTCGCGACGGACGACTCCACTCCGTTCAGCGTCTACACGCAGTGGATCGAGACCGACTTCGTGAACGAGATCCCGGCGTGGAGCGGCTCCCCCGAGGAGATCCCGGCACCCGCCGCACGCGACTCGGTCGTCGTCGAGGTGCAGGGCAAGCGCATCGAGGTCACCATGCCGTCGATCGTCGGTGGTGGTGCCGCTGGTGCCGCCCGTCGCCCTGCCGGTCCGTCCGCTCCCCCTCGTCGTCGTTCGTCGGCGGTGAAGGGCGGTCGTGCCGCGTCCGGTTCCTCGGTCGCGTCGCCGATGCAGGCCACCGTGGTGAAGCTCGCCGTGGCCGAGGGCGACACCGTCGTCAAGGGCGACCTGCTCGTCGTGCTCGAGGCCATGAAGATGGAACAGCCCGTGCAGGCCCACAAGGACGGCGTCGTCACCGGCCTGAACGCCCCCGTCGGCCAGACGGTGTCGTCCGGCCACGTGTTGCTCGAGCTCGCGTAGCGCGGGTCGGACGCCGCGGTCGTCCCCGTCGCGCGGCGACCCGGTCCGGCCGCTCGCACAACGAAAAGCACTTCGCGCCGCGTACTTCCGCGGCGCGAAGTGCTTTCGGTTGTTCGGAGGCGATTCGTGCCGGCATCAGCGGACGGTGGTGAAGCGTCTGGGCTGCGTGGGCACTCCGATTGCGCGGAGGACCGCACGGAGCGCCTCGGTGTCGTTCGTCTCCTGCACGCCGATCCGGCCGAACGCTTCGACGCCAGGCAGACGACGGATCCGGTCCTCTCGACGCTTCTCGGCGACCACGACGTCCGCCGCCGATTGACCAGGTCGACGCATGGACTGATCGACGTACTTCACCCGGCCGTCGAACTCGAGCACGGCCCGCTGTTCGGGAAACCAGAAGTCGACGTAGCCGATGGTCCCGTGCTCGTCCGCGAAGGACTGTTGCAAGACCGGCACGGGCGCGCCGACCTCGTCGAGTGCCACCCGTGCGACGGACTCTCCCGGAGAGCCGGACCGTGCGTCGGCGAGTTCGATCGCCTGTGCTGCCCGGTGGCTGCCATGCACGTTCCCCCTCGTCGACAGCTCCTTCGCGAAGGCATCGCGTGAGTACCCTCTGCCGAGCGCGACGTCGAGTGCGGGGACACTGATCCGGAGCGGATGAGCGATGGAGAGATCGACACAGGTGGCGACGACGTCCGTCAGCCGACGGTTGTTCGCGATCATCCTCCTCGTCGGGATGCTGCGTCCCGCTCCCGCTCGTTTGTGCAGTCCACGCAGCGTCTGTCCCGTGGATCGCTGGGGGTCGATCACCTCGACGACCTGCGGGAACTCCCCGGGCCAGGGCAGGCCGTGGAGCGCTGCCGCCGAGGCGTGGGACACGATGAGCCGGGGCGCCATGCGGTCGTGGTACGCCTTGATCCGGGCGATGTGCCGCTCTCCGGCCGAAGCCTGGCGCCATGCGTCGGCATCGACGAATCGTCCCGGCGCCAACCGGACCACGGTGCCGGCGTCCGCTTGGTTCCTGAGCGACCGACCACGCCGACCGGTGGGGTCTGCCGTGCCGCCGACGATGATGTCCAACCGAGCCATGCTGCTGAGCATGCCGACCATCGGGCGCCTGTCGAGCCTCCCGGCGCTCCCTGTGGACCAAGCGGACGGTCGGCGGTCCTGTGGACAGACGGCGCGGAACGCACCTGCACAACCGAACGCACCTCGCGCCACGGAAGGACGCGGTACGAGGTGCTTTCGATTGTGCGGAGGGCGGGCGGCGGGCTCGGCGCGGGCCAGCGCCGCGCGGGCCAGCGCCGGGCGGGCGACG
>JASCOI010000160.1 GCA_029959665.1 Microbacteriaceae bacterium PS02333
TTAATACCCCCCGGGCCGGGGGGGGGGGGGGGGGCCCCGGGGCCCCGGCCCCCCCCGTCCGTCTTCTGGTCGCCGTTGCGGTGGTGCGGGCTCCGTGGTTCGCTGGACCAAACGGATGGGGGAGTCAGTGATCTCGACGACGCCGGATCCGGGGAACCCGTGGCCGCGTGACATGGTCCTCACGATCCAGAACGATGCGCACGCGCTGCTCGATCTGCTCTGGATCCGAGAGGCGTGGGCGCTCGACCCGGTCGGTGAGGACCTCCCGCCGCTGCTCGTCGACCCGCCGGATCGGGAGCCCGACGGAGCCGGAGCCGATCGCGTGAGATGGTCGGCGGCGTGGCCCGCGGTGTGGCGTGCATGCCTCGCGCATGCCGGTTCGCAGCCTGATCCGCGAGCGATCGAACGGTTGCATGACCCGTCGATCCCGCAGGCCGAGCGGGCTGCGCTGCTGGAACAGGTGTCCGGGCCGTCATGGCAGGACGAGTTCGGCGATGCTGCGTTCACTCGTCGATACCGCCAGTGGACATCGGCGCGTTCCGACGAACTCATGGCGCCAGCAGCTCTGCAGCGGTCGCCGGAACGTGACTGTCTCGAGGTCCTCGTCCCCGCGTGGCGAGCGGGGCTGACGACGATCGTCGAGATCCCGTGCCGTGGGACATTCACACAACGGGTGGGACCGCACGGTCTCCTGGTGACTGCCGAGACGAGGAGCGATCCCGACGGCTACGCGGCGGCGCTCGGTTCGTTCGTGTGATCACCGGACGCGGGCTGCTCGGGCACGGGCCTTGATCGCGGTGATCACCTCGGTCTTGGCGTCGGCGTAGTCGTTCATGTCGTCCCACTGCCGTTCGAGCAGCGCGCGCTTCGTCTCCGAGTAGAGCGCCCGGTCGTCCGCATCGGCGCGGAGGTGGTCCCGCAGGAGCCGGTACTCGTCGACGGCGGGCGCATCCTGCTCGTAGACGTGCACGTGTGCATCCCGCGCCGGCGTGCGCACGAGCCGATGCCCGGGCTCGCGGACGCGGAGCTCGTAGCCGGCGGTCAGGAGCTGGTCGAGGTAGTCCTCCTCGGCGGTGATGTCGTCGACCGTGACCAACACGTCGATGATGGGCTTCGCCGCGAGGCCGGGCACCGCCGTCGAACCGATGTGCTCGATCCCCGTCTCCGGCCCGGGCAGGACCTGGCGGATGCGCCGCTCGTGCTCGCGGTAGCGCTCGGCCCACGCGGGGTCTGCGTCGTGGAGGGAGACCTCGATCGCCTCCGGTCCGCCGACGATGTCGACGGTCGTGACGTCCGCTCGACGCGGAGTCCGCCGGGCGGTCATGCCACCCGCTCCCAGCCCGTCGGGAGGGCGACCGGGCTGCTGTCCCTCGGCAACCAGGCCTCCCACTCGGCGTCGAACGGCCACGACCGTGCGGACGCCGTGTCCCGAGCTGCCTCGCCCGCTGCCCGGATGCTGCTCGCGCGCTCAGCGGACCAGAACCCCGACGACTCCAGGAACGCGAGTTCGTCGACGTCCTTGAACGACACCGTCCAGCCGTCGCCCGCCTGCCTTGCGACGACGTCCAGCGTCCAGTCCTGCGTGTCGAAGCCGACGTCGGATCGGACCCACGGCGTCTCGAGGTTCACGTACCAGTCGGGCTCCCACTGCACGCCGTCGTGCCAGCGCCACACGGACCAGGGCACGTCTCGCTGGTGGACCCGGACCACGGTGGATCCGAACCACGTCGCTTCCCGGTACGAACCGTCCCAGTCGTCGGGCAGCACGAGCCGTCCGTTCGGGCCGCTGCCCACCCCCGCGCGGTTGCGGACCTCGGAGCCGGGTGTCGTGGCGACGACCGAGAACTCGTCCGAGTCGACGACGACGGTTCCGGCGACGGTGAACCCGACGGCGCGGCCGTGGTGCCCGTACTCGTTGATGCTCCTGAGGGCGACCGGCGTGCCTGGTTCGAATCGACCCGCGGCGTCGCGGGGTGCTCGTGCGGTGTCCATCGGAAACGAGCATGCCACGCCGACGGGCTCGGTAGCCTCGTGGGCGTGGCGACGAGGGCGAAGTACGACGCGCTCTGGTCAGCGGCGCGGTCACGGTTCCTCGACGGACACCTGCAGACGGATCGAGACCCCGTCGACGGCGACCCCAGGTGGGGGATGAGCCTGGTGGTGCTGCCCGACCGCGAGACCGCCGAGGTCCTGGAACGGCGGAGCGCCGCACTCGACACCGCCTACCGCGGGGCGCACCACCTCCCCGCGCGGGCCGACCTGCACGCGACCGTCACGAGCCTCGAGCCGTACCGGGAGGCCATCGCGCAGCACGCCATCGACCACTACGTCGCCGCCGTCGAGGGATCGTCGGCGGCTGACGACCTGCGGATCCGGCTCCGAGGCCTGGGTGGCTCGGCCGCGGGGGTGTTCGTCCAAGGCTTCGACGACGGCACGCTCCTCCCGCTCCGGGAGCGCATGCACGCGGCATCGGCAGCGCTCCACGACGGTGACGCGCCGCCGATGGCGTTCGTCCGCGACACCGCGCACGTCTCGCTGAGCGTGCACCGCCAGGCGATCCCCGAACCGGCGGTGGTCGAACTCGTCGAGCGCTCGCGGGACGAGGACTTCGGCGTCCTCTCCGCCGGCCGGCTGGCCCTCGTCGCCTACCGGTCGCGTCCGGGCGGCCTGCGTCTCGAGGTGCTCCACATGTTCCACGGCAGCTAACCTGGCGTCAGTGACACGTCTTCCCGCTCTGTGACCCAGAGCACCCGCAGCGGCATCAGCACGCTCCTCGGACGAGGGGCGGTGGTCTCGTGCGCCCGGAACGGGGACTCCGATCGGAGTTCCCGTCGTCCCCGGCCGCCCGCTCGACCCACTGCAGGAAGACAGATCCCTCATGACCACACCGAACGACTCTCCGTCCACCGTCGATCCCCGCGCTGCATTCCGACCCGATTGCGCTGCCTGCTTCGCGCTCTGTTGCACCGCGTTGGGGTTCGAGCGCTCCACCGACTTCCCCGTCGACAAGGCGGCCGGAACGCCCTGCGGCAACCTCGCGGACGACTTCTCCTGCACGATCCACGACCAGCTCCGCGGTCGCGGGTACCGGGGGTGCACGGTCTTCGACTGTTCCGGCGCCGGGCAGTACGTCGCCCAGGACCTCTTCGGCGGGAGGAGCTGGCGCGAGCGACCCGAGTCCCGCGCCGACATGTTCGCCGTGTTCGCCGTGGTGCGGCAGCTGCACGAGCTGCTCTGGTACCTCGTGGAGGCCGAGGAGCGCACGCTCGACCGTGATCTCGCGCAGCGCGCGGCCGTGCTCCGCGAGTCGATCTCGAGCGTGCTTCATCGCCCCGCCCTCGACGTCCTCCAGCTCGACGTACGAGCACTGCAGGCCGATGTCCGACCGGTGCTGATCGAGGTGAGCGTCGAGGCACGCGGAGGGTACGGCGACGTCGACGACGCGGACCTGCAGCCCGGCGCCGACCTGATCGGCCGCGATCTGTCGCGCGCACGACTGTGCGGCGCAGACCTCCGCGGCGCGTACCTCATCGCCGTGGACCTCCGCCGGAGCACCCTCGCCGACGTCGACCTCCTCGGCGCGGACCTCCGCGACGCGCGTCTCGATGCCGCTGACCTGTCGCGCGCGCTGTTCCTCACCCAGGCACAGGTCAACGCCGCACGCGGTGACGCGCGCACGTCGTTGCCTTCGCACATCGAGCGTCCGACGCACTGGACGGAGCGGTCGACGGGGACGGGCTCAGTACGCTGACGCGATGACGACGACGTCCGAGGTCCTGGTGCTGTCGGGTGCGGCCGGAGCCGGCAAGTCCACTGCGTGCGCGGCCATCGCCGAACGGGTCCACGGTGCCTGCGCGATCGACGGCGACACGCTCTCGTCGGCTCGGCGCCCGTGCGACTACGACGAGTACTGGGCCTTCACCATGCGCGTCTGCGCCGACGTGCTCCGGAACGGGCTCGTCCCCGTCATCTGCGGGATCGGGATGCCCGGGCAGGTGTTCCCCGCTGCCGACGCCGCCGGGCTCCGCGTGGACATGCTCGCGCTCGTGTGCGACCCGGATGCGATCCGCCACCGTGTGGTCGAGCGCGGGTACGGCGGCGCGTGGCAGCACCCCGAGAAACACGTCGCCGTCGATCGCGAGCTCCGCGACGCCGCACAACGGGCGCCGCACCGATTCGCGACCTTCGACACCTCGCTCCACGGCGTCGGCGAGACAGCGGACGCGACGGTGGCGTGGGCGGCTGCGGCTGTCGCGCGCCGGGCCGTGATCGCGATCAACTGACCCAGGAAGGACAGGAGGTGCGGTGCCAGTCGGCGCCGAGCCTCCCGTCCGGCTCCTGGCTGCACCGGGCCCGTAGGCTGCGGTCCCATGGACGACGTTGTCACGCTCCTGCGGTACCGCTACCCCGACGGCCGGCTGCAGGCTGCGTTCCCGTTGCGACGGATCGAGGAGACCGCTGAACGGCTCGTCGGGTGGTTGCCGGTCGGGTCCGAGATCGCCTACTGGTCGACCGAGGCCGGTGACGACCCTCGGGTGGTCCCGCTGGCGGAGCGATTCCGGCAACGACTCGGGTACTCGCGCCGGACCTGGACCGGCGGGAGCGTGCTCCGGGTCATCCCGTGGGACGAGCCCTGGCAGGTGCTGCACTTCTGGGACGAACGCGGGGTGTTCTCGGGGTGGTACGTGAACCTGGAGTCCGAGAAGCAACGCGACCACCTCGGCGTCACGTCAGTCGACTGGCACCTCGACCTGCTCATCTCGCCCGAGTACGCGGTGAGCTGGAAGGACGAGGACGAAGCCGAGGCCGCCGTGCAGACCGAGTACCTCCGACAGCAGGACCTTGCGGCCGCTCGCGAGACCGGCGCCGCGATCGCTGCTGATCCGAGGGGGTTCATCGACGCGATCGGCCACTGGGAGGACTTCCGTCCGGGCGAAGACCTCCGTCGACCATTGGCCTTGCCGGAGGGCTGGGAAGACCTGGCCTCAGGCTGAGCGGAGCGCTCTCCGGCCGAGCTGGAGCACCTCGTCGACCGCGCGACGCAGTCCCTCGGGTGTGGTCTCGAGGGTGGCGAGGACCTCGTCGACCGCAGCCATGGGGCTGACGTCGAAGAGCACCTTGTCGTTGGTCACCCACACGCCGTTCTGTGCAGCGATCGCGTGCGCGAACTCCGCCGCGCCGATCGTCATGAGCCCGACGCACGCTGTCGTCCGGCCGCGCGCAGCGTGTGCGGAACCGGCGTGGGCGAGGGTGAGTTCAGCGCGCCGCGCCCAGTCGCGGGAGGCGTTCGACCGGAGCGACGCCGGGTACTCCGGTACCGGCAGGTCCCCGACCAAGGTGTGGTTCGACGCGAGCTCGGCGACCAGCAGGTACGTCGGGATCCCGACGACGTGGAACATGAGCGGCTCGAGTCGCCATCGGCCGGCCTCCGCCTCCGCGATCTCGTGCTCGACGACGTCGAGGTCACGCCAGAGCAGGTCGACGGACAACCCGGCGACCGAGAGCCACGCGCCGCCGTTGAAGACGCCTCCGCCCCATCCGCCGATGTCCACGACGGTGCCGTCGTACCCGAGGGCACGGACGTCCGCCGGGTCGAACCCGGCACGGTAGTAGACGCCGAGGTCCCAGTCGCTGTCCGGCCGGGCGGTGCCCCTCGCGCGCGACCCACCCAACGCGACGGCTTCCACTCCGGGGAGCCCGGCGAGTTGGTCGACGAGATCCTCGACCGGAGCCGGGATCGGAATCGGAGCCCGCATGTCAGTGCTGCCGCGCGGCACCGGCGAGGAGGTCGAGCACGCCCTCGGGGTAGACCTGGTCGCTCGTGTCGATGGGCACCCACCGCACGGGGCTGCCCTCGTCGAGGACGACGAGTTCGGCGTCGAGGGGAACGGAGTCGAGAGCGGAAGAGGTGACCCCGAACACGTGGACGAACTCGTGCCCCGGTTGCCCCTCGAAGGTGAAGATGTTCTCCAGCACGCCGAGCGGCTCGACGGTGTCCAGGTCGACGTCGAGCTCTTCCCGGAACTCCCGGCGGAGTGCCTGCTCCGCGGTCTCCCCGAACTCGATCCCGCCGCCGACCGGCCGGTGGAACCGGAGGTCGCGAACGCGATCGTGGTTCTCGGACAGCAGCACGTAACCGTCCCGGACCGGCAGTCCGACGGCGATGTTCCGGATGGACGACATCGTCCCACCCTGTCAGCGCATCCGCGCTCTCGCTAGGGTCGTGCCATGGCGGAGACCGGCGCGTTCGTGTTCCTGCATGCTTCGAACCGCACGGTCGACCGGGCGTGGCCGGTGGCGTCCGGGTTGCCGGATGCGCGCTTCGCGAGGATGCCCGGCTACGACTCCGAGGCGGCCGAGCCCGTGCCGTTCGACCAGGACGCGTGGGAGTCACGGCTCCTCCGGGCGTGTCCCGACAGTGCCGTGGTGGTCGCGCACTCGTTCGGCGGGCCGGTCGCGATGCGCGCGGCGGCGCGGCGGCCCGATCTGGTGCGGGCGCTCGTGCTGTTCGAACCGGCCGCGTACGCCCTCGCACGCGGGACGGCCCCGGTGGAGGAGCACATCCGACGGGTGCAGCCCGTGCTCGACCGTGCCGGGTCACTCGATGCCGCGACCTTCGCGGTGGCATTCGGGAACGCGGTGTCAGGCCGGTCCGGTACGTCGGCGCCGACCACCGCCGAGGGCCTGCTCGCGGCCGAGCGCCAGCGCATGGTGCCCGGCCCGTGGACCCTCGACACCCCGGACCGCACGAGTGTTCCGACGCTCGTCGTCACCGGCGGGTGGAACGACGAGTACGAGACGATCGCCGCACACATCGACGGCGCGGCGCACGTGGTCCTCGCCGGCCACGGACACCGCCCGCAGGAGCACCGGGACGCCACGCGGGTCGTGCTCGACTTCGTGCGTGCTTCCGCTCGGTAGCCTGGCGCGATG
The DNA here is from genome assembly GCA_029959665.1 of Microbacteriaceae bacterium PS02333. Lineage (GTDB taxonomy): Bacteria > Actinomycetota > Actinomycetes > Actinomycetales > Microbacteriaceae > Curtobacterium > Curtobacterium guangdongense. The sequence continues at coordinate 6,934 of JASCOI010000160.1, forward strand.
CCGATCGTCCCCGATGCCGTGCCCGCCGACGTCGAGTGGGAGAACCTGGTCGACGCGCTCTGGGCCGACGAAGCCGTCGATCCCGAGTCCCGTGTGGCCCTGATGCGCGAGCTCGCCGACTCCGCACCACACCCCGCGCTCGGTGCGTTCGAACTCGGCGGCGCCTACGACTCCTCCGGCCACGAGGAGGAGGCAGCGGAGCAGTACGCCGCAGCGGCTGACGCCGGCCTGGCGACGGTCGATCCGCTCCGTGCGGCGCAGATGGCCGTCCAGTACGCGTCGACGCTCCGCAACCTCGGTCGGGTCGACGAGGCCATCGCGATGCTGCGGGACGCGCCCGAGCACGAGGCCACCGGTTCGGCGCCGCGCGTGTTCCTCGCACTCGCGCTGCACAGCGCCGGCCGCCACGACGAAGCCCTCCGCGTCGCGATCGAGGCCGTCGAGCCGACGCTGCCGCGCTACAACCGTTCCGTCCGCGCGTACGCGGCTGCCCTGACAGACCACTAGGCGACCGACGGGAGGCTCGGTGCCAGGCCGCACCGAGC
>JASCOI010000161.1 GCA_029959665.1 Microbacteriaceae bacterium PS02333
CGCCGCCCGCAACCGGGGGGCCGCGTGGCGCTTTCGCGGGAGGGACCCGAGGTGCTCGGGTGGGCCTGTCGCTTTCGCGGAACAGCCCGCAGCCCGCCACCCGCCGCCAGCCCGCGGCCCGCCGCCAGCCCGCCGCCCGCCGCCAGCCCGCCGCCAGCCCGCCGCTGCCGCCCCGCCGCTACGCGAGCGGCAACGCCGCCGTGCTCGCGAACGACCGGGACAGCACCGCGGCCCGGTACCGCTCGAGCGCATCAGCCCCTGCACCGACGGACTCGAGCGCCGCGAACCCCGCACCGAGCACCGGGGGAGCGGTCACCCACGTCGGCACCGCACCCGGCACCCGTTCGGCCAGCCCGGACACCACCGCGTGGACGAGGAGCGGGTGCCGGGCAGCGAGCACCCCGCCACCGAGCACGACGGGCACCGGCGACGATGCCGGTCCGCCGAGCCCGAGCCGCCCGAGCGCCACCGAGGCCAGCAACACGATCTCCTCCGCCTGCCGCGCGACGACCCCGGCAGCGACGGCGTCCCCGGCGCCGGCGACGTCGAACAGCACGGGGCAGAGCCGGTTGAACACACGCTCGTCGAGCCGGCCGAAGTGGATCGCCTCGGTGACCTCGCGGACGGACCCGAGCCCGAGTGCGGCCGGCACCGCGTCCACGAGCGCCGTCGCCGGACCACGCCCGTCGTCCGCACGAGCCGCGTGCCAGAGCGCCCGGTTGCCGAGGTACGCCCCGCCGCCCCAGTCGCCGGACACGTCGCCGATCGCCGGGAAGCGCGAGGTCTCCCCGTCGGCACGGACCGCGAGCGCGTTGATCCCGGTGCCGCACACCACGGCGGCGGCGTCCGGCGACAGCGTCCCGGCCCGCAGCAGCGCGAACAGGTCGTTGTCGAGGACGTCGGGCGCGCCGCCGTCCTCGTCCCAGTGTGCGAGCGCCGCGGTCGCCGCGACGAGTTCGTCGTGCAGGTCGAGCCCGGCGAGGTACACGTGTGTCGTCCGGATCCGCCGGTCACCGAGCTCCCGGAGCACCCGTTGACGGACCCCGTCGATGATCGGGCCGGCCAGGTCCCACCCGCGGGTCTGCGGGTTCGAGCCTGGTCCACGCGCGTGCGCGACGAGCGATCCGTCGAGCCCGATCGCGACGACGTCGGTCTTGCTGCCGCCGCCGTCGACCGCGAGCACCACGTCCGTCGCGCGGCCCGCGTCCGGCAGACCGATCACCGGACTGGAGGCCCGGGTCGTCTCCGCCCCGCCGGTGCGGTTCAGCCCGCCCACGTCACCTGCTCCGATCGCGTCCACGGCAGGTGTTCCGCGTTCGCGGCCAGGAGCAGGTCGGTGAGCTTCTCGGCCTTGTCGACCTGCCCCACGAGGGGGTGCGCCCACATCGCCCGGAGCACCCGGTCGCGGCCGCCGTGCACGGCTGCGTCGAGCGCCAGGCGTTCGTACCCGGCGACGTGCGACACCAGCCCGACCATGTCCGCGTCGAGCGGTGCGACCGGGAGCGGCGTGATCGCCTGCCGGGTGACGCGCGCGGGGACCTCGATGACGTGGTCGTCGGGGAGGAACGGGAACGTGCCGTCGTTCCGGACGTTGAGCACCTGCACGTCGCCGCGGTCGCCGAGGATCGAGGACAGCACGTCGATCGCCGCCTCGGAGTAGTACGCCCCGCCGCGCTGCTCGAGCTCGACGGGCTTCGTGACGACGGACGGGTCGGCGTACTTCGCGAGGAGCGCGTGCTCGGTCGCCATCACGGCCTCGGCGCGGGTGGGCTCGTGGAGCTGTTCCTCGAGCACGATGTCGTGGCTGTAGAAGTAGCGCAGGTAGTACGACGGGATCGCGTGCTGCAGGCGGAGCAGGTCCGGGTGCATGTGCACGCTGTCGGCGGTGCGGTCGAGCGCGTCGCCCGCCAGCAGTTCTGCCAGGACGTTCCGCTCGCCGTCGGCGGTCCTGACGTGCACGCCACGCTCCCACGTCAGGTGGTTCAGGCCGACGTGGTCGAGGCGCACGTGGTCGGGAGCGACACCGAACTCCGCGGCGAAGCGGCGCTGGAAGCCGATCGCCACGTTGCACAGGCCCACGGCGCGGTGCCCGGCCTCGAGCAGTGCCCGGGTGACGATGCCGACCGGGTTCGTGAAGTCCACGATCCAGGCGTCCGGCTTCGCGTGCTTCCGGACGAGCTCGGCGTACTCGAGCACGACCGGCACGGTGCGGAGCGCCTTCGCGAAGCCGCCCGGGCCGGTGGTCTCCTGCCCGATGCAGCACGCCTCGTGCGGCCAGGTCTCGTCCTGCTGCCGGGCGGCCTGTCCGCCGATGCGGAGCTGGAACATGACCGCGTCGGCGTCGGACACCCCGGCGACGACGTCGTCGGTGACGTGCACGGTGCCCGGGTGACCGGCGTGCGCGAACATCCGCTTCGCGACACCGCCGACGAGTTCCCGGCGTTCGGGATCTGGGTCGACGAGCCAGAGTTCGTCGATGGGGAGCTGGTCGCGGAGCCGGGCGAAGCCGTCCACGAGTTCGGGGGTGTAGGTGGAACCGCCACCGATGACTGCGAGTTTCACTGTGGTGCTATCCCTTCACGCCGGTGAGCGCGATGCCCTCGACGAATGCCTTCTGTGCGAAGAAGAAGATGACGACGACGGGGACCATGACGACGACGGTCATCGCCATCGTCATCGACCAGTCGGTGCCGTGTTGGCCGCGGAACGTCGCGAGTCCGTACGCGACCGGCCAGGCGGCCTGGTTCTCGGACGCGTAGAGGAGCGGGCCGTAGTAGTCGTTCCACGAGTTGAAGAACATGAAGATCGCCGCCGACGCGATGCCGGGCCTGGCCATCGGGACGACGACCCGCATCAGGACGCCCCACTCGCTGCAGCCGTCCATGCGCGCGGCGTCCCCGTACTCCTTCGGGATCGTCATGAAGAACTGCCGGAGCAGGAAGATGCTGAACGCGTCGCCGAGCAGGTTCGGCAGGATCAGCGGCCAGAGCGTCCCGGTGAGGTGCAGGTGCGACCACATCACGTAGACCGGCACGGCGGTGACCTGCGGGGGCAGGAGCATCGCCACGATGATCACCGTGAAGATCAGGTTCGCGCCCCTGAACTTGATCTGCGCGAGCGCGTACGCGGCCGGCACCGAGCTCAGGAGCATGAACGCGGTGGCGAGCACGGCGTAGAGCGCGGAGTTTCCGAACCACTGGGCGAGCGGCAGCTCGCTGAACACCCTGGCGTAGTTCGAGAAGTCGAACGGCTTCGGGATGATCGAGGCCGTCAGCGCCTGGTTGCTCGACATCAGCGACGTCAGGACGACGAAGACGATCGGGGCGAGGGTCAGGACACCGAGCGCGACGAGTGCGGCGTGCTCGGCGATCCAGAGCAGCAGGCTCCGACGGGGCTTGCCCGTGCGGGGCGCCGCACCACGGGGCGCCCGGGCGAGTGGGGACTGGGAGACGGCGGTCATCAGGACTCCTCGGGACGGGCAGTGTTCATTGGTCGGCCTCCGGCCTGAATACGGAAATTCGGCGCATGGTGAACACGAGCACGATCGCGGTGACCACGAACAGCACGACGGCCATCGCGGACGCGTACCCGAACTGGAAGTTCGCGAACCCGTGCTGGTAGAGCAACTCGGTGTAGGTCAGCAGCGAGGTGCCCGGGTACCCGAGCTGCGCCGCCGTGCCGCCACCGATCGTCGCCTTGCCCGACGCCACCCCGGACGCGACCGCCGCCTCGGTGAAGTACTGCAGGGCCGCGATCACCCCCGTCACGGCGGCGAACCCGATCACCGGGGCGATCGTCGGCAGCGTGATGTGCCGCACCTGCTGGACGCCGTTCGCGCCGTCGAGCGACGCGGCCTCGTACAGGTCGCGCGGCACGTCGAGGAGCGACGCCAGGAAGATGATCATGATGTCGCCCATCACCCAGACGCCCATGATCACGAGCGACGGCTTCGACCACGCCGGGTCGTTGAACCACAGCGGCCCGTCGATCCCGAAGACCTTCAGGATCTGGTTGACGGGGCCCGTGCCCGGGTTGAAGAGGAACACGAAGGCCACGACGCTCGCGACCGGCGGGACCAGTGCGGGCAGGTAGAACAGCGTGCGCCAGAACCCGGTCGCGGTCTTCGCGCGACTGAGGAGGCCGGCCACGAGCAGCCCGCAGACGATCCGGACCGGCACCAGGATGACGACGAACCACGCGGTGTTGACGACGGCCGGCCAGATCTGCGGGTCCTGCGTGAACAGGAACCGGTAGTTCAGCAGGCCGACGAACTGGGGTTCCTGCAGCTGGTTGTAGCGAGTGAACGAGTAGAAGACGCTCGCGACGAGCGGGTAGGCGAAGAAGACCACGAGGCCCAGAAGGGCCGGGGCGAGCATCGTCAGCGCGACGAGCCGACGGCGCGACTCGGCGGAGCGGCGCCGGCGTGGCCGGCTGCCAGGGGCCGTCGAACCGGGCCCTGCTGGGGCCGGCGGCCGGGAGGCGCGGGTGGGCCGCGCCTCCAGGCTGCCGGTTTCCGGGGTGGTGAGGTCCGTCATGGTCACGGACCAGCCAGCTGGTTGGCGTTGTCGATGTCGGAGTCCAGCTTCTTCAGCTTGGCGTCGAGGTCGCCGCCGTTCTCCTGGTACGCCTGCCAGAACTTCGTGAAGGTGCCGATGTAGGCGGCACCGTCCGCGGTGCCGGGCGAGGTCATCGTGTCCTTGTTGCCCGCGACGTCGACGAACGTCTTGTAGTTCTCGTCGACCTCGAGCTTCGGGGACTGCAACGCCGAGGTGAGCGTCGGGATGTTCTTCAGGCCGTTGCCCATCGTGACCTGCGCGTCGGTGTTCGTCGACAGGTACTTCAGCAGTGCCCAGGAGAGCTCCGGGTTCTTCGATCCCTTCGCGATGCCCGCGACGTTGCCCGCGATGTACGTCGAGCCGTAGTTGCCGACGCCGTCCATCACCGGGGTCGGCGCGGTGCCGTAGTCGAGGTCCGGCTTCTGGTCCTTGATGAACGCCGTGCGGTACTCGCCGTCGATCTGCATCGCGACCTGACCGGTCTGGAACGCGTTGTCGGCGGCGAACTCCTGGCCGAGGCCCGACGTGAAGGCCTTGAGCTTGTCGTAGCCGATCTCGTCGACGAAGTCCTTCTGCCACTGGATGAGCTTCTTCCAGTTCGCGGAGGTGCCGATCTCGCTGTTGCCCTTGCTGTCGAGCCACGTGCCGTCGATCATCGGCGCCCAGTGCTCCGGGGAGTTCTCGTAGAAGTCGATGAGCGGGTTGAAGCCGAGCTGCTTGATCGAGCCGTCCGCGTTGTACGTCGTCATCTTGAGCGCGTCGGCCTTGAGCTCGTCGAGCGTCTTCGGCGGGGTCGTGATGCCGGCGGCGGCCATCGCGGGCTTGTTGTACATCAGGGCACTGACGTCGGCCAGGGCGGGCAGCGTGCACCGCGTGCCCTTGTACTCGGTGTACGAGCGCACGGCCTTCGGGATGTCGGACAGGTCCACCTTGTCGCGCTTGATGTACGGCGACAGGTCGCGGAAGGCGCCCGACGAGCAGAAACTGCCGACGATCGCCGTCGAGTACGACAGGCCCACGTCGATGTTCTGGCCGGACGAGATCGCCTTCTGCAGCTTCTCGTCGTCCTGACCGGCGTGGATGTCGACCGTGACGCCGGGGTTCGCCTTCTCGAAGCCGGCGACGGCGCTCTTCACGACACCGGCTTCGCGACCCGTGAAGAAGTGCCACAGGGACACGGTGCCCTTGAGCTCCTTCGGGGCGGTCTTGTCGATCGAGGACGCGCTGCTGCCGGAGCTGCAGCCGGCGACGACGAGTGCGCCGGTGGTCGCGACCGCGGTCGCGGTGAGGATGCGGCGGATGACCCGCCGGTTCGGTGAGTGGGACACTGCGGAACTCGCTCTCTGCTCTCGCCTCGGCGGACCGGTCGGCGTCACACGGGTGTGTGGTGCCGGATCCGGGCGCGCCGAAGAGCCCTCGGACAGGGCTGGGGATGTGGTGCCTCGAGTGGTGCGGGTGGGTGGTGCGGTTCAGGCGTGCTCGGCGGTGGCCGTCTCGGCCGCATCGTCACTGATGCGTTCGAGTCGGTCGCCGAGCGCGGTACGCACGACGTCGATGAGGACGTGTCGTGCGCCGTGCAGGACGGGGGTGTCGGGGACGCCCGGTGCCACCACGGCGGTGGACCAGCGGGTGCGGGTCCTGAGCCAGGCGGTCACGGCGGCGGCCAGTGCGGGACCGCCCGCGATCCCGGTCGGGCCGTGCAGGACGACCGTCTCGGGATCGGCGACGGCGAGGGCGGGGAGCACGTTGTGCCCGACGCGCTCGCCGAGGGCGGTCGTGAACGGGTGCTGCTCGGGGAGCCCCGGCAGCTGCGGGAGCACCTGGCGCCAGTCGGCAGCACTGCCGTCCGGCGCCGTGATCCCGTGTTCGGCGGCGAGGGCGATGATCGCGGACTCGGAGATGAGGTCCGCGACGATCGTCGCCGTCGGGTCGAGGGGGAGCGCGTCGGCGGGCACGCTCAGGTAGCCGAGCTCGCCGGCGGCACCGGATGCGCCGGTGTGCAGACGGCCGTCGAGATCGAGGGCCATGCCGAGGCCCTCCGCCATCCAGAACAGCGCGAAGCTCTCCGGGGTGCGGCCGGCGCCCATGTTCCGCTCGGCGATGGCGGCGAGGTTCGCGTCGTTCTCGACGAGCACCTGCACGCCGAGCTGCTTCGACAGGGTCTCGGAGACCTGCTCGCGGGGCCACCCGGGCAGGCCGTCGGTGAAGATGAGGGTGTCGGTGGCGTGGTCGACGGAGGCCTGCACACCGACCGCGACGGCGGTGACGAGGTCGGGGTCCACGCCGGCTGCTGCTGCGGCACGACCGACGGCTGCGGCGACGATGTCCTCGCCGGGGTCCTGCATCTCGGTCTCCGACATCCGGTGCTCGGCGACGGGGTAGGTGCGGCCGGTCGCGTCGACCACGGTCGATCGGACGTCGATGAGTTGGACGTCCACCGCGACGGCGAGGTCCCGGTCGGTGATCGCCTGGTAGACGACGGCGCTCGGGCCACGACGGCCGGCCTGCGACTCGGTGCCGGCTTCCCGGATGAGGCCTGCTGCCTCGAGTCGGCGGATGATCTCGGCCGCGGTGGGCTTGCTGAGCCCGGTGCGCTGGGCGATCTCGTTCCGGGTCATCGGGCCGTCGTCGAGGAGCAGCGCGAGGGCGGCGCGGTCGTTCAGCACGCGCAGCAGTGCCGGCTGCCCTGGAGTGCGTCCGCGTGTGCTCATGTCGAGGACAGTAACGGACAACCTTCTTTACTGAAAGGTTTGTTTACCGATTCGAAACACGCGTTCTGCTCTCGGAAACACGGCCGGGGCTGTGGGTCGTTTCGCGCGTAGGAAGCCGCATAGCGGGGGGGGGGGGGGGGGTTGTTGGGGAGGGGTGCGGCGGTGGCGGTAGGGCTAACGGGGGTG
>JASCOI010000162.1 GCA_029959665.1 Microbacteriaceae bacterium PS02333
CCGGGGCGCGGTGGGCGACGAGGCACGCCGGCCCGGGCGCCGGATCTGGGACCCCCCGGGCCGCCGCAGAAGCGCCGTGACCGGTCGTTCAGGGATGACCGGCCACGGCGCGCTCGAGACCATCAGCACGCAGGCGCCGATGGTAGGCACGTACTGAAGACGTGCCGAACCCCGAATTCGTCACGCGAGAACCGGAATCCGATCCGAGAGGCCCGACCCTGACCGAGGACACGCAGTTGGCGTCCCTGTCGGACGGGTCGCTCGTCGAACGTTCCGCGGACGGAGACGCCGCCGCGTTCGGCGTGCTCATCCGCCGGTACGGCCCGCTCATGCGTGCGTACGCCGCCCGGATCCTCGGGCACGGCGACGGCGAAGCGGACGATGCCGTGCAGGAAGCGTCGCTGCTGGCCTGGCAACGGATCGACAGCGTGGAGGAGCCGGACCGGGTGCGGACGTGGCTGTTCCGCATCGCGGCGAACAAGGCGCTCGACCGACTCCGCCGCCGCCACCCGCACCTCGACCTCGAGGCGTTGCCCGAGGCGTCGGACGACCGCCCGGTCGACGAGGTCGTCGCGACACGCATGCAGGTGGACGCGCTGGCCGGGGTCGTCCAGAACCTCCCGGATGCGCAGCGAGCAGTGTGGGTGCTGCGCGAGATCGGTGGCGCGTCCTACGCCGAGATCGCCGAGCAGACCGGCCTGTCGGCGGCGAGCGTGCGCGGGCTGCTCGCACGTGCGCGCCGGACCGTGCTCGAGCGGATGGAGGGGTGGCGATGACCGACGACGACGTCGACGACCGGTACGGCGCCTTCACGCTCGACGAGCTCTCGGAGTACCTCGACTCCGGCCGGGATCCCGTGCGGGACGACATCGAGGCGGACGCGGCTGCCCGCGCGGCGCTCGTGCGTCTCGGCGAGCTGCGAGCGGCATCGTCGGAGTTGCTCGACGCGGACGTCCGCGCTGCCGACGGCGCCGACGAGCGGTGGATCGCCGGTGTCCTCGCCTCGATCCGCACCACCGCGCACGCCGGCCGGGACATCCCGGTGCCCGACGACGACCCGTCCAGCACGCTCGTCGTGACCGAGGGGGCGATCCGCGGGGTGATCCGTGCGCTCGGTGACACGCTGCCCGGCGTCCTCGTTCGTCGGACCCGGTTCACGGGGGACCTGTCGATCCCCGGTGGACCGGTCGACGTCGAGGTCGCGATCGTGGTCGATCCCGCCGCCCCGATCCGCAGCCGTGCCGACGAGCTCCGCACGATGGTGGCCGGCGTCCTCGCGGAGCACGCGCCGTTCGAGGTACGCTCCCTCACCGTCCGGGTCGCGGACCTGCTCGCTCCCGGGAGGAACCCGTGACCGCTGACACCCGTGCGCTCTCCCGCGCAGCGACCGAGGCCGTGCTCGCCGTCCCCGGGGTGCGGTCGGTGATCCCGTCGGGGCCGAGTCTCGCCGCGCTCGTCCGCGACGTCCGGTCCGTGCTCGACCTGCCGCGGGACGGCGGTGCGGTGCTGGTGGACGACCAGGGCGAGGTGCTCCGGGTGCGCGTCGTCGTCGCCGTCGACGCGGGGACGTCGGCCATCGGGAGCGCCAAGGCCGTGCGCGACGTCGTGGTCCGACGCGTCCAGGACGTCGCCGGTCGACGGCCCAACGACGTCACCGTCCGGGTGGTCGAGATCGTCTGACGTTCCGGCCGCGCGTTCGCCGGGGTCGGTCAGGCCGCCGGAGCGGGACCGTCGGACGGCTCGGCGTCGTCCGCGACCGGGAGACCCTCGTCGACGAGTTCGTCTTCGTCCGGCTCGACGACGTCGGCCGCTGCGGCCTTTGCGTCGTCGATGGCCTGCTGCGACTCGCGCAGGAGTGCTTCGTCCGCCTGGGGTGCCTGATCGCTCATGCCGGCGACGTTACGCGGGCGTCCCTGAACCAGTCTCCCGACGAGGACGGTGCTGCGGCTCGTAGTCGACCGCCGAGGTCGGGGCGGGAGACGTCGGCATCGCGGGCGCGGCCGGAGCGCCGTACGCATCGGCGGCGTCCAGTACCGCTCGGGTGGCCGCCGCAGCCGTCCGCAGTGCGTCGGCGATGGGGAGCGCCCGGTGCGCAGGGGTCCGGACCTCGACTCCCCACGGTTCGTCGTACCCGAGCTCCCGAGCGACGCGGATGAACCCGGGGATGTCCCAGGCACCGGCGCCCGGGAGGTACCGGCCGTCGCGCGACTCGTCCGCGAGCGTCATGCCGCTCGGGGTGGAGAGCAAGCCGTCGCTGAGCTCCACCGCGGCGAGGGTCGACGGTGCGATGCCCTGCCGGATCGACGCGAGCGTGGAGCCACCGCGCAGCGCGTGCATCGCGTCGAGCAACAGGCCGCCGTTCTGGTGACCGGCGGCCGCGACGAAGCGGGATGCGCGCTCGACCGTCGGCAGGTTCGACCACGGTTCGGGTTCGAGCACGAGCTGCGCGCCGACGCTCTCGGCCTGGGTCGCGAGCACCACCCAGTCGTCGAGCATCGCGGCGGGGGAGACGCCAGGGAGTGTGACGTCGGCGCGCGCCACCACCTGCCACGCGCGGAGGGATGCTGCCGCCTCGAGGAGGACCCCGCGGTCGGCGTCCTCGCCGGTGGTGCGACTCGTGCACGTCCACCAGTTGCCGAGCGTGCCGAGCTGGATCCACACGATGCCGGCGTCGTCGAGCATGCGTCGGAGCGAGCCGAAGCCGATGGTGGCGCGGACCTCGTGCAGGTCGTCCAGTGCGAGGGAGATGCCGGCGAACCCGGCGTCACCGACCGCACGGACCCGTTCGTCGATGGGCTCGTCGCCGTCCCACGTCCAGGACGTCGCGAGCAGGTCGTGTTCCAGCACGTCGGCACCTACCGTCTCCGGGCGCGCGGCGACCGTCCTGACCGTGCTCGGTCCCGCTGTCCCTGTCAATGAGAACCACGACGCCGGTTCCCGACACGGCGTCACCGACAGTGATACGCTCCGCGGCTCCGAGTGCTCCCAGGTCGCCTTTACACGCACGAAACGCGGTTATCCTCAGATGAGGCGGGTGGACACCGTCCCCACGCCGTCGATCGTCCCGTGGAGCACGGCGCCGCGGTCGATCGGACCGACGCCGTCCGGGGTGCCCGTCATCACGAGGTCGCCCGGCGCGAGTGCCACGAACCGGGAGAGCGTCGCGACGACCTCGGCGACGGACCAGATCTGGTCGGCGAGGTCGCCGCGCTGCCGGGGCGCCCCGTCGACGTCGAGTGCGATCGAGCCGCGGGTCGGGTCCACCGTCGCTGCCGGCACGAGCACGCCGATCGGGGCGGATGCGTCGAACCCCTTGGCGAGGTCCCATGGGCGCCCGAGTCGTTTCGCCTCGGCCTGGAGGTCGCGCCGGGTCAGGTCGAGCCCGACGGCGTAGCCCCAGACGTGGTCGAGCGCGGACTCGACGGGGATGTCCGCCCCGCCGACGCCGATGGCTGCCACGAGTTCGACCTCGTGCTCCAGCTGCCCGGTCATCGTCGGGTACGGGGTGTCCGCGCCGTCGACCACGATCGCGTCGGCGGGCTTCGTGAAGAAGAACGGTGGCTCGCGGTCCGGGTCGTGGCCCATCTCACGGGCGTGCGCGGCGTAGTTCCGTCCGACGCAGAAGACCCGCCGCACCGGGAAGCGCTCGCCGGCGGACGTCGGGACGGTGGGGACGGACGGGGCCGGGATCACGAGGTCGGACACCCGTCCAGCGTGCCACGCCGCCCGAACGTCAGTCGGCGAACGACGCCTCGTCCTTGAGCTTGCGCGCCCGAGCCCGCTCCTGTCGCTCCCGCCACTCGGCACGTGCGTCCAGGAGCTCCTGCTCGGCGTTCTGCGCGCGCATCAGGGGACCGTAATGGTCGCTGGCGAGGAGGGGCGGGGTGGTGAACTCGAGGATGTCGAGATGTCGCTTGAACGAGGCGTCACTCTCATCAGAGATCATCGCTGGGGTCCTTCCTGACGGCGCGTTCGTCGCGGCGTTCGCGCAGTTCCAACTCTCGGAGCATCCAGTGGTCGTCCTCGGTCACCCAGTCTCGGGTGATCAGTGCATGCACCATCAGGGATGCTGCGTGCTGACGATGATCGGCGTCCGAGGTCACCCGGTCGGCGACCCACGTCCAACGCTGCCACCACAGGTCGCGATGACCCAAGAAGTCCGTATTTCGCCTGCTGGCTCGCCCCTCGGTGACGGTGATGACCAGCGCAGCGACCGCGCCGCACGTGCTGACCATCGACATCAGCGCGCTCGACCACGTGATCCAAGTGCCGTCCATGCCGGACAGCCTGGAGCGCTGGACGTGACCACCGACGACCCGACGGCCGGTCTGTGGACGGTGATGCGTGCCTCCCGGCCTGTGCAGGAGGGAGTCGTCAGGCGTCGTCCTGCGGCCACCCCGTGAAGTGCCAGTCGGCGACGGACGGGTGGTCCTCGCCGTTCGTGTAGGCGTAGGCGCGCGCCGCGTCCCGAGCCTCGGTCAGCCGCGCGAGCAGCGGCCCGAACCGGTCGGACCCGTCCGCCACCCGCGTCAGCGCGTCGTGCGCGAGCGCGAACCGGTCCATCTCGTTCCGGATCAGCATGTCGAACGGGGACGTCGTGGTGCCCTGCTCCAGGAAGCCGTGCACGTGCAGGTCGTCGTGCCCGTGTCGGCGGTAGGTGAGCTGGTGCACGAGCGCCGGGTACCCGTGGAACGCGAACACCGCGGGCGTGCCGGGGAGGAAGAGCTCGTCGTAGCGTTCGTCCGACAGGGCGTGCGTGTGCTTCCGCGGATCCCCGAGCGACAGCAGGTCGACGACGTTCACGACCCGAACGCCGACGTCGGAGGCGTGCTGGCGGATGAGGTCGGCTGCGGCGACGGTCTCCACGGTCGGGACGTCACCGGCCGAGACGAGCACGACGTCCGCGTGCCCGATCGTGTCCTCGGTCCCGGCCCAGTCCCAGACGCCCGACCCGGCGGCGGCGTGCGCGACGGCGTCGTCGATCGACAGGAACACCGGCTCTTGGTGCTTGCCCGCGACGATGACCTCGATGCGGTCGGTCGTCTCCATCGCGTGCGAGGCGACGGCGAGCAGGGTGTTGGCGTCGGCGGGGAGCTTGATCCGGACCAGGTCCTGCTGCTTCGACGCGACGACGTCGAGGAACCCGGGGTCCTGGTGTGAGAACCCGTTGTGGTCCTGGCGCCAGACGTGCGACGACAGCAGGATCGTGAGGTTCGACACCGGCGCGCGCCAGTCGATCTCCGCCGAGGACTCCAGCCACTTCGTGTACTGCCCGGCCATCGAGTCGATGATGTGGGCGAACGCCTCGTACGTGTTCAGGATGCCGTGCCGCCCGGACAGGACGTAGCCCTCGAGCATCCCCTCGAGCAGGTGCTCGGACAGGATCTCGACCACCCGTCCGGTGGGGGCGAGGTGTTCGTCGTCCGGACCGTTGCCGGCGCGCCAGACACGGTTCGTCACGTCGAAGACGGCATCGAGCTTGTTCGAGATCGTCTCGTCCGGCCCGAACAGGCGGAACGACGAGGGGTTCCGCGCCGTCAGGGCCGCGACCCACGGACCGAGGGTGCCGGTGGAAGACGCCGAGGACCCGGCTGGCACCCCGAAGTCGGTCACGGACGGCCGGTCGAGTGCGGTCCGGATACGCCCGCCGTTCACGTGCGGGGTGGCGCTCATCCGCAGGTCGCCGGACGGACGGATCGCCTCGAGCAGTCCGATGCCGTCACCGTCTTCGGAGAGCAGCTCGTCGGGACGGTAGGACTCCATCCACTCCTGGAGCTGCGCCCGGTGCCCGTCGTCGGTGCGGACGGCGGGCAGCGGGACCTGGTGCGCGCGGAAGGTGCCCTCGACCTTCTGACCGTCGACCTCCTTCGGCCCGGTCCACCCCTTCGGCGTCCGGAGGATGATCATCGGCCAGCGCGGTCGGAGGTCCGCAGCACCGGCCATCTCGCCGGCCGCCGCGCGTGCGGCCTGCCCGCGCGCAGCGGCCTGGATGTCGTCGATCGACGCGAGTGCCCGGCGCAGTGCCCCGTCGAACAGGGCGTGCACCGCGAACGGGTCGTCCTCGACGCGGGCGGAGTCCACGACGATCGGGTCGTACCCGAGCCCGCGGAAGTACGCCGTCAGGTCCTCGCCTGGGATGCGGGCGAGGACCGTCGGGTTCGCGATCTTCCACCCGTTGAGGTTGAGGATCGGCAGCACGGCACCGTCGGCGACCGGGTCGATGAACGTGTGCGCCTGCCAGGACCCGGCGAGCGGACCGGTCTCCGCCTCGCCGTCGCCGACCACGCACGTGACGACGAGGTCCGGGTTGTCGAGGGCCGCTCCGTACGCGTGCGCCAGGGAGTAGCCGAGCTCACCGCCCTCGTTGATCGACCCGGGGGTCTCCGGCGCGGCGTGCGACGGGATGCCGCCGGGGAACGAGAACTGCCGGAAGAACTGCTGCAGCGTCGTGCCCGGGTACAGCTCCTGCCAGGTGCCGTCGAGCCAGGCGTTCGCGTTCATCGCGGGTCCGCCGTGCCCGGGGCCGCACACGTAGAGCATCTGCCGGTCCGACGATGCGATGAGCGCGTTGCAGTGCGCGTAGACGAGGTTGAGCGCCGGCGAGGTGCCCCAGTGTCCGAGCAGGCGTGGCTTGACGTCCTCCGGCTCGATCGGACGGGACAGCAGCGGGTTGTCCATCAGGTAGATCTGCCCGACGGTCAGGTAGTTCGCGGCCCGCCACCACGCGTCGATCGCCCGGATGCGTTCCGTGCTCTGCAGCTGCTCTGTCGCCATTCCTCCACGGTACGGACCGCCCGTCGAAAGGGCTCCAGAAACTCGTCCAATCCGATCCCGGAGGGGTGCCGAATCATCTGCACAGGGCAAATGCCCAGGGCGCTCTCCGGTCAAGTTCGGCCGGCGATCTGGATACACACAGCCGGCGTATGCACAGGAGCATGCCGGAGGAGCCCACCACAGCAAAGGATCAACCCTCATGCGCAAGTCCCTCAAGACCACCATCACCCTCGCAACGACGGGTGCCCTCGTCCTCGGCGGTGCCGCGTTCGGTGTCTCCGCCGCGAACGCCTCCACCCCGGCGATCCACACGGTCGCGTCGTCGTCGTCGAAGATCCCCGCACCGGTCGCGTCGGTTCCCGAGGTCCTCGGTGGCGACACCTCCGTCGCGCTCGACAAGGGCTTCACCGACGCCCTCTCCACGCTGGGCCTGACCCCGGGTGTGTCCGGCAACGCCAAGCTCGCCGACGGCGCCGTGTCCTTCCCGATCACCTCGGGTTCGGTCACCTACTGGAGCCCGGACGGCAAGTACCGTCCGTACGTGCAGGGCCTGCTGA
>JASCOI010000163.1 GCA_029959665.1 Microbacteriaceae bacterium PS02333
CCGGGGCGCGCCCGGGGCGGGGCGCGGCGCGGCCGCCGCCGGGCCCCCCCCCCCCCCCCCCCCCCCCCCCCCCCCGCTCCGCCGCGGTGTGGAGTCAGGACTCCGCCCTGCGGAATCAGGCTTCGCGCGCCAGCAGGAAGTCGTTGATGCGGGTCGTGAGCTCGGCGTCCACCGCGACCTGGTCCCCGTTCACCAGCCGGATCGGCGCGGCCTGCCGGACACTGGACACGAGCCACAGTGCATCGGCCGCGCGCAGGTCGTCCATGGTGACGAGCTCGTAGGCGGTCTCGATCCCGGCCTGCTCGGCGAAGCGGAAGACATCCGCCTGCGTCGTGCCGGCGAGGATCCCGATGTCGGTGCGCGGTGTCACGAGCCGACCACCCACGAACATGATCAGGTTCGCGCGCGTGCCCTCGAGCACGTAGCCGTCCGTCGACACGAACAGTGCGTCGTCGGCCCCGCGGCGGGCGGCCTCGCGGAGCGCGGCCATGTTCACCGCGTAGGACAGCGTCTTCGCGCCCTGCAGCAGCCACGGCGACGTGCGCTCCACGTCGTGCCGGTACCCGCGGTCGAGCGTGACGACCGAGATGCCCTCGGTCCGGTCGGCGGTCGAGTCCGGCGACGCGGCGGCGTACACCCACCCGGTCGGACGGCCGGAGCCCTCGACGCCGCGGGTGAGGACGGTCTTCGCGAACGCCTCGTGCACGGGGTCGAGCTCGGCGCAGACGGCCTCGATCGCGCGGCGCCATGCGTCGAGGTCCGGCAGCGGCAGGTCGAGCATGCGGGCGGACCGCTCGAAGCGGGCGAGGTGCGGCTCGAGGGCCTGCGGGCGACCGTCGACGACGGTGATCGTCTCGAAGACGCCGTCGCCACGGATGATGCCGAGGTCCTGCACCTGGATGTGTTCCTCGAGCGGAGCCGCGAACGTGAAGGCGTCGGCGGACGGATCGTGCGGCGCGGCGTCGCGGGAGGGCTGGTTGAGGACGGCGAGCACGGTGGCGGTCATGCAGCCATCCAACCCCACCTCAGCGCTGCTCCGGTAAGGCGCCCATCAGTTTCCAGACCGCCTCGGTCAGCTCGGGGTGCTGCAGTGCGATTCGGCGTAGGCGGTGGTACTCCTCGCCGAGCTGGGTGCCCTGGCCGGACGCCGGGTGCATCGACCACTGCGCACTCCGCTGCCCGATCGCGGCATCGAGCTCGAGCGCCTCTTCGCGGAGGATGAGCACGACCTGCTCGTCCACGGTGGGCAGCATCGGCATGAACTCCCACGGGTCGTCGCCCTGCCGGGAGCGATGCTCGACGATCATCGAGATCTCTTCCGCCGCCTCGGCACGCAGCACTTCGAGGCTGCGCCCGAATCTCCGGTGCTCAGCCATGGTGCCCCCGCAGCACACCTGCCATGGAACGAGCGTACGCCAGATCATCGGCCACACTGGACACGTGACCGAGCGCGACGAGACGAAGAACCAGCACCCCCGCGTCGTCGTCGTGTACCTGCTCCGTGACGACGGTTCCGGGTCGTCGGTGCTGGTCGGTGAGAAGCGCCGCGGGCTCGGGAGCGGCCGCGTGGTCGGCCCCGGCGGCAAGCGCGAGCCGGGGGAGACGGCGGTCGAGACCGCCGTCCGCGAGGTCGCCGAGGAGGTCGGCCTGCGGCTCGACCCGGCCGATCTGGAGGCTCGTGGCACGTTGGACTACCGGTTCCCGTTCCGGCCGTCCTGGTCCCAGCTCTCCGACGTGTTCGTCTGTCGGGTCTGGTCCGGCACGCCGGTCGCGAGCGACGAGCTCGAGCCGCGGTGGATTCCGCTCGAGGACGTTCCCTACGACGCGATGTGGGACGACGCGAAGTACTGGCTCCCCGAAGTGCTGCGTGGAGGCACCGTCGCAGCGCGGTTCACGTTCGCCGAGGACAACGCCACGGTCGCCGGGTTCACCGGGGTCGGCGTCGACGCGCCGAACGCCTAGCGCTGCGTGCGGGTGCTGCCGGTCCGGGCTTCCTCAGCGGCCGCCATCACGTCGGCGTCACCGCTCCGGCCACCGAGCGGCCGCACGAAGAAGTCGATGATCCCGAACACGATCGCGCCGACCATCGAGAACATCGCCCAGCCGACGAAGAGCCCAGCGGTGTTCCGGCCGTCCGCGGGCGCGAGGATGACGCTCGCTGCGTAGAACACCACGGTCAGCGCCAGGAAGACGACGACGAGCGTGATGAGGAGACGGTGCCAGGCGCTGCGGGTCATGATGCCTCAGGATACCGCTCAGCGCGCGGCGTGCCGGCTGTGCTGCCGCTCGCCCTCGGCGTCCCGGACCTGCTGTCGCACGATGGGGATGCTCCTCGTCGTCAGCGGCTCGTTCTCGAGACCGTCGCGGCCACCAGTGAAGACGTCCCCTGCGGCGCGTTCGTCCTCCCAGAACTCGTCGTCGCGGAGGACCTTGAGGGTGCCCGTCTCGGTCGACGTCAGCCCGTGGCGCTCGAGCTCGACGTCGCGCTGCTTGCCGAGGAACTCGCGGTTGGCGGTCTGGGCGTCCATGAACATCGTCGTGCGCCCGGTGACGATCGCACGGATGCGGCGGTGCTCCCACCACTTCTTGCCGAAGTACATGAGCACCAGGCCGGCCGCGGCGTAGCAGCCCATCGTGATGAGCCCACGCGCCGGCCCCGGGCCGACGCCGTAGATCTGGTGCTTGATCATGTCGACCATGCTCGAGCCGACCACGACGTGGTTGAGCCAAGCGAAGGGCTCCGGCATGAACCACTTCGGGTAGGCGCCACCCGAGGACGGCATCGACAGGAAGACGAAGCAGATCATCGCGGGGGCGGCGATGAACCGGCCGACGAAGTAGCTCAGGCCGTTCACGGCGAGGCCGATCGCCACGATCCAGCCCCACGCGATGAGCACGAGCTCGATCCAGTGGCCGTGGATGGCGCCGACGACGGGCCCGGCGAGCGTGTTCGTGATGAGCGAGATGACGAGCCCGCCGATGACGATGACGGCCATCCTGGTGCGGTGGCGGAGCGGGCCGCCCATGATGCCGATGAACATCGACACCATGTAGCCGCCGATGCACCACGCGAGCATGACGTACATCGCGACGGTGCCGTACTCGTCGTACGCGGGGAGTGCGGCGAGCTCGGTGATCTTCGGCGTCGCCACACCGATGGCGGTGAGCACGGCCGAGAGCGTCGCCGGCACGAGGCTCGCGACCTGGAACTGGTGGGCGCTCGCCTTGAAGAACTCGTTCGTCGAAGGGTCGTACGCCACGGCCATCGACCCGGCGATCACGTCCCGCTTGGCGGCGACGAGGGAGTCGTACGTGTGGAAGGCGTACTCGCCCGGGAGTGCCTTCTGCACCGCGGCGACGAAGCCGGGGTCGCTGCCGACGAGGGCGATCGGCACGTCGTGCGGGTGCGGCGCGTGGAACGCGAAGACGTAGCAGAGGCAGAAGCCGACGATGAAGAACAGCGGCATCCAGAGCTGCAGGCCGATGAGCTGGAGCGACGGGTGCAGCGTGCCGTACCAGCGGCGGTAGGCGCTGATCTTCTGCGGCGCCGGGACCGGGGCCTGACGACGCTGCTTCGGACGCGAGGAGCCGGCGACCTTCGAACCCCGACGCGGCTTCGTGCCTCGGGCGGAAGGGCGGGTGGTCCGCTTCTTCGGAACGGGCTTGGGCTGCGCCCCGCCGGAACGGTCCGGGGTGTCGGTGTTCTTCGGGACGTCGTTCCGCGGCGTGCTCACTCGGCGCTGTGCTCCTGGTTCTCGTGTCGGGTCGGGCCAGGATACGCCGCACGGCTGACCGCGGCCCGGGCAGACCGACCGCTGCCGGGCCGCCTAGGACCGGCTGCGGGACGCCTGGGCCGAGTCCATCGCGAGCTCCTCCGCGTCGAGCGTCACGAGCACCCGGCGCATCACCTCTTCGTCGAGGTTGCCGCGCTCGCGTTCCTCGAGCACGATCTCGCGACGCCGGTCGAGCAGCTCGCGGCGGATGTCCTGGATCTGCGCGCCGCTGAGCCGCACGGGGGCGTTCCGTTCCTCGGACTCCTCTTCCTCGGCATCACGACGGAACGTCTCCGCCTGCCGCTCGAGACGGGCCTTGAGTCGGGAGACCACCGCCTCGACGGCATCGGCGCCGAACTGCGTGGACCACTCGGGCTTCCGGTCGTCCAGGAGCTGGATCGCGGCCTCGGTCGTGCGCTGGTTGAGGCGCATCTCGCTCCGGATGTCCTCCTCGCCCTCCGCCGGGTCCTGCACCTTGAGGCGACGGATCACGAACGGCAGCGACAGCCCCTGCAACAGGAGGGTGCCGACCGTGACGAAGAACGCGATCACGAAGATGGTGTCCTGGGCCTTGATCGCGACCGGGCTCGCCACCACCGAGACGGCTGCTGCGAGCGTCACCACGCCCCGCATGCCGGTCCACGAGATGACGGTGAGCTCCCGCCAGTTCAGCTTCGGTTCGGCCGAGCCGCGGATCCACCGCAGTGACGGATGCCCGCGCGACAGCCGGATCCGAAGAGGCCGCAGCCACCGGCCGTTGAAGCGGTTCCGGACGTATGACTCGAAGACGAAGAGCGGTCTGACGACGATCACGACGGCGAGGACCACGGCGGCCGCGGTGATCGTCTGCCCGAGACTCCGCTCGCTCTTGATGAGGTCCTGCACGACCGTGTTGAGCTGCAGCCCGATGAGCGCGAACACGAAGCCCTCGAGGATGACGTCGATGCTCGTCCACAGCGGACGCTCCTGCAGGCGGGTGGCGTACCCCTCCTTCGGCGAGTTGTAGCCGATGTACAGGCCGGCGGTGACGACCGCGATGACGCCGGACCCGGAGAGGTCCTCGGCCAGGATGTAGGCGACGAACGGCAGCAGGATGCTCATGATCGTCTCGACCACCGGGTCGTTGATGCGCTGCCGGATCCAGTGCACGAGCACGCCGAGGACCCCACCGACGGCGAGTCCAACGCCGATGGCGAGCCCGAAGATGCCGAGGTCCTGCCAGATGGTGAGCGACGTCCCCGCGGCGATGAGGGTGAACACCCGCACCAGGGTCAGCGACGCCGCGTCGTTGATGAGGCTCTCGCCGGACAGCACCGTCATCACGCGACGGGGGAGTCCGAGCTTCCGGCCGATGGCCGCCGCGGACACCGCGTCCGGCGGCGCCACGATCGCCCCGAGCAGGATGGCCGCCGGCCAGTCCATGTCCGGGATGATGATGTACGCGGCCAGGCCGACGGCCAGCGCCGTCACGATGACCAGGAAGATGCCGAGACGACGGATCTGCTTGATCGACGACCGGAAGCTCTGCCACGAGACGTCGAGCGCCGCCGAGTAGAGCAGCGGCGGCAGGATCAGCGTGAGGATGACCTCGGAATCGATCTCGATCGGGGGCAGCCCTGGGAGGAACGACGCCGCGAGCGCCACCGCGGTGACGAGCAGAGGAGCGGGGAGTCCCTTCGCCCGTGCGAAGCCGGTCACCGCGAGCGATCCGACCAGCAGGATGAGGAGCTCGACGGTGTCCATGGACCCATTCTCCCATCGGAATGCTTCCGAACCTGAACGAGTCTGCAGTCGACATGAACAGCGGGTTACCGATCGGGGTTTGCTCGGAACGCCCGGGACTGGGACACTTGCCCGCGGTGGACATCACACTCATAGTCGTCCTGGTCATCGCGTTGGCCCTCTTCTTCGACTTCACAAACGGATTTCACGACACCGCCAACGCGATGGCGACACCGATCGCCACCGGGGCCATGAAGCCCAAGGTGGCGGTCACGGTCGCTGCGGTGCTCAACCTCGTCGGTGCGTTCCTCAGCACCGCTGTCGCCACGTCGATCTCGCACGGCCTCATCAACGAGGGTCCCGGCGGCGTCGCGATCTCGCCGGAGATGATCTTCGCCGGGCTCATCGGCGCGGTGGTCTGGAACATGATCACGTGGCTGCGCGGCCTGCCGTCGTCGTCCTCGCACGCGCTGTTCGGCGGGCTCATCGGCGCCGCGATCGTCGGCGCCGGGTTCCAGTCGGTCAACTACCTCGCGCTGATGACCGTCGTCATCATCCCCGCGTTCCTGTCGCCGGTCATCGCCGCGCTGGTCTCGTACTTGTCGACGCGCATCGCCTACCGGATCACCCGGCGCCCGGTCTTCCCGAACGAGCGCGGCGGCTTCCGGATCGGGCAGATCTTCACCTCGTCGATGGTGTCGCTCGCGCACGGGACGAACGACGCGCAGAAGACCATGGGTGTCATCACGCTCACGCTCATCGCGTCCGGCGCGCAGTCGTCGAACAGCGGCGTGCAGCTCTGGGTCGTCGTGGCCTGTGCCCTCGCGATCGCCCTCGGCACCTACACCGGCGGCTGGCGGATCATCCGCACGCTCGGCTCCGGCATCACGGAGATCCGCGCGACGCAGGGCTTCGCCGCAGAGGCCTCGACCGCTGCGACGATCCTCGCCTCCAGCCACCTCGGCTTCGCGCTGTCGACGACGCAGGTGTCGTCCGGCTCGATCATCGGTGCCGGCCTCGGTCGTCGCGGCTCGAAGATCCAGTGGTCCACCGCCGGCAAGATCGTCATCGCCTGGTTCATCACGTTGCCCGCGTCGGCAGCGGTCGGTGCGGTCGCGTCCGGGATCGCCCGGTTCGGCGTCGTCGGGCTCGTCATCGACGCGCTGGTCGGTGCCGCCGTGATCCTCGGCCTGTACCTCTGGTCGCTCCGGAAGCCGCACGGCTCCGCTGCCGCGATCGAGGTCGACGTGGCCGCCAACGCGGTCTTCACCCGCAAGGAGCTCCGTGACCTGCAGCGCAAGAAGCGCGCGGAGACCGTGGCCGCCCGTCGCGAGGAACTGAGCCGCGAGCGGACGCTCCGCCGCATGGCCGCACGCAAGGGGGGTCGTCGCTGATGGGTATCGACTGGTTTGCCTTCCTGACCGTGGCGCTCGTCGCCGTCGTGTCCTCATGCTTCGTCGTCGCCGTGTACTCGGTCGGCCTCCGCTTCTGGAGCGCCGCCGACACCCGCGAGGGCAAGTTCACCGTGAAGGACGACGGGACGATCGGCCCCGCGACCGCAGGGTTCCCGAACCCGCAGGGCGCCACCACCGCCGTGCGCGGGTTGCGCGCAGCGGCCATCGCCTGCTTCGTCGTCTGCGGCGCCGTGGTGCTCTACGGCATCTACCTGATCGTCCCGCAGTTCCACTGACGGGGCGCGTCCACTGCTGGACGGGCGGGGCGGGGGGGGGGCCCCCCCCCCCCCCCCCCCCGCGCCCGGGGGGCCCCCCCCCCCCCCCCCCGCGGGGCCGGGC
>JASCOI010000164.1 GCA_029959665.1 Microbacteriaceae bacterium PS02333
CCCCCCCCCCCCACCCCCCCCCGGGGGGCCGGGGGCCCGCCGGCCCCGGGCCCCCCCGGTGTGTCTTCGGCCGGGTCTCAGGCCTGGACGTCACCGCGCCAGCCCGCGTCCGTGGGAGCCGACTCGACGTGTTCCTTGTAGTTCTGCAGGTCCTTCTTGATGGCGTGGCCACCGATGCCGACGGCGGAGCCGAGCTTCTCGAGGAAGCCGGAGGGCTGCCAGTCGATCTGCGCGGTCACGCGCGTCTCGTTGTCGGACAGCTTGTGGAACGTGACGACGCCGGCGTGGTCGGTGTCGCCGTCCTTGACCGCCCAGGCGACCCGCTCGTCCGGGTGCTGCTCGGTGATCTTCGCGCGGAACTCGCGCTCCTGGCCCGCGACCTTCACGGTCCAGTCGGTGGTGGTGTCGTCGACCTGGACGATCTTCTCCACCTCGCTGAGGAACGCGGGGAACTCCTCGAAGCGGGTCCACTGCCCGTAGGCAGCGCTGACGGGGACGTTGACGTCGATGGTCTCGATGATCTGAGGCATGTCCTGGACGGTAGGCGGCGACGCATGTGCGCAGCCCAGGGAGCCGTACCCCGTGAGCACTATGGTTGGGGAGATGACTGAGCACGGGAAGCACGCGTTCCACGAACGGGACGACCACGGCATCCTCGTGCGACCGGCGCTGGCGTCGGACGTCCCGCACATCCAGCGCCTCATCGCCCCCTACGTCGACCGGCGCATCCTGCTCGGCAAGGAGAACGTCGCGCTCTACGGCTCGATCCAGCAGTTCCGGATCGCCGAGGGTCCCGACGGTGTGCCGATCGGGTGCGGTGCCCTCGCGGTGTTCTGGGACGACATCGCCGAGGTCCGCACGCTCGCCCTCGACGCGGACTGGATCCACAAGCGCGTCGGGCACCGGATGCTCGAAGCGCTCGAGCACGATGCCCGCGAACTCGGTGTCGCGCGGATCTTCTGCCTGACGTTCGAGGTCGACTTCTTCACGAAGCACGGGTACCTCGAGATCGGCGAGAGCGTCGTGTCCCCGGACGTCTACGCGGAGCTCGTCCGGTCGTCGGACGAGGGCGTGGCGGAGTTCCTCGACCTCGCCCGGGTCAAGCCGAACACGCTCGGCAACACCCGCATGCTGAAGATCCTCTGACGCTTTCGGGTCGTCCTCGGCGGGGTTCCGTCGTGCCGTGCCGGGCGTTGTCTACCCTGTGCGCATGTCCTCGTTCCGTCACCCCGTCGGCCCGCAGAAGCCGGGCGTCTACTGGCGCCGCCGCGCCACCGTGGCCGGAGTGATCCTGCTCATCGTGGTCGTCGTCGTGCTCATCGTCGTGGGGCGCGGGAACGGGGCGTCGACCGCCGCAGCGCCGTCGGCGTCGCCCTCTTCTTCGTCGTCTTCCGCCGCTTCGTCGTCTTCGTCGTCTTCGTCGTCGTCCGCTGGCGCACCGGCAGCGCCGTCGGCATCCGCGTCCGCTTCAGCGCCCGCTTCCGCCGCCGGCGGGTCGACGTGCTCGAAGGACCAGATCACGCTGAAGCCGGTCCTCGACAAGAGCGCGTACGGCCCCACCGAGGACCCGAAGATCGCGATGTCGATCTCGAACACCGGATCGAACTCCTGCCACATGGACCTGGGGTCGTCGCAGCAGGTCCTGACGATCAGCTCCGGCGAGGAGCAGTACTGGTCGTCGAAGGACTGCCAGACCGGTGGGACGAACCAGGACGTCACGATCAAGGCCGGGCAGACCCTGACCACGCCGGCCATCGCGTGGGACCGGACGCGGTCGTCGGCATCGACGTGTGATGCCTCTCGCCCGTCGGTGACCGGCGGGGGAGCGAGCTACCACCTGCAGGTCGCGGTGGGGAACATCACGGCGAAGGACTCGGCGCAGTTCATCCTGAACTGAGGCCGCTCAACCGAACTTCGGCGTCGTCGCCTCACACCGCACGACCTGACCGACGCCACCGTGCTCTTCGGCGAGGACCTTCTTGCCGTCGAGCAGGATCCGGCAGCTCGCCGTGCGGTCCGCCGGGGGAGTGGCCCGCACCGATGCGTCGTCCTCCGCGAGCACGATCGACTCGTGCGTCCAGCTGGTGTTCTCGCCCTCGGTCGCCTTGGTCGACGTCGACTTGGCAGTGTGGGTCTCGGGCGAATCGCCACGGCTCTCGGCGCCCACGTAGCTGACGTCGTGGAGCGGGGTCGCGTCCGGAGAGTCGACGGTGACCTCGTACGTGACGGACCATGCGTCGCCGACCTGCTGCTGGATCTGCGCGCACCCCGCCATGGCGACCACGACGAGGGCGGCGGCGGAGAGGGCTGCTGTTGTCCGGGTTTTCGTCATACAAACACAATCGCGGCCGGCCGATCGAACTTCGTCATGACGAAGGCTCGATCGAGTCCGACCGCGGTCGTGTTCGGGGTCAGTCGACCGGATGACGGTCAGCGTTCCCCTGGGGTTCAGCCGATGACGGTGATGTTCTCCGCCTGCGGGCCCTTGCGGCCCTCAGTGATCTCGAACTCCACCTTCTGGTTCTCTTCGAGACCGCGGTAGCCGCTGCCCGAGATCGCCGAGAAGTGCGCGAAGACGTCCGCGCTGTTGTCGTCCGGGGCGATGAACCCGAAGCCCTTTTCGTTGTTAAACCACTTGACGGTTCCAGTTGCCATGATGGCGTTTCCTTAACTGTTCTTGCTTTCCATCGCGGTATGACACGCAGACGGAGCCTCGTCGTATGTCGACGAGGATGATGCGCCACGCGGGCAGGTGCCGGCGGGACGGGTTCGGGGTCAGGCCTGAGCCAGTGACCCTGTGCAGTCCGGTCGGGGGAGTGTCACCACCCCGCCCGGACGTTGGGCGCCGCAGAAGCGGTTCCCTCAACCTACAGGGTCTTTGGCCCCACGACCAGACAGTTCGCCTCCTTGGGCCGAAATCTGATGAACTTGATGGTGATGGCAGACAAGGAACAGCGCTTCCGGAGCGAACAGCTCGAGGAAGCCCTCGCGAAGCAGGACGTGGCGGCAGTGGCGTTCGCGCTGCGGAACGACATCGTGATCGTGCCCCGACTCGTCACGGGCAAGAAGGACATGCAGGTCCGCGTCTTCGGGCGCGAGGGGTCGGAGAAGCGCATCCTGCTGCTGTTCTCGTCGGCCGACGCGTACACGGCGATGGTGCCGGACGAGAAGATCCGGCAGGTCATGGTCTACGACGCAGCCCGGCTGGAGGAGTTCCTCGCCGCCCACCTCGACTCCCTCGAGGGCGTCTTCTTCGACATCGCCGGCCCGAACACCATGCAGGCGGACCCCGCCGATCTGCTGGACGCCCTCCGCGCCTGACTCTTCGGGACACCGGGCACGGAGCGCGCTCCGCGGATAGCGTCACTGGATGGGTTCGATCATGCCGGGTGTCGTCGCGTTGGTCTTCGGCGCCCTCCTGGCGGTGGCGGCCCTCGTGCCGTGGGCCGCGACGGAGTACCGCCGGCACGGACGACTCGGCTTCCGCCGCGGCCTGCTCGCGTTCGCGACCCTCGTCTACGCACTCGCCCTCGTGACGTACACGCTCCTGCCGCTGCCGAACGATGCCGCGGCGACGTGCCGGGTGGCCGCGAGTCCGCAGCTGCACCCGTTCGCGTTCCTGCACGACATCGCCCGAGAGGGTGGGATCTCCGGCCCGCGGTCGCTCCTCGGGAACCCGGCGATGGCGCAGGTGGTCTTCAACGTGCTGCTCTTCGCGCCCCTCGGTGCGCTGGTCCGACACGCGGTGCTGCGTCGGCGGGTCGTCGCCGGACTCCTCGTCGGTGCCGCGGCCGGGTTCGTGGTGTCGCTCGTCATCGAGCTCACCCAGCTCACCGGCGACTGGTTCCTCTACCCGTGCTCGTACCGACTGTTCGACGTCGACGACCTCATCGCGAACACGGCGGGCGCAGCGTTCGGCACGTTCTTCGCACCGCTCATCGGCATCTTCGTCGGGTCGCGCCGTCCCTCCGGCGTCAGTGAGGCCCGACCGGTCACCGCCGGGCGTCGCTTCTTCGGGATGCTGTCGGACGTCCTCGCGATCTGGTTCACCACCGGCCTGCTCACGGTGGGCATCGGGTTCGTCGCCGCCCTGATGCAGGCCGACCTCGACGACCCGATGGTCAGCGCACTCGAGTTCGTCGCCGGATTCGTCGCTCCTGCGGCGCAACTGGCCGTCGTGCTCGTGACCGGCCGTACGCTGGGGGAGCACGTGATCCGGGTCCGTCCGGTCCCCTCGCCGGCGCTCTGGCAGCGACTCGTCCGCTGGGCGCTCGGCTCCGGCGGGTGGGCGGCCGTGTCGGCGTCAGGGCTTCCCCTGTCCGGGCTGGTCGCGTTCGCGCTCGCCGTCGCGGCGATCATCGGAGTGCTCGCGTCGAAGGACCGCCGCGGCTTCGCCTCGTCGGTGGCGCGGCTGGGCGTCGAGGACGAGCGGCTCACGCTCCACACGGGAGGCTCGGCTCACCTGGGCGCGCCGGTCCGGTCCGCTCGATGACGCTCCAGGGCGGTGGTTCAGAACGCGGCGTCGAGCTCGCGTTCGCGCACGGACTTCGTCAGTGAGAACGCGACGCGGAGCGCTTCGCGGAGGTGCTCGGCGTCCGCGCCGAGTACGGTCGTGAAGCCGAGGCGCTTCGCTTCGTTCGCGCGCTGCTTGGCACCCGTTGCCGGTCGGATCTCGCCGGCGAGGCTGATCTCGCCGATGGCTGCGAGCGTGTGCGGGTACGGACGGTCCCGAGCGGCGCTGGCCAGGGCCAGGACGATCGCCAGGTCGGCGCCCGGCTCGGTGAGCTTCATCCCGCCGACGGTGGAGACGTAGACGTCCGCGTCGGAGAGCTTGATGCCCGCACGGCGTTCGAGCACCGCGAGCAGCATCGCCACGCGTGAGGAGTCGACACCGTTCACGACACGACGGGGCTGCGGGGCGGAGCTCGGGACGACGAGGGCCTGGATCTCCACCGGCAGGGCGCGGCGACCTTCCATCGCGACGGTGATGCACGTGCCGGAGACGGGAGCGCCGTTGCGGGACATGAACAGCCCGCTCGGGTCGGGTACCTCGTGGATGCCGTCGCCGGCCATGTCGAAGCAACCGACCTCGTCGGTGGGGCCGAAGCGGTTCTTCAGCGCGCGGACGAACCGGAGCGCGGTCTGCCGGTCGCCCTCGAAGTGGCAGACCACGTCGACGAGGTGCTCGAGGAGGCGCGGACCGGCGATCGAGCCGTCCTTCGTCACGTGCCCGACGATCAGCACGGGCAGGTTCCGCTGCTTGGCTTCGCGGATGAGGGTCGATGCGACCTCGCGAACCTGCGACGTGCCGCCCGCGATGCCGTCGATCGTCGCAGAGGAGATCGTCTGCACGGAGTCGGCGATGAGGAGGTCTGGCTGGACCTGGTCGATCTGCCCGAGGATGACGCCGAGGTCGACCTCGCTCGCGAGGTACAGGTCGTCGTGCATCGCCCCGGTGCGCTCGGCCCGCAGCCGGACCTGGTCGACGGACTCTTCCGCGCTGACGTACAGCACCCGCTTGCCGGACGCGGCGGCGCGCGAGGCCACCTCGAGCAGCAGTGTGGACTTCCCCACGCCGGGCTCGCCGCTCAGGAGCACCGCGGCACCCGGGACGATCCCGCCGCCGAGGACGCGGTCGAACTCCCCGATGCCGGAACGCCAACGAGGGACCGCACCGACCCGGGCCTGCGTGATCGGCTGCGCGATGCGGGTCCCCGTGACGGCGACCGCACTGGTGCCGCGGGCGCTGGCCGTCGTGGCGGTGGTGTCCTCCACGGTGCCCCACGACTGGCACTCGCCGCAGCGTCCGACCCACTTGATCGTGGTCCAGCCGCACTCGGAGCAGCGGTAGGAAGACTGGGGGCGGGCCATGGGACGAGGTTAGGCGGCGCCGCCGACATCACCCGGGCGCTCGTCCGGTGCGTCCGCTGCGTCCGGTGTGCTCGGGTCGTCGTGCTCGTCGTGCTCGTTGGGCTCATTGCGCTCGTCGTCGCGGCCCTGCTCGCCGGGCAACGGGACGGATCCGGTCATGCGTTGCCGGAGCCGGTCGATGCGACCTGGCCGGTGCGCCTGGTCCAGGTCGTCCGCCCCGCCGGTGTCCCGCTCCGCTCGAGCGTTCGCGACCGCGCCGGCTTCTCGCCCGAGGTCCTCGGCTTCCCGCACCGACAGGTAGTGGCGGATCGCCGCGACGGTGTCCACGCGTGCGTCGATCGCCGGCTCGAACGCGCTCGCCCAGATCTCGTACCCGCGGTCGTTCGGGTGGAACAGGTCCCCGTACGTGTTGAAGAAGGTCCGACGCAGCCCGACCCGCTTGGTGATCGCGTGCAGCGGCGCCACCGTCAGTCCGAGCTCGTCCGCGACCCGGTGCACGATCTCGTTCGCCACGGCGACCTTGCGCTCGCGATCGGGAACGAACATGCACGGCAGCTCCGCCACGATCGTGTGCGAGGGCACCGCGGCGTAGATCTCGCGCAGGTTCCGCTCGAACTTGTCCGGGTTGAAGTCGGCGATGTCGTTCGCCCCGATCGACACCGTGCAGATGTCCGGCGTGAACGTGCGGAGTTCGGGGAGCTGCTGCTTCTTCGCACCCCAGGTCGTCGCGCCCGAGATGCTGAGGTTCACCACGCGGACGGTGCTGCGCGATCGGTGCTTGATCCGGCGGGCGAGCAGGCCGACGTACCCGCGGGACGGGACCGTCGCGCCGACCCCCTGCGCCGCGGAGTCGCCGATCGCCAGGTAGGTGATCTGTCCTTCGTGGTGGAGTCGCTCGCGCCACCAGTCCGCGTGCGTGGGAAGCATGTCCACGACGCGCTGGGCTGCCGCGCGCTGCCCCTTGACGCCGGCCCGAGCGCCGAGTGCCGCGCTGCCAGCGACCGCGAGGCCGCCGGCGATCGAGGAGATCAGTGCGATGAGGGTACGGGACTTCATGCCGCTGACGGTACGCCCGCTGGCCACGCTGGATCAGAGCGGAATCTGTGGGTGTGGGAAGGGCCCTGGAGGCGACCGCCTGTGGAGGGTAGGCCAACCTGCGGTGTCGCGAGGGGCCTCCCGCATCGTGTAAACTCTCTCTCGGTACCGTGTCCGAGCGGCCGAAGGATCATGTCTCGAAAACATGTGTGGGGGCAACTCCACCGTGGGTTCAAATCCCACCGGTACCGCCACGGGGCTGTTTGCGAAACTGGGCTGCCCAGTTTGCGAAACTCCCGAATATAGAAGAGCCCCCCCCCCTCCGGGGGGGGGGGCGTGTGGGTGAGTGGTGGGGCGGGGCGTGGGTGGCGGGGGCCGG
>JASCOI010000165.1 GCA_029959665.1 Microbacteriaceae bacterium PS02333
TTGTAAAACCCCCCCCCGCCCCGGGGCGCGCGGGGGGGGGGGGGGGCGCCCCCCCCCCCCCCCCCCCGGCCCGTTCCGGGGTACGGAAGCCGCTAGACCGTCTAGCAACGAGACGGGTTACCCTGAACCCCATGTCCACGCAGGAGATCACGGAAGCATCCGGATACTGGTTCCCGGATGACGACGCGACCCAACGCGGCGTCGCGGTCCTCAACGCCCTGCGTCGCTACCGGGCCGCCGAGACCGCGATGCGACGGCGCACCCGTGACTCGATGGGCATGGGCGAGACGGACCTGCTCGCCGTCCGCTACCTGCTGCAGGCGCAGCGGTCCGGCCGGCAGGTCAGCCCCAAGGACCTCGCCGCCTACCTGAAGATCTCCTCCGCGTCGACGACGATCCTCATCGACCGCCTGGTGCGGAGCAACCACGTCCGGCGCGAGCCGCACCCCACCGACCGACGCGCGCTCGTGATCACCCCCACGACCGAGACCGACGACGAGGTCCGCGCGACGCTCGGCGTGATGCACCGTCGGATGATGGCCATCGCCGAGGGCCTGCCGCCCGCCGATGCCCGTGTCGTCGCGGTGTTCCTCGAGCAGATGCGCGACGCAGTCGACCAGATCGACCCCGCCGCGACGACGCCAGCGCACTGATCGGGGCGTCCGTCCTGTCCGCTGCGCGCGGCGGGGGGACACGACCCTGCCCGTGCTCTGTGAAGCGACTCCGACGCAGCGCGTAGACCGGAGTGGTCACCAACCGCGCACACCTGCTGAAGGAGCCGATCATGCACGCATCCGAGAAGATGGCCGCCAACCTGCAGGCCGTCCTCGTCGACCTCATCGACCTGCACGTCCAGGGCAAGCAGGCCCACTGGAACATCCTCGGCACGAACTTCCGCGACCTGCACCTGCAGCTCGACGAGATCGTCGACGCCGCACGCGAGTTCGCCGACGACACCGCCGAGCGCATGCGTGCGCTCTACGCCGTGCCGGACGGCCGCTCGAGCACCGTCGCGGCGACGAGCCACCTCGACCAGTTCCCCGAGGGCGAGATCACCACGCACGACGCGATCGACCAGGTCACGCTGCGCCTTTACCAGGCCACCGGGACCATGCGCGACGTGCACGACGAGGTCGACGACGAGGACCCGACGACCGCGGACCTGCTGCACGGCTTCATCGAGCGCCTCGAGCAGCTCGCGTGGATGGTCAGCGCCGAGAACCGCGCGCCGAGCACCCCGCTCGCGAGCGCGACGACCCCCGCGGTCGCCGACGCCTCGGCCCACGCGTAGAGCGGAGCGCCGATGACCGACTACCGCTACCTCATCGTCGGCGGCGGGATGGTCGCCGACTCCGCCGCCAGGGGGATCCGTGAGATCGACCAGGACGGCTCGATCGGGATCATCAGCGAGGAGGCCGACCGCCCGTACGCCCGGCCGGCCCTGTCGAAGAAGCTCTGGACCGATCCGGACTTCAGCTGGGACGACAAGGTCGACCTGCACACCGAGGAGACGGGCGCGGACTTCGTGCTCGGGACCGTGGTGACGTCGATCGACCGCGACGGCAAGACCGTGATGACGGCCGACGGCGGCACGTTCGGGTACGAGCAGCTGCTCATCGCGACCGGTGGCCACCCCCGCGGGCTCCCCGGACTCGAGCCGTCCGACCGCGTGCTCGACTACCGCAGTGCCGCCGACTACCGGAAGCTCCGGGGGTTCGCCGACGCCGGGGCGCACGTGGTCGTCGTCGGCGGCGGGTACATCGGCACCGAGATCGCGTCGGGCGTCGTGCAGAACGGCGCCCGCGTCACGCTCGTCGACCCGGACGAGGTCGTCGGCGGGAACATGTTCCCCGACGGGCTCGCCGCCGCGTTCCAGCAGCGGTTCGTGGACCACGGCGTGGAACTCCGGCTCGGCCGACGTGTCGCATCCGGCGTCGAACACGACGGTGGCGTGACGCTCACCCTCGACGACGGCTCGGTCATCGAGGCCGATGCGGTCGTCGCCGGTCTCGGCATCGAGCCGGCCACCGAGCTCGCCGCCGCAGCCGGCCTCACCGTGAACGACGGCATCGTGGTGTCCTCGACGCTCGTCACGGACGACCCTGCGGTATTCGCCGCCGGCGACGTGGCCGAGTACCCGGACCGGATCCTCGGCACCCGCCGCGTCGAGCACGTCGACAACGCGCAGCAGCAGGGGCGACAGGCGGGGCGGAACCTCGCCGACGCCGACGAGACCTACGACCACACGCCGATGTTCTACTCCGACGTCTTCGACGTCGGGTACGAGGCCGTCGGTCAGGTCACGACGTCCCTCCGGACCGTCGAGGACTGGCAGGAGCCGAACACCACCGGCGTCGTCTACTACCTCGACGACGACGAGCTGGTCCGCGGCGTCCTGCTCTGGAACGTGTGGGACAAGACCGACGAGGCCCGCAAGGTGATCGCGGAGGCGCACGCGCTCACGCCCGACATGCTGCCGGGCCGTATCACACCCTGACAGCGCGTCTGGGCGCACGGAACGCAACCGACGGGAGGCCCGTCACCGATCTCGAGACCGGTGACGGGCCTCCCGTCGGTCGCCTTCCTAGCCGGCCTTGCGTTGGCCGTGCTCGTCCAGTTCCGGGGCGGCCGCGTCGACGACCGCTGCGCGGTCCTCCGGCGCCACCGGCGCATCGTCCTCGTCCGCCATCGCGACCGCGTGCGCCGACTTGCCGGCCTCGAGGACCTCGTCGTCGCCCTTCGCCATCCCGAACAGCTCCAGGAACCGCGCCTTCACGACGAGCCACGCATCGCCCGGGCTGAGCCGGGCCAGGTCCGACGCGGTGGAGTCGTCCCGCACGCGCTGCAACGAGGACACCCCGCGGTCGGGCAGGTCCCCGCGGACGTGGGCCACGGCGAGCGCCGCGACCGCGTCGGCCTGCGCGTGCATCACCGAGTGCGCGCCGTCGACGACCTCGCGGAGGACGGCGTACGGGAAGACCCTGGCCAGTCGGCGGATCCAGTCGCGCGGCACGAGGGCGTCGTGCTCGCCGCGGACGATGAGCGTGCGTGCCTGCACCTTCGGGGCCCTGTCCTCGATCCGGTACGCGACCATCTTCGGCAGCACCTTCCGGAACCAGTGCCAGCCGCAGAGCGTGTACGCGGTCACGGCGTGCCAGCGGACCGCTGCCGGCTCGTGCACGGCGGACCGCACGAAGCGGACCGCGGACTCGCTGATGGTCCTGGCGTTCGAGTCCATCACCGGGCTGATGAGGACCAGATCGCTGATCTGCGGACGGCGCGCGGCGACCTCGGTGACGATCTGCGTGCCCATCGAGTGGCCGACGAGGACCGGGTCCTGGAGCCCGAGTTCGTCGAGGACGCGCTCGACGGCGTCGGCGTACCGCTCGATCGACACCGCGCCGCGGAACTTCGGGACGCCGGCGAACCCGGGCAGGTCGAGGGCGTGCACGGGTCCGAACTCGTTGAGGTTCGGGGCGAGCCGTTCGTAGTAGGTCGACGCGATGCCGAGGCCGGCGACGAGCACGAACGGGCGGGCCCCGGTGTCGCCGATGGAGCTGACGCGGACGTTCGTGCCGTCGACCTCGATCCGGTCGACCTTCACCACGACGTCGGCGTTCTCCGCGTGCTCCAGCTGGTCGGCGTGGCGCGGGGTCTCGTCGTTCACTGGTCTCTCCTCGTCGGGTCGGGCAGTCGCCCAGGCTACCCCGGCGGCCCCCCGTCCGCGGGACATCGTGTCTGAGGATGCTCGTTGCTCGCGTGCGCGCGGTGCGGCACACTGCCCTCATGTCGGCAGACGAGCAGCACTCACGCCGGGCGTTCCTCCGCCGCGCCGGGATCGGTGCCGCCGGTGCCGCCGTCGGCGCGGGCGCGGTCGGTGCGGCGGCGGCCTACGACCGGCGCACGCAGGACGAGCGGTACGGGTTCACCCCGCTACCGGAACGTCGTGAACCCGGCTTCGACCACGTCGTGGTCCTGATGTTCGAGAACCGCAGCTTCGACCACGTGCTCGGCCGGCTGTACACCGACGACGAGCTCGGCGAGGGGCAGTCGTTCGAAGGGCTGCAGTCCGGGACGTACGCGAACACCGCCCCCGACGGCACCGTCGTCCCCGCACACGTCTACGAGGGATCGACCGACGACGTCATGTCGCAGCCGGACCCCGACCCGGGCGAGTTCTACCCGCACGTCAACACGCAGTGGTTCGGTGTGGTCGACCCGGCCTCGAACGAGCGCCCCGAGCAGCACGGGTACGCGGCACCGTACAACGCACCGTCGGACACGAGCGCGCCGCCGATGTCGGGCTTCGTCCACGACTACGTCGTCAACTACCGCATCGAACGGGGCAGGGAGCCCACGGTCGCCGAGTACTCGCGCGTGATGGGCGGCTTCTCCCCCGAGATGCTGCCGGTGTTCTCGACGCTCGCGAAGTCCTTCGCGGTGTACGACCACTGGCACTGCGCGGTCCCCTCCCAGACGTTCTGCAACCGGTCGTTCTTCCACGCCAGCACCTCGCACGGATTCGTCACGAACACCAGGGACGGCGGTCCGCAGAAGTGGCTCGACGCCCCGGACGTGCCGACGATCTTCAACCGGCTCGAGGACGCGGGGAAGACCTGGCGCGTGTACTTCGACGCCGAGCAGGTCGTCTCCCTGACCGGGTTCCTGCACGCCCCGTCGATCGAGCGGTACTGGAAGACGAACTTCCGCAGCATGGAGCAGTTCCACGCGGACGCGGCGAGCGGTGACCTGCCCGACTACGCGTTCGTCGAGCCCCGGATGGTGTTTGACCACAACGACATGCACCCGCCGCAGAACCGGCCGAAGGTCGTCGCGGTCCCGGGCGAGGAGCCGTTCGACAGCGCGATGTCCGACGTCCGTGCGGCGGAGGCCCTGCTCGCCGAGGTCTACGGCGCGGTCCGCGGCGGCCGTTCGACGCGGGGCTCCAATGCGGTCAACACCGCACTCGTCGTGACGTTCGACGAGCACGGGGGCATCTACGACCACGTCCCACCGCCGGGGGCCGTCCCGCCCTCGGGGAAGCCGGCCCCCGGTGAGATGGGGTTCACCTTCGACCGGCTCGGTGGCCGCGTACCGACGTTCGTCGTGTCCGCGTACACGGAGCCGGGCACGATCGTGAACGACCCGATGCACCACGCCGCGATCGTGCACACGCTGACGCAGCAGCACGGGCTCGAGCCGGTCACGCACCGGGACGCCGGGGCCCGCGGCATCCAGAACGTCCTGAATCGAAAGGTCCCCCGGCAGCCGCAGCTCTGGCCGGACGTCGCGAAGCCGTACGTCCCGCGGAACCCGGAGCGTTCGCGGACGGGCCCGGGCGACCGGGAGCGCCGACGGCCGTTGACCGCGCCGGGCAAGGGGCTGCTCGGGCTGCTGCTGGCGAAGTACGAGCCGGACGCGCCGGAGCCGCAGACGTTCGGCGATGCCTACGACGTGCTCACGAAGCACGGCATGGGCTTGTTCGGCGACCGCGACTGATCGCGAAATACACGCAGTTCTCGCGCGGACCGGTCGCTGTGCGAGCGTGGCCCGATGATCTGCCCGTTGCACGCCTGGGGCGACGAGAGCATCCGGTCCCACGACCTCGATGCGCCCGCGTACCTGCTCGGCGCCTCGATCGTCGACACCGATGACGTCGAGGCCACCCGGCGCATTCTCCGGTCGTTGCGCCCGACCCGAGGGAAGCTGCACTGGCACGATCTCAACGATCGCGAACGACGCGACATCTCCGAGACCATCGGCGCGCTCGAGGCGTTGCACCTCGTGGTCGTCGCCACGCCCGCCGACCTACGGCGGGAAGAGCGCGCACGAGCGGTGTGCCTCGAGCGGCTGGTCTGGGAACTCGCGCGGCAAGACGTGTGTCACCTGACGCTCGAGGCACGCCCTCGGGCGTTGATGGCCCGGGACATCAGGACCGTCCGCGGGCTGAAGGGCCGACTCGTCGCTCCGTCCACGTTCCGTGTCGAGCACGGAGACCCCGGGCTCGATCCGATGCTGTGGCTGCCCGACCAGGTCCTCGGCGCAGCGGGCGCCGCGCTCTCCGGCGACAGGCGTTTCGTCGCTCTTCTGGGCTCCTCGCTCGACTCCGTTCACGTGCGGCCCTGACACTCAGGACAGGGCAGTGAGGACAGCGCACTCGGGACAGCGCACTCGGGACGGCGCACTCGGGACGGCGCACTCGGGACGGCGCACTCCGCACAGCGCAAGAGCCGGGACCTGGTATACCCCAGATGCACCGGCTCCGACTTCTCCTCTCCCAGCAGGGAGCGAGCGTCGCCAATATATCAGAGCTTCGCGTACTTCGCGCGGAAGAAGCTGTAGATGCCGAACGCCAGGAACCCGATCCCGATCGCGACGAGCACGAACACCCCGCCGGGCATCCGGTGCAGGGCGTCGAAGGCCCCGTCGAGCCCGGTCGCCTGGTCCGGGTCGCTCCGGAAGGCGGCGACGCCGACGAGCACGCCGACGATGACGACCGCGACGCCCTTCGCGACGTAGCCGACCACGGCGACGACGGTCAGGGGCCGCTCGACGGACTTCGGCGGGGTGACGAGCTGCTTCCGGTACGAGCGGCGGATACCGATGACGACGAGGCCGATCCCGATCGCGATGGCGATCGCGGCGACGAGCAGCAGCAGGAACACCCCACCGGGTGTCGCCAACGCCTGCGCGGCGGCGCTCTTCGTCGACCCGGACGAGCTCTTGCCGGCACCGAGCGCGTACGACCCGGCCGAGTACCCGATGACGCCGTAGACGACGGCCTTGCCGATGTTCTTCGCCCGGTTCAGCCAGGCCCGGGTGCTGTCCGTGCGGCCCCCGATGACCGCTTCGAGCACGAGGCGCAGACACAGGGCCGCGGTGCCGACCGCGACGATCCAGAGCAGCACGACGCCCCCGGGGACCGCGGCGAGCTGCGCCAGTGCTCCCGACTGGTCGGTCTCGCCGGACTGCGACCCCTGCGAGCCGCTCCCCGCCGCGGCGTCGCCGATCCCGAGCAGGATCGCCAGGTACCCGATGAGCAGGTGCACGACACCACTCCCGACGAACCCGCCGCGCGCCAGGAGCTCGAACCAGCGGCTGTCGGCGGCGCGTTTCGCCTGTCGTCCGGTCTCACGGGCAGCCTGCTCGGCGGTGTCACTCATGCCCACGACACTGCCCGTCGGCGCTGGACGTGTCCGGCAGACGAGCGAGCGAGTCCGGTCGCGAACCGACGACGGACTGGAGGCTCGGTGCCAGCTGGCAC
>JASCOI010000166.1 GCA_029959665.1 Microbacteriaceae bacterium PS02333
TCACCCTCGCCACGACGGGTGCCCTCGTCCTCGGCGGTGCCGCGTTCGGTGTCTCCGCCGCGAACGCCTCCACCCCGGCGATCCACACGGTCGCGTCGTCGTCGTCGAAGATCCCCGCACCGGTCGCGTCGGTTCCTGAGGTCCTCGGTGGCGACACCTCCGTCGCGCTCGACAAGGGCTTCACCGACGCCCTCTCCACGCTGGGGCTGACCCCGGGTGTGTCCGGCAACGCCAAGCTCGCCGACGGCGCCGTGTCCTTCCCGATCACCTCGGGTTCGGTCACCTACTGGAGCCCGGACGGCAAGTACCGTCCGTACGTGCAGGGCCTGCTGAACCACGACGACTCGGGTCTGACCCTGAAGGCCGGCGACACGACGGTGACGCTGGAGAACTTCGTGGTGAACCCGGGCTCGTCCAAGCTCTACGGTGACGTCCTGGTCAACGGGCAGGTTGCCGCGTCGAACGCGTACCTGTTCAGCCTGCACGGTGGGACGCTGAAGCCGCTGCAGCTCGAGGGTGACAACGCGATCCTCACCGGCACCACCGTCCACGTCTCCGGCGACGCCGCGAAGCTGCTCAACAGCACCTTCAAGACCGACGCCGTCAAGAGCGGACTCCTCGTCGGCACCGCCACCATCACCGCCAAGATCAAGTAAGCACCCGCGCCAGGAGCGCACAGCACCACACAACGGACACAGCACCTCGCACCCGCGAGGTGCTGTGTCCGTTCCGCGGTTCGGTGGCTCCGCGGTTCAGCGAGCAGCGGTGGTCGTGCCGATGACCGAGAGCAGCCGGAGTCGCTCCGCGGTCACGCTGCCCGGCTCGGCGGTGTGCACGAGGAGCACGTGCGACTGCTCGGGGTCGTGCAGCACCTGGCAGTGCAGCGTCAGCTCCCCGACCTCGGGGTGGACGTACCGCTTGACCTCGCGCGGACGAATCCCGACCTCGTGCAGCGCCCAGACCTCCCGGAACTCGGCACTCCTCGCGAGGAGGGTGTCCGCGAGGTGTGCCGCCCGCGAGCCGGGACCGCGCCGAGCGACGACCTCTCGGAGACCGGACGCGTACATCCGGGACATGAAGGCGTGGTCTTCGACCGGGTAGAGCTCCCGGACCTCCGTCTGGGTGAACCACCGGAACCCGGAGCTCCGCGCGTCGCCGGTGTACCGCGAGTGATCGCCGACGAGGGCCATGCCGAGCGGCGTCTGTCGCAGGGTCTCGCCGACTTCGTTCGACACCTCGGCGGCGGTGTCCACCAGGCTGTCGACGATCCGCATCATCCCCGGCGACACGTGGGTTCCGCCCGCGCTCCGTGTCGGCGGTTCGTGTCCGGCGAGGCGGAACAGGTGGTCGCGCTCGTCGATCGTCAGCCGGAGGCCCTGCGCGATCGCGGCGAGCATCTGCTCCGACGGCTGTGGGCCGCGTTCGCGTTCGAGCCGCGCGTAGTAGTCCGTCGACATGTTCGCGAGCAGGGCCGCCTCCTCGCGACGGAGCCCGGCGGTCCGCCGACGCTGTCCA
This sequence comes from Microbacteriaceae bacterium PS02333, assembly GCA_029959665.1. Lineage (GTDB taxonomy): Bacteria > Actinomycetota > Actinomycetes > Actinomycetales > Microbacteriaceae > Curtobacterium > Curtobacterium guangdongense. The sequence goes on from JASCOI010000166.1 coordinate 1,516, forward strand.
CGCGGCAGCCCGACGTCCTCCGGTTGCAGTGCATGCCGGCGACCACGGAGGAAGTCCGCCAGTGCGCTTCGATCGATCACGTCGTCATCCTCTCGCGACGCGTCCGTCCGAGCCACGGATCGTCAGGCCGTGGATGTCGTGCACGGGGTCGGCGCATGCTCGACCGAGGCGCCACGAGGTGCCGCGAACGAGGAGACGACACGATGCCACGCACCCACGACGACGTCACGATCCCTGACCTCACCGGCCGACGGGCCCTGGTCACCGGCGCCAGCGACGGCATCGGTCTCGGCATCGCCACCCGGCTGGCCGCTGCCGGCGCCGAGGTCGTGATGCCGGTCCGCAACCGGCGGAAGGGCGAGGCAGCCGTCGACCGCATCAGGCAACAGCACCCGCATGCCGCGCTGCGGCTGGAGGAGATGGACCTGTCGTCGCTGACCTCCGTGGCGACACTCACCGATCGCCTCCGCTCGCAGGGCGACCCCCTGCACCTGCTGATCGGCAACGCGGGCGTGATGACGCCACCGGAGCGGCAGGAGACGGAGGACGGCTTCGAACTGCAGTTCGGCACGAACCACCTCGGGCACTTCGCGCTCGTCGGTCAGCTCCTCCCGCTCCTGCGAGCCGGCAGCGCACGCGTGGTGATGCAGACGAGCATCGCGGCCCGACGTACCCGGATCGGCTGGGAGGATCTCCAGTCCGAACGTCCCTACGACGGCAACCGCGCCTACGCAGCGTCGAAGCTCGCCTGCGCACTCGTCGGGTTCGAGCTCAGCAGACGGAGTCGAGCGGGTGGTTGGGGCATCACGAGTGCGGTGAGCCACCCGGGTGTCGCGCCGACGAGTCTCCTGGCCGCCCGTCCGGAAGTCGGGCGAACGCAGGACACGACCGCGGTCCGGGTCATCCGGTGGCTGTCGTCGCGCGGGCTCCTCGTCGGGACGGTCGACTCCGCCGGGCAGCCCGCACTGCTCGCCGCGACCGGTGCCGACCTGGACGGGGCCTTCACCGGTCCGCGGTGGCCGGGTGGGCTCGGTGGACCGGCAGCCCGGCGCGAGCCATGGGCGCCGATGCGCGACGAACCGGCGGCGGCCCGACTGTGGACCGTCTCCGAGGAGCTCAGCGGTGTCCGGTTCCCGGAGCCGACCGGACGCGACCAGGAGCCCCGGCCGAGGATGGGGGGATGAACGATCCCATCGTCGTGCCGCTCGGCTTCTCGCACGTGCGGCTCACCGTCACCGACATCCACCGGAGCAAGGCCTTCTACGAGCTGCTGTTCGGCATGCCGCCCGGGAGCGACTTCAGCGACCAGATCGACGACCCGACGATCCACGACGACCCGTGGCGGACCTACGGCGGGTGCTCGTTCACCTTCGGCGGCCAGACCCTCGGACTGCGTCCGGTGGCGGAGTCGGGTGACCGGTTCGATCCCGACCGCGTCGGCCTCGACCACGTGTCCTTCCGGGTCGGATCGGTCGACGACCTGCACGATGCGGTGTCGCGGCTCGACGAGGCGGGCATCGAGCACGGTGCGGTGACGGACCTCCCGCCGTTCGGTCTCGTGATCCTGTCCGTCCAGGATCCCGACGACGTGAACCTGGAGTTCGCCGCGCCCCGTCCGGAAGACGCGTCCGTCACCCGGACCTCCAGCTGATTCGGAAGGCGTCGGCGTTGCGTGACCGTCGTCAGACAACAGGAGGACACATGAGCACGACCTGGTTCATCACCGGCGCGTCGAAGGGCTTCGGCCGCGAGTGGGCCGAAGCCGCCCTCGAGCGCGGGGACTCCGTCGCCGGCACCGCACGGAACCCCGACGACGTGCAGGCGCTCGTCGAGCAGTACCCCGACACGTTCCTCGGCATCCAGCTCGACGTCACCGACCGCTCGGCCGACTTCACCGCCGTGCAGCGTGCAGCCGACCACTTCGGCTCCCTCGACGTCGTCGTGAACAACGCCGGCTACGGCCACTTCGGCATGGTCGAGGAGCTCACCGAGGACGAGGTCCGTGCCCAGCTCGAGACGAACCTGTTCGGCGCGCTGTGGGTCACGCAGGCGGCGCTGCCGATCATGCGCGAGCAGGGTTCGGGGCACATCATCCAGGTGTCGAGCATCGGTGGCATCAGCGCGTTCCCGACCGTCGGCGCGTACCACGCGTCGAAGTGGGCGCTCGAGGGCCTCTCGCAGTCGCTGGCGCAAGAGGTCGCCGACTTCGGCATCCACGTCACCCTCATCGAGCCCGGTGGGTTCTCCACCGACTGGTCCGGCCCGTCGTCGAAGCAGAGCGAACCGATCGACGCCTACGCCGACGTGCGCGAGGCAGCCTCGAATCGCCCGTCGGCGTCGGACCCGGGCAAGCCCGAGGCGACCCGCTCGGCGATCCTCAAGGTCGTCGACGCCGACGAGCCGCCGCTGCGGGTCTTCTTCGGCAAGGCGCCGCTCGGCATCGCGGAGAAGGACTACGAGTCGCGTCTGGCGACCTGGCGGGAGTGGCAGCCCGTGTCCGAGGAGGCACACGGCGCCTGACACGGAACGAGCGAGCAGGCCACCGGTCAGGCGATGATGTTGACCGCGCGCGAGATGACCAGGGCCATCAGGATGAACCCGCCGACGGACTGGTAGGCCATGATCATCTTCGCGCGGACGGTCATCGGCATCGTGTCGGTCGGGCTGAACGCCACCATGTTCGTGAGCGCCACGTAGAGGTAGTCGAGGTACACCGGACGCCACGCGGCGGTACGGGAGTCGGTCTCCTGCGGGAACTGGAAGTCCGCCTCGTCGGACTCCCAGAGCCCTGGGCGCCGTCGTGCGACCGGCCCGCCGCGGTCGAGCTCCCAGTAGACGAGCCCGAACGCGATGATGCTGCTCACCCACACCTGGAGCGCGGTGAGCAGCACGGCCCCGCCGTCCGCATGGCCGACGAGGAGCTCCATCACCGTCCGGATGACGGTGAGCTGGTTCGCGACCGTGAGCATGATCGCGAGCCCGACCGACAGCCATCTCGACCACGTCGTCTCGCGGGACAGCCGCCGCGGGTTGAACACGATCAGGGGCACGAGCAGCAGGACACCGAGGAGCGGCACGACCCACGACGGGAAGAACAGCACCCGGCTCGGCAGGAGCAGCGCGAGCGCGAGGTTGACGAGGATCGCGGCGGCGACCGGGAAGCGGTGCTCGTGCTGGTGTCTGACCTTCGACGGGCTCACGCGCCGAGTGTAGAGGCCAGCTCGTCCGCCGGGACCTCCCGTCCGAGGATGCGCGACGCCGCACGCAACCCGGACAGCAGCGCCCCGTGCACGGTCGCGGGGTCGTCGCCCCACGTCGCCTCGCCCGCGAGCTGCACGCGACCGACGGGTGTCCCGAGCAGGTCGTGGTCATCAGGGGACGAGCCGACGTGCAGGTACGAGTACGACCCCTTCGCGAACGGGTCGGCCGCCCACCGGGTGATGCGCACGGCCTCGGGCTCGGGCACCGATGGGCCGAACAGCAACCGCAGGGCCGCCAGCCCCTCGGCGACGATCTCGGCATCGGACAGCGTCTCGAGTCGACGCGCTCCGGAGCCGCCGACGAGCGCAGCCAGCACCGGTACCCCGGTCACGCGGGACATGTCGTACCAGGAGTGCCAGTCGACGCCGGCGTCCCCCTGCTGCCGGATCACCCAGGAGTCCCAGAACGCCGCGGGGAAGCGGAAGAACACCTTGTCGTAGACACCCATCCCGAGCCGGTCGAGCGCACCGGCGACGGGATCGGACAACGGCGGTGAGAACGTGATGTCCCCGGCCTTGAGGACCCCGAGCGGCACGGTCACGACCACCCGTGACGCGGACACGGACGACCCGTCGGCGAGGTCGACCCGGACGGACGACGGCGTGGTGGTCACCGCACGGACCACGGACGACAACCGGACGTCGAGCCCGGCGGACAGCCGGACGGCGTACTGCCCGTACCCGCCGGGGAACACGACCTCGTCCCCGGCGACGTGCTCCTCGTCGAGCCCGTGGGCGTCGAGGTCGGTGACGGGCGCGCCGCAGAGGTCCTCGGAGCGGTGCGCCATGTACTCGGTCACGCGATCAGCACGCGAGCCGGTCCACCCGAGCGTCGACAGCACCGACGCGACAGCCGACGCGTACGTGGTTCCCGGTGGCGAGGCGTCGACGACGGCAGGCAGGAGGTCGTCGACCGAGTGGAGGTCGGCCACCAGTGACGAACCCGACACCCGAGCACCGGACGGGTCGTGCCACGCGATCGGGCGCCCGTCGAACTGGAAGCTCCCGACCGTGAACTCCACGGTCTCGATCCCGAACGCCGACGCCAACGACCAGAGCGGGTTGCCCTCGACGCCGTGGATCCACGACGCCCCGAGGTCGACCGGCACCCCGAGCGCGGCGTCCGTCCAGGTGCGCCCGCCGATGCGGTTGCGGGCCTCGAGCACGACGACCCGCTGCCCGCCGAGCGCGAGTGCCCGCGCAGCTGCGAGCCCGGAGACCCCGGCACCGATCACCACGACGTCGAACGCCGACGGAGGAACGACCGCCATCAGTGCCCCGTCACCTTCGAGCGCATCCGGGCGGCCACGCTCGGCCGCCCGGTCAGTCGTTCCTCACGATCGGCGATGTCCGTCGCCACGAGTCCGGCGTTCGCCCCGAGGAACCGCAACGGCTCCGGCTCCCAGTCCGGCGAGTGGTGCCCGACCCAGGGCAGCGACGTCAGGTCGGACGAGACCCCACGCACGAGGTCGGCCAGCGTCCGCCCCGCCAGGTTCGTCGTCGAGAGCCCGTCGCCGACGTACCCGCCGGCCGACCCCACGGAACCGTCCCAGGTCACCGAGGCGCACCAGTCGCGGGGCACCCCGATCGGGCCGCCCCACGTGTGCGTGACCCCGACGTCACCGACGTCGGGGAAGAGCTCGGCGAGCGTCGTGCGCAGGTGGCGGAACACCCGCGGCACCCGGTCGTACGAGTTCCGGATCGTGGAACCCCAGTGGTACCGGGCTCCGCGGCCGCCGAACGCGAACCGGTCGTCCGCGGTGCGCTGTCCGTAGATCAACAGGTGCCGGTAGTCCGAGAACGTCTGCCCGTGCTCCAGCCCGATCCGCCCCCACGCCGCCTCGGACAGCGGCTCGGTCGCGATCATCAGCGAGTACAGCGGCATGATCCGCCGCCTGGTCTGCGGCATCGTCGCCCCGTAGCCCTCGAGCGCGACGACGACCGCGCCGGCCGAGACGGTCCCGGAGGTGGTGACCACACGCCCTGGAGCCCACGACACGGCGGGCGTGCGCTCCGCGATCACGACGCCACGGGCCTCCAGTGCGGCCGCCAGGCCACGGACCAACGCGGCGGGCTGTAGGCGCGCGCAGTCCGGGGTGAACGCGACCCCGACGGAACCGGCGGCGTCGCCGGGGAGCGCGGACCGGTAGTCCATGTCGTCGCCGAAGGCGGCTGACGCGTCGACCTCTGCGCGAGCTGCGCGGTCCTGCACCGCCGATCGCGCGTAGAGCACGGTGCCGCCCTTGACGAAGTCGCAGTCGATCCCGGCCTCGTCCGCTGCGCGGCCGATCTCGTCGACGGTCTCGCGCATCGCTCGCCGCATGGCGAGTGCCGCGTCACGGCCGGCGTGCTCGGCGATCTCCGCCGCTTCGCGCGGGAAGAGCGCCGAGCAGCACCCGCCGTTC
>JASCOI010000167.1 GCA_029959665.1 Microbacteriaceae bacterium PS02333
GACTGGATGCCATGGCGGGCTTCCCTTCCGGGAGTGATGGGTGTTCTGGGGTGGTGGGGGTGGCTCGAGGCACGGTGCGGGGCGGACCCGCACCGTGCCTCCAGGCCGGGTCAGCCCGTGACGGCCTTGACGCCGTCCGCGTACTGCTGGCCGAGCTCGTCGTCGACCTTCGACGGGGAGCTGCTGCCGTTGACCACGCTCTGGAGCCCCGCGTTCAGCTGGTCGTAGAACGTCGACGTGGGCCAGTCCGGGTAGTACGCCAGACCGTCACGCTCGGTCAGCGTGTTGAAGTTGGCGATGAGTTCCTTGCTCTTCGGGTCCGTGATGTCGGACTCGTCCGCCGCAACGGGGACCCCGCCGTTGTTGCCGATGATCGCCTGGATCTCCGGACGCAGGGTGATGTCGATGAACTGCTCGGCGAGCTTCTTGTTCTTCGCCTTGGTCGGGCCCACCCAGAGGTTGCCGGAGGAGCCGGGCGACATCTCGGCACCCGGGAACAGGAACGTGCCCCAGTCCTGCTGCATCTCGGTGGTGAAACGGCCGTACCACCACGAGCCGGAGAAGAACATCGGGTACTTGCCGCTGATGAACGCTGTTCCGGCGTCCTCGGCCTTCATGCCGGTGGAGTCGGACGAGATGTAGCCCTTGTCGGTCCAGTCCTTGACGGTCTTCGTCGCGGTGCTGATCTCCTTACCGGAGAAGTCGACCGGGTTCTTGTACAGCTGGTAGTCGTCGACCCAGTCGCGGTCGGCCTTCTGGAGCGCCAGCTGGTACCAGAGCTGGCCGAGCGGGTACTCCGCCGCCGACTCGGCGAGCGGCGTGACGCCGGCTGCCTGGAATTTCGCCATGGCCGATTCGAGGTCGTCCATGGTCTTCGGGACCTCGACGCCGTACTTCTGGAAGAGCTCCTTGTTGTAGTAGAACTCGACGTACTCGCCGTAGTCGGGCACGCCGTACCAGGAACCGGAGCCCATCACGCCCTTGTCGTCGTAGCGCGCGGTGGTCTGCAGGGACTTGGCCAGCTTGTCGTCCCAGCCGTACTTCTCGACCGCGTCGTCGAGCGGGCTGAGGAGCCCCTGGCTGGCGAGGAGCCCGGCCGTGGCGTTGCCCTTGTTGTACTCGATGAGGTCAGGGGCCTGGTCGGAGTTGAGCGACTGGCTGGCCGTCTTGCGGATCTGCTCGAAGCTCTTCTCCTGGAACTCGACCTTCGCGCCGGTCTCCTTCTCGAAGACCTTGATGGACTCCTTCCAGGCCTTGCCCATGGCGGAGTCCTCGGACTCGTAGTGCCAGAGCTTGAGGGTCTTGCCGTCTGCGGCGGCGCTGGCGCCGCCGCCGGCGGAGCAACCGCTGAGGACGACTGCGGCCGCGGCCAGCCCGGCGAGGGCGCCGAGCACACGGGACTTCTTCATGTCGCTACTTCCTTGTAGGGGTTGGTGGTCGTCGGTGGTTCTCGGGGTTGTCGAAGCGCTTCGACGATGCACGTCGATGAACACATTCGGTGGGGTGGGCTCACTCGATCCGGCGGATGCTGCCGAGGTCGGTGAACCGTGGCGGGATGAGGGTCACGCCGGGCTCGTGGGCGCCGTCGACCTGGCGGACGGTGCGCTCCACGGCACCGCGGCACATCTCCTCGAGCGGGAGCGGGATGGTGGACAGCGGGGTGTCCATCACCGTGGTTTCGTAGCTCGCACAGGCGGCGAGCACCGACAGGTCCTCCGGGACACGGATGCCGCGGGACGCCAGGTGGGCGAGGACCGTGTCGACGACCGGCTCGTTGCAGTGGAACACGAGCGCGGTCATGTCGGGCAGCTCCGCCAGGAGTCGATCCGTGGCGGCACGCTGGTCCACCCGGTCGAGGGAGGGGTAATGCGCGACGGTGGCGACCCCGGACGCGCGGCACTCGTCGTCGAACGCGTCCGCGAAGCGACGGATGAAGCCGGTGTGCCGCTCGACGTAGGTCGCCGGGTGCCCGATCACGCCGATGCTGCGGTGACCGTCGGCGACGAGCCGACGGACCGATGCCCGGCCGGCCTCGGCGAAGTCGAGGTCGATGCAGGTCAGGCCGGTGGTGTCCCCCGGCACGCCGACGAAGGCGGCAGGGACACCGGATGCGCGGACGACGTCGGCGCGTTCGTCGTCGGTCGAGACCCCGAGGACGACGACGCCGTCGACGAGGGACGAATGCGCGACCCGTTGGATGCCGGTCACCTCGTCGTCGCGTGCCAGCAGCAGGACGTCGTCGTCGTGCGCCCGAGCGGCCTCGACGACGGCGGTGACGAACCGCATGTGGGTCGGCAGGTGCGCGTCCGGTCGGATCGGCGCGGACAGCGCGAGGATGTCCGTGCGTGCACCGGCGAGCATGCGGGCTCCGGCGTTCGGGCGGTAGTCGAGCTCGGCCACCGCGCGGTCGATCCGGGCGCGGGTGGTGGCGGAGATCGTCCGCTTGCCGGAGAGGGCGTACGAGACGGTCGAGATCGAGACGCCTGCGGCCTTCGCCACCTCGTTGATCGTCACCATCGCGCACCTCCTCGTGCTCGTCGTCTGCGGTCGAAGCGAAGCGCTTCGACGACCTGCGACGGCGACGCTAACAGGACGGATGCAGCGACCGCAAGCCTTTTGTGGTTCTCGGCAACAAATCCGCCACCCTGCCTGCTGTGGTCACCAGGAGTCCGGTCGCGCTCCCTCCGGGACGAGGTCCGGTCGTTCCACCCGCGACGACAGCTCGACCACGACGTGATCGCGCGACGCCGTGGCAACCGCCTCCATCACCTCGAGCACGTGGAACGCCAGGGCGCCGTTCGCCCGGTGCGGTCGATCGGTCTCGATGGCCCGCGCCATGTCCGAGAGTCCGTACCCGCGGCCGGCATCCGCGTACCCGGCCTGCACCGGCAGTGCACGGAACGTGCGGTCGTCGGCCGTGGCGAGCTCCACCGGGTCGGAGAACCCGTTGGGGTCGGGTACCGCGAGCGTGCCCGTCGTGCCGTACACCTCGAAGAGCGGGGTCCTGGTCGCCCAGACCTCGAACGACACCGTGACCGTGGACACGACCCCGTTCTCGTGTTCCAGGACGGCGACGACGTGGGTGTCCACGTCGACCGGGATCGGGGTCCCTGCCCCCGGCCCGGTCGCGACCGTCCGCTCCCGGGTGGATCGGGTCGCACTGCCGCTGACACGGACGACGGGCCCGAAGAACGACACGAGGCTCGTCAGGTAGTACGGCCCCATGTCGAGCAGCGGGCCACCGCCCGGCTGGTAGTAGAACGCCGGTGCCGGGTGCCAGAGCTCGTGCCCGGGCGCGCTCCACGCCACGGCAGCGGCCACCGGCGTCCCGATCACGCCGCCGTCGAGCGCGGCCCGTGCGGTCTGGATCCCGGTGCCGAGGACGGTGTCCGGCGCGCTGCCGACCCGGAGTCCGGCGGTGCGTGCGAGCTCGAGGACCGGTGCCGCCTCCGCCGTCGACAGGGCCAGCGGCTTCTCGCCGTAGACGTGCTTGCCCGCGGCGAGCGCCCGGGTGGCGACGTCGGCGTGCGCCGCGGGGATCGTCAGGTTGAGCACCACGTCGACGTCGTCGTGCGCCAGGAGCTCGTCGACCCCGAGCGCGGTGACCCCGTGCTCCCGAGCGACCGCTGCTGCACGCTCGGTGTCGAGGTCGGCCACCGCGGTGAGCCGGAGGTTCGGCAGGGACGGGAGGTGCTCGAGGTACTGCCGGCTGATGTTCCCGACGCCGACCATCCCGACCCTCAGCGCGCGGCCCACAGGAGCCCCCGTTCGATGATCGTGCGGACCGGCTGCTGCTCGACGACCTCGACGCGGTGACCGGGAGCCGAGACGAACACGCGTCCCTTCCCCCACTGCCGGGTCCAGATCGCGGGCGAGGTCACCGGGCGGTTCCACGCGTCCCACGGCCGGGCCTGCTGCGTGGTCGTGGCGAGGACGTCGTTGTACTCGTCGCTCAGCACCCAGTACTGCTCGGTCACCAGGTCGAAGTCCTCGATGCCTTCCGTGATGGGGTGCTCGTGCCCGAGCTCGGTGATGTGCACCGTGTACGGGATGTAGTTGTCGGACTGGTCGCCGACCCGTTCGTCCGGGTGCTTGCCGGCGTGGTGGGCGAACTGCCCGCCGATCATGTGCAGGTAGTCGGCGTTGTCGCGGTAGGCGTCGGCGATGCCGCCGTGCCACCCGGCCATGCCGGTGCCGGCGAGCACCGCGCGCTGCAGGCCGGCGAACTCGTCCGGTGCGATGGTGGTCATGGTGTTCACCTGCACGACGAGGTCGACGCCGTCCATCACGGAGGCGTCCGCGTAGACGGCCGTCGAGTCCGACACGCGGACGTCGAAGCCGTTGTCGCGCAGGAAGGGGATGAAGGTGTCGGTGGTCTCGACGGGCTGGTGCCCGTCCCAGCCGCCGCGGACGACGAGCGCGTGGCGCATGGGTTCCTCTCGGTGTGGTGCTGTCTCCGTCACGGGATCGCCGTCCAGCTGCTGCCGTCGGCGGCGCTGCGTTCGACGGCGTCGAGCACGCGCTGCACGTGCAGTCCCTCGGCGAAGGACGGTCGGGGCTCGGTGCCGTCGGCGATGGCGGTGACGAGGTCGGCGACCTCGTGCGTGAAGGTGTGCTCGTACCCGATCAGGTGTCCGGTGGGCCACCACGCCGCCATGTACGGGTGCTCGGGTTCGGTGACGAGCACGCGGGTGAATCCCTGCTCGCCGGCCGGGGCGGAGGCGTCGTAGACCTGGAGTTCGTTCATGGACTCGAGGTCGAACCGGATCGCGCCACTGGTGCCGCTCAGCTCGATCGTCAGACCGTTCTTCCGTCCGGTGGCGTAGCGGGTCGCCTCGAAGGACCCGACGGCCCCGTCGGCCGCTCCCCCGGCGAGCCGGCCGAGGAACCAGGCGGCGTCGTCGACGGTCACGGTGCCGCGCTCGGTCGACGCGGTGCCGGAGAGCCCGACGCCCTCCGCGAGCAGCGGTCGCTCGCGGACGAAGGTCTCGAGCGTGCCGGAGACGCTGGTGAGCGTCGCTCCGGTGATGTGCTCCACGAGGTCGATCGCGTGCGCGCCGATGTCGCCCAGCGACCCGGAGCCGGCCTGCTCCTTGTCGAGGCGCCAGGTCATCGGGCCGTCCTCGTCGGCGAGCCAGTCCTGCAGGTACAGCGCCCTGGCCTGTCGGACGGTGCCGATCCGACCGTCCTGCACGAGCCGGCGGGCGAAGGCGATCGCGGGCACCCGGCGGTAGCTGAACCCGACCATCGACCGCACACCGTGCTCGGCCGCCGAGGCCGCGGCCGCCGTCATCGCCTCGGCGTCGGCGACGGAGTTCGCGAGGGGTTTCTCGCAGAGGACGTGCTTCCCCGCACGGAGCACCGCGATCGCGACCTCGACGTGCGACGCGCCGGGCGAGCAGACGTCGACCACGTCGATCTCGGGGTCGGCGACGACGGCACGCCAGTCGGTCGATGCACGCTCCCACCCGAGGTGCTCGCGTGCCGCCTCGGTCCGGTCGGGATCCCGGCCGACGATCACCGACATCTCGGGCTCGAGCCCCAGGGGGAAGAACCGGGCGACCGTGCGCCAGGCCTGTGAGTGCGCAGCCCCCATGAACCCGTGCCCGACCATCGCGACCCGCAGTCGCTCTGCTGCCATCCGCTCGCTCCCTTGCGATCGTGTGCTTGCCACGAACCACCCTACCGCTTATGTTGGGCGCGGCAACATTTTGTCAGGATCCCCCGCAACGAAGTTCGACGAAGAACGGTGACCCCCATGGCGACCACGCCCACACGCGCAGACAAGTTCTCCTTCGGTCTCTGGACCATCGGGTACAACGGCTCCGACCCGTTCGGCGGTCCGACCCGCCCCCAGCTCGACGTGGTCGAGGCGGTCGAGAAGCTCGACGAGCTCGGCGCCTACGGCCTGACCTTCCACGACGACGACCTGTTCGCCTTCGGGTCGACCGACGCCGAGCGCCAGACCCAGATCGACCGGCTCAAGGGCGCGCTCGAGGCCACCGGGATCGTCGTGCCGATGGTCACGACGAACCTGTTCTCCGCCCCGGTGTTCAAGGACGGCGGCTTCACCTCGAACGACCGCCAGGTCCGCCGCTTCGCGCTCCGCAAGGTGCTGCGGAACGTCGACCTCGCCGCCGAGCTCGGCGCGAAGACGTTCGTGATGTGGGGCGGTCGCGAGGGCGCCGAGTACGACGCCGCCAAGGACGTGCAGGCCGCGCTCTCCCGCTACAAGGAGTCGGTGGACCTGCTCGCGCAGTACGTCACCGACAAGGGCTACGACATCCGCTTCGCGATCGAGCCGAAGCCGAACGAGCCCCGCGGCGACATCCTGCTGCCGACGCTCGGCCACGCGATCGCGTTCATCGACACGCTCGAGCGTCCGGAGCTGTTCGGCGTGAACCCCGAGGTCGGCCACGAGCAGATGGCGGGTCTGAACTTCACCGCCGGCATCGCCCAGGCGCTCTACCAGGGCAAGCTCTTCCACATCGACCTCAACGGCCAGCGCGGCATCAAGTACGACCAGGACCTGGTCTTCGGCCACGGCGACCTGCAGAACGCCTTCTCCCTCGTCGACCTGCTCGAGCACGGCGCGCCCCAGGGCGGCGTCGCGTACGACGGCCCGCGCCACTTCGACTACAAGCCGAGCCGCACCGAGGACATCTCCGGCGTCTGGGACTCCGCGGCCGCGAACATGCGCATGTACCTGCTCCTCAAGGAGCGTGCGCAGGCGTTCCGCGCCGACCCCGAGGTCCAGGCGGCGCTCGCGGCGTCGAAGGTCGACGAGCTCAGCACCCCGACGCTGAACCCGGGCGAGTCCTACGACGACGTGCTCGCCGACCGCAGCGCGTTCGAGGACTTCGACGCCGACGCGTACTTCGGCGGCAAGGGTTTCGGTTTCGTCCGGCTGCAGCAGCTCGCCGTCGAGCACCTCATGGGCGCTCGTGGCTGACCTCGTCGCCGGAGTCGACTCCTCGACCCAGTCCTGCAAGGTCACGATCCGCGACGCCGCGACCGGCGCCGTCGTCCGGGAGGGACGCGCGTCCCACCCGGACGGCACGTCCGTCGACCCCCGCCACTGGTGGGACGCCCTCGGC
>JASCOI010000168.1 GCA_029959665.1 Microbacteriaceae bacterium PS02333
GGCCACCAGGCCCCGCGGGGCCCTGGCGCGCCCACGGCCGGGCGCCCCCCACCCCCGGGGGGGGGGGCGGCTCCGGTGGCACGGGTCAGCGGCGGGCCTTCTTGTCGGGGACCGTGAAGATGTTGCCGGTCGTGACGCCTTCCTCGACCTCCTCGAGGGTGCGACCGCGGCTCTCCGGCACGAACTTCCAGATGAAGAACAGCGCCAGCACACCGACGATGGCGAATCCGAAGAACGTCCCGGTGATGCCGGTCGCAGCGACGATCGACGGGAAGTACAGCCCGAGGAACGCGTTCGCGATCCAGAGGCAGAACACCGAGATGCCCATGCCGAGCGCACGGATCTGCGTCGGGAAGATCTCGGACAGGATCACCCACGTGGCGATGTTGAGGAAGGTCTGCATCGAGCCGACGAAGGCGACGACGAGGAACAGGATCACCCAGGGGCGGGCCGGGTTGCCGGCGGGGAGGGTGATCGACGCGATGCCGATCAGGAAGTGGCACACGGTCGTCAGCGAGTAGCCGATGATGAGCGTCGTCCGGCGGTTGATCCGCTCCATGTTGGTGATCGCGATCACGCCACCGATCACCGCGATGATCCCGGGCGCGATGTTGGCGATCAGCGCCGCCGACTGCTCGAAGCCGGACTCGATGAGCACGGTCTGGCCGTAGTACATGATCGAGTTGATGCCGGTGAGCTGCTGCGCGACACCGATGCCGGCACCGATGAGCACGATGCGGATCAGCCACTTGTTGCCGAGCAGGGTGCGCCATCCGCTGACGCGCTGGATCTTCGCCTCGAGGTCGTTCGTCCGCTTGATGTCGTCGAGCTCGGCGACCGCGCGCTCCTTCGAGCGGATCTGCCCGAGGACCTCGAGCGCCTCGTCGTTCCGGCCCTTCGACGCCAGCCACCGCGGCGACTCCGGGACGCGGAGCATGCCGATGAACAGGGCGATCGCGGGGAGCGCACACACGGCGAGCATGACGCGCCAGACGCCGTTGCCCTCACCCCAGAGGGTGCCGATGATCGCGTTCACGACGAAGGCCGCGAGCTGCCCGATCACGATCATGAGCTCGTTGCGGCCGGACAGGGACCCACGGATCTCGTACGGGGCGAGTTCGGCGAGGAACACCGGTACCACCGTCGACGCACCACCGACCGCCAGCCCGAGGAGCACACGGCCGATGACCATCACGCCGAAGGCCGGGGCGAAGACGCACGTCAGGGTGCCGACGAAGAAGGTCACCGCGAGCAGGATGATCGTCTTGCGGCGCCCCCACCCGTCAGCGATCCGACCGCCGAGCATCGCACCGATGGCAGCGCCGAACAGCAGGGAGCTGGTGACGACACCCTCGGTGAGGTTCGTCAGGCCGAGCTCCTGCTTCATCGGGAGCAGGGCACCGTTGATCACGCCGGTGTCGTACCCGAAGAGCAGGCCGCCGAAGGTGGCGACGAGTGCCAGCACGCCGAGACGCTTGCGGTACGGGCCGGTGCCGAGCGGTGGAAGCGTGCTCGTGGATGTCGGTTTGATGTCGACCATCGGGGACTCCTTCGTCAGTGATCGTGCGCCCTTGCTGGGGTCGATCGTAGCCGAGTACTTTGTCCTGTCAACCACACATTCTCATGTCAGGTCGATTGGATCGGTCCATTGAAAGCCCTGATCACGATCGGTCGCCTCGACCCTGCTCCCCGAGCACGTCACCGAGCGACGACATGTCCGCGCCGTGGTCCGTGTACCGGCGGACCGTTCGACGCGCCGCCGCGCGAGCCGCCCCCGAGAGCGCCTGGTTGCGACGTGCGGCATCGGCGACGCGACCTGCGTGGCCGGCCGTCGACAGCAGGACGTTCGCCAGGGCACGGCCGGCACCGGGATCCGGGACACCGGCGATCGACCACGCGGAACGCACCTGCTCGTCCGGTGTGACACCGCGTCGGGTACCCATCCGGTGCCAGTCGGACAGCGCCCCCTCGGTCCGGTCGGCCGCGCGGTCCGACTCCGCCGCACGAGCTCGTTCGCGGTCTCGGTCGGTCGCGCGGTCGTGCTGCGCGTCCGACACGCCCGCGGCACGGGCCCGGGCATCGGTGTCGTCGCCACCGGCTTCCGCGATGCGTGCGGCGTGCGCGGCCGCGGCTGCTGCGAGGATCTCCGACCTGTCCATGCGAAGACGGTACCCCGCGCCTGCGACAGTGACGCACCGGCCGCTTGCATTCCAGCGTCCGGATGCTGTTGTATTGCCGGACACACCGTCGTGGAAGAAGGGGACCATGAACACCCACCGTCGCATCGACCCGGCCGACCTGCACCTACCGCCGACCGCGCCGCTCGACATCACCGACCTCGTCGTGCTCGGGGTGGGGATCACGGACGACGAGGACCGGAGCAGGTCACTCCGGCGCTGAGCCGACGTGCTCGGCGAGGACGTCCCGCACACTCGTCCACTCGTCACCGAACGGGGCGTTGTCGACGTGGCGCAGCTCGCCCTCCCCGCTGAACATCGTCACGAAGTACTGCATCCCCTGCCACGCGGGGAACGGCTCGTCCGTGTCCCGTGACATCCGCCGCCCGACCCTCGCCATCGCGGAGAGCGTCCCGGCGGTCCCGGCCCACTGCAGCCGGAACACGGTGCCCGTGAGCCGAGACATCGTTCCCGCGATCTCGCGTGCGGTCACCTGGTCCCCGGCGACCTCGACGACCCGTGGCGCCGACGGGTCGAGCGCGACCTCGGCCGTCACCCGTGCGGTGTCGTCCTTCGTGGTGAAGTCGAGCACCTGGTCCGCGGACGACCAGAACAACACCCGCTGCCGGTCGAACAGGATCATCGGCGCCTGCCCGGTGAGCATGTCCGTGAACGCGCCGTTGAGCACTGACGTGCCCCGGATCCTTGCGGCGTCGAGGTCGGCGGCGAGCTCTCGCCGGAGCTCGAAGTTCCGGTTCGTGCCCGGCGTGGTCCGTCGGTAGTCGGCCGAGTAGTCCGACGGGACGAAGCGCTCGACACCGGCGTCGACTGCGGCGGCGAGCAGTGCCCGCTGCGCGTCGACGATCACCGACCGGCTGCCGCTGACGGCGGAGACCACGACCTCGACGCCCGTCAGTGCGGCTCGGAGCGCGGTGCCGTCGGTGTACGACGCCGTGACGACCTCGACGCGGTCGTCACTGCCGAAGCGCTCGGCGGCGGTCGTGCTGCCGGGTCGGGTGAGGACGCGGACGCTGGTGTCACGGGCGAGGAGCTCGCGGACGATGCGCCCGCCGAGGTCGCCGGTCGCGCCGGCGACGAGGACGGTGGTGGTCATGCTCCCGACAGTACGGACGCGGTGCCCGTGCGGGCTCAGGCGGCGGTGCCGGGCGGGGAACAGCGGGGAACGACGGGGGGGCGCTCAGCCCGCCAGGCGCCGCAGCCCCTCGTCGATCGACACCGTGGGCTCCCACTGCAGGTCGCGCCGGGTGCGCCGCTGGTCGAACCAGTGCGACGTCGACAGCTGCTCGGCCAGGAACCGCGTCATCGGCGGCTCGTCCGCCCCCGGCCGGACCCGCCAGACCGCTTCGACGAGGGAACCGGCCGCACGGGCGACACCCGCTGGGACGTGCCACCTCGGCGTCGGCACACCGGACGCCCGGCAGATCCCGTCGAGCAGGTCCGCGACGGGCCGTGGTTCGCCGTTGGTGACGACGTACGCGTTCCCGTGGACGTCGTCGTCAGCCACGTGGGCCAGCGCGGCGACCATCGCCGACGCCGCGTTGTCGATGTAGCAGGAGTCGATGAGTGCAGCGCCGGAGTCGAGCAACGGCAGCCGGCCGCGACGGGCACGGTCGACGATGCGGCCGACGAGCTGCGTGTCGCCGGGTCCCCACACCAGGTGCGGGCGGACGGCGACGACGGCGAACCCGGGTGCGTCCGCGGCGAGCGCCAGGAGTTCGGCGGCCGCCTTGGTCCTGGCGTAGTCCCCTCGCGCACCGTCCGGCGAGGCGGGGGACGCGCCGGCACCCGCGATCGACGACCCGGTGTGCGCCACCGACGGCGACGACACGAACACGAACCGCGACACACCGGCTGCGCGTGCGGCGTCGATCAGCGTCTGCGTGCCCTCGACGTTCACCCGGGTGAAGTCGGCGGGGTCGCCGGCGAGCGAGACCTTCGCGGCGAGGTGCACGACGGCGTCGACGCCCTCGACGGCACGGGCGACCGCAGCCGGGTCCGTCATGGAGCCGAGCACGTCGGTCACCGCTGCACCGCCGACGACACCGGCCACGCCGGACGGACGACGCTGGAAGGTGCGCACGTCGTGCCCGGCGTCCCGCACGGCGGCGGCAACCGCACGACCGAGGAACCCGCTCGCGCCGGTGACCAGGACCGTCACGGGCGCACCATCCGTCCACCACCGAGGACGGACGCGGCCCAGCGGGCGAGTCGCGTCCGGTCGACCTTCGAGTTGTGCCGGATGTCCGTCGGCAGCACGGGCACGACGAGCACCGCGGCGATCGGCACCCCCGCAGTGGCACGGATCGACGCGGCCAACGCGGACGGGGCCAGCCCGGGTCGACGCACCGACGGGACCGTCTCCACGACGGCGACGACCTGCTGCGTCCCCGCAGGGCCGACCCCGGCGACACCGGCACGGCCGACACCGGTCACGCCCTCGATGCGCTGCTCGGGACCGACCGGCGTGAGCAGCCCGGCCGGTGTCGTGATCACGTGCTGGAGCCGTCCCTCGACCCAGAGCTGCCCGGACGCGTCCAGGTGCCCGACGTCGCCGGTGCGGTGCCCACGGGGATCGGCGATGCCCAGCCGCGCTGCACGGTTCGTCCGCCAGAGCCGGTCGTAGTGGTCGCGGACGTGCGGGGCGACGACGACGATCTCCCCCGTGACGTCGGGGGCGTCCGTGAGCTCGCCCGTCGGCGCTCCCGATGCCGACAGGGCTGCGATGCGGACGGAGACGCCGGCCGCCGGCCGACCGACGCACACCCCACCCGCACCCGACGACGGCGCAGCGGCACCACGGATGCCGTCGAGGTCGACGTCCGTCATGAGCAGTCCCTCGGTCATGCCGTAGGGGGTGTGCGCACTCGCGTTCGGCATCAGCTCGGTCGCGGCCGTCAGCAGCGCGGCCGACACGGGAGCGCCCGCCGACAGGAACAGGCGGACGCGGCCGAGCGCGGCACGGTCGGCACCCGTCAACGCGGGCGCCGTCGCCACGACGTTCGCGATGGCCGCCGGCGACAGGAACACCACGGTCGCGTCGGCCGCGGCGACGGAGTCCGCCACCGCCTTCGCAGTGAGGGTCCGGGGCGCGGTGACGTCCATGTCGGGCGCGACGGACCGCGCACCGAGCGCCGGACCGAGCAGCGCGAACGGCGCGAACCCGGCGACGAGGCCGGTCCCGATCCCGACGTCGTACTGGGCCGACAGGACGTCACGGACGGCGCCGAGCTGGCCGTGCGTGTACACGACGCCCTTCGCCGGACCGGTCGACCCGGAGGTGAAGAGCACGGCCGCCGGTGCGTCGGACGGCGGTGCGTCCGGCAGCGCCGTCCCGGCCGCGAGACGACGCGCTCCGCGACGTGCGACCGATGCCAGCGTGTGCTCGACACGCAGCGCGGCACGCGCGGGAGCGGGAAGCGCCACGGTCGCGATCCGCCGTCCCGGCCACCCGAGCGCACGCGCCGCGGCCAGGCCGGGCAGCGCACCGATGACCCAGTCCGGCCGCGCGCCCTTCACGGCACGCGTGAGGCCCCGGAGCCCGAGTCCGGCATCGGCGACGACGACCGTCGCGCCGACGCGGACACAGGCGTACAGCGCCGCCGTGAGGTCGGCTCCGGGGGTGACGAGCAGCGAGACGCGGTCACCGGCGCGGACGCCGACGTCGAGGAGCCCAGCGGCGACCTCGTCGACCCGTCGGGCGAGGAGCCGCCAGCTGATCGTCCGGGTCCCGCCGGGTGCCGCCATCTCGACGAGCGCCGGCTCGTCCGAGTCGCGCAGCTCGTCGAGTGCGGCCCAGAGCGGGCGGCTCGCGGCCGCCTCGGGAGCGTCGGTCTGGAGGCCCGGCTCGGCCCCGGCGGGCCCGCGACCGTCCGGCAGGCGGTCGCGCAGCCAGTCGAACACGGTCCCGGCGACGTCGGCGTCCTCCGGCAGCAGGTGCCCGGCCCCCTCGAACCGGTGCACGTCCGCGTGCGGGAGCCGCTCGGCGAGGTCGTCGAGGTAGCGCTCGAGGAACACCGGGTCCCGAGGCCCCCACATGAGCAGCGCGGGGACGTCGAGCGCAGCGACGCCCGACGAGACCCGGTCGAGCTCCCGCGCGCTCGGGTGCCCGGCGTCGACGGGGATGTCCGCCACGAAGCCGCCGATGCCACCACGGCGCGCAGCACCCCGGTACGGCGCACGGAAGGCGTCGGCGACGGGACGCTCGAGCTTCGGGTGCGCGATCGCAAGGGTCGTCTCGAGGAAGGCCGGGGTCACCACGGTCGCACGACCGAGGAGGCCCGGACGGAGCGCCAGGCGCAGCGGAGCGGGGATCGGGGCGTCGTCGGGCTGGTGCACGGCGGTGTTGCACGTCGTCACGCCGACCACGAGGTCGGGGTGGTCGACCGCCCAGCCGAGCGACACCACACCGCCCCAGTCGTGGCCGAGGGTCACCACGGGTCCGGTGAGCCCGAGTTCGTCGGTCAGGGCACCGAGGTCGGCGACGCGCTGGGGCAGCCCCCGCTCGAGCCCGGTGCGCTCCGAGAAGCCCATGTCGAGCTGGTCGACGGCGATGACGCGCCACGCGGGACCGCCGGCCGCAGCGATCTCGAGCGAGGTGCGGAGCACCGACCGCCACAGGTACGACCACGTCGGGTTGCCGTGCACGCACAGCAGCGTGCCGACCGGTTCCACGCCGAGTGCGGCCAGCGACCCGGCCGTGTCGAGGAGGTGCCAGGTCCGCCGGACCGGATCCGTCCCTGCAGGACCAGCGGTGACCAGACGGGACCATGTGGGGTCGAGTCCGGGCAGGGAGGGCGGCTGCGTGGCCGGAGCGGTGCTCGCGGC
>JASCOI010000169.1 GCA_029959665.1 Microbacteriaceae bacterium PS02333
CGCGTAGGAGGTCCGGTTTTCCGGCCTCCTACGCGCGATTCGGCTTCCCAATGCGGCTGCGATGGGCCCGATCGCCGCCCCCCGCACGACCGCCTACGGGCGCAGCAACACCTTGATCGCGCGACGCTCGTCCATCGCTGCGTACGCCTCGGCGGCCTCGTCGAGGGGGAGCTCCAGGTCGAACACGCGACCCGGGTCGATCGCACCCGACAGCACGTCGGGCAGCAGCTCGGGGATGTAAGTGCGTGCGGGGGCCATGCCGCCGCCGATCGTGATGTTCGTGTCGAACAGGTACCGCATCCCGATCGTCGGCACCCCGTGCGGCACCCCGACGAAGCCGAGGTTCCCGCCGGCCCGCACGACGTGCAGCGCCTGGTCCATGCTCTCCTCGGTACCGACGGCCTCGACCGCGCAGTCCGCCAGGTCGCCATCGAGCAGGTCCTTCACGGCCTGCACGCCCTCGTCACCGCGGGTGTCGACGATGTCCGTCGCACCGAACTCCTTCGCGAGCGCCTGGCGGTCGGCGTGCCGGCTCATCGCGATGATGCGCTCCGCACCGAGGCGCTTCGCAGCGAGCACGGCGCAGAGCCCGACCGCCCCGTCACCGACCACGACGACGGTCTTGCCCGGGCCGACCCCTGCCGAGACCGCTGCGTGGTGCCCGGTGGAGAACACGTCCGACAGGGTGAGGAGCGACGGGTACAGCGCGGGGTCGACCGGACCCGGGACCACCACGAGCGTCGCCGACGCGTCGGGGACCCGCACGTACTCGGCCTGGGCGCCGCCGACCGGGTCGCCGTACGCGTCCTTGCCGCCGAAGCCGGAGAGGTGCTCGCAGCCCGTCGTCATGCCGTTGCGGCAGGCCTGGCAGGTGCCGTCGTTCATCGTGAAGGGGGAGATCACGAAGTCGCCGACCGCGAGCCCGGTCACCTCGCTGCCGACCGCGGCGACCTCGCCGATCATCTCGTGGCCGATCGGGTGCGCGTGCTTCGTCTCGGTCACGCCGCGGTAGGGCCAGAGGTCCGAGCCGCACACGCACGCGGCCGCGACCTTGACGACCGCGTCCCGCTGGCTGATGAGCGACGGCTGGTCGAGGTCCTCGACGCGGATGTCGCGAGGGGCGTGGATGACTGCTGCGCGCACGGATGTGCCTTCCGTCTTCGATGGTGGGAGTCGGCCCGTCGCCGTCGAAGCGGGCCGACTCGACAGTACCCTCGTGCGGGTGGACGACGACCGGTACGGCAGCGACGTGCTCTCGGGCGACTGGCGCTCGAAGGGCGTGAAGAAGGTGCGGCAGGTACCGCTCGAACGCGACATGGTGCTCGAGGACCCCGCCTCCGGCTGGGCCGGCGCGGTGGTCGGCCTCGAAGCCGGCAACATCGCCCTCGAGGACTGGAAGGGTCGCACCCGATCGTTCCCCTTCACCGGGCAGTTCCTGCTCGAGGGGGAGCTCGTGACGCTGGGCCGCCCGCAGGCGCCGGTCGGGCGGTCTGCCGCCGCTGCACCCCCAGCCGGGAGGCCCGGGTCGTCCCCGGCGGTCCGCCACGCGTCCGACGGTGGTCGCCTCCGCACCGCCTCCGGATCGTTCGCCGTCGAGTCGCAGCGAGCGCGCGTGGCGCTGCCCTCCCGGATCATGGTCGAGGG
The DNA here is from genome assembly GCA_029959665.1 of Microbacteriaceae bacterium PS02333. Taxonomy (GTDB): domain Bacteria; phylum Actinomycetota; class Actinomycetes; order Actinomycetales; family Microbacteriaceae; genus Curtobacterium; species Curtobacterium guangdongense. Next base: position 1,645 of record JASCOI010000169.1, read on the forward strand.
CAAGCACGATGCCGAGCTCGTGGAGAAGGTCTGGGGAGCCGACCTCCGTGTGGAGGGGGTCGTCGTCGAGTACCTGGAGGGCGTCGACAACCTCGCAGCCGTCCTCGACGACTTCCGGCCGTCACGCGACCGTCGGGTGGGCGTGCTCGTCGACCACCTTGTGCCAGGGTCGAAGGAATCCCGCTTCGCCGACGCCGTGATGCGGGGCAAATGGGGCGCGCACGTGCTCGTCGTCGGACACCCGTTCGTCGACGTCTGGCAGTCGGTGAAGCCCGGGCGGGTGGGCCTCGAGGAATGGCCGACCATCCCACGGTCGATCGAGTGGAAGAAGGGCATCTGCCAGGCGCTCGGGTGGCCGCACGCAGAGCAGGCCGACATCGCCAGGGCGTGGCAGCGGATCCTCGGGCAGGTGCGGACGTTCGCCGATCTCGAGCCGCAGCTGCTCGGTCGCGTCGAGGAGTTGATCGACTTCGTGACCGAAGCAGCCTGATCCACCGGGCTCGCAGGCTCGCCCGGCGCTGGCGTCGCGCGCCGCTGGCGCGTCGCTCCAGCGGAACGCGCGCGACTTCGTCACCGAACCCGTCTCCTAGCCGCCGATCCCGGGCGTGGCGCATACCCTGGGGACATGGACGGCATCGACGGGCGCGTGCGGAACGCCGTCGACGTCTGGCTGCGCTGGCTCCCGCGATGGCAGATCGGCACCGCCCGCCCCCGCACCCGCATCTGCCGGAAGTGCACCGGGTCGCCCATCGCCAGCGCCGCGGGCTTCGGACCCGACGTCCCGCACCCCGTCCAGCACGCGCTGATCGGTCGGATCTCGACGATCATCGAGGACTCGGTCGACGACTACACGGCGAAGAACCTGCCGCTGCTGCAGCGGGAACTCGAACGCGCCGCTGCCCGCAAGCGCGACGCCGGGTACCAGCCGGCCGAGGGACTCTCACCCGAGTTCCAGGGGCTCGACGTCGACCCGCAGCCGCAGGAGGGCGCCCCGTTCCTCTTCACCCTCGGGGAACTCGCCGGCACCGGGGCATCGTCAGACGCAGCACCGCGCGAGCCCCTGTCGGACGAGGCGAAGGCGGCACTCCGGCACGAGATCGACCTCTCCGACGAGTGCGCCCGGTCGACGGGTACGGCGGTGTGCCTCGCACTCATCGACCACCGGCCGCGGATCGCCGAGGCCGTCGAACGCCTGGTCGAGCCGCAGATCGAGGCGCTCGTGTCCGACATGTTCCGCGGGCTCGACGGCGACGGATCCCGCGGCGGCTTGTTCTGACGTCCCCGCATCGCCCACGGGATGGCTGGCTCGGGCGGAGGCGGTGTGGTGCTCGGCGGGATCGCGGCGCCGAACCGCGCTCACCTGAGCGCGCCGGTGGTCCGGACGCGGACCTCAGGTGAACAGGTCGACGTGGTCCTCGACCCACTGCCGGAAGGTCCGTGACGGCCTGCCGGTGATGCGCCTGTACTCGTCGGAGATCGCGGGTGCTGCACCGTCTGCGTGCCGCCAGTCCGCGATGATCTGCCGGACCCAGACATCCGGGAGGTGACGGGACAGCATCGCGGCGCTCTCGTGTTCGGTCTGCAACGGGACGGCGACAGGCGTGCCGACGACGTCGGCGATGATGTCCACCTGCTCCCGCAGTGTGAGGCGCTCGGGACCGGTGAGGACCGGGGAGCGCCCCGTGAGCTCGTCACTCGTGAGGGCAGCGACAGCCACGTCGGCGATGTCCTGCTCGTGGACCGGGACCTGCACCGCACCGGGGTAGGGCAGGGGCACCGCTCGATCGGTGCGGATGCCCCAGCTCCATCGCGCCGCGTTGCTCGCGAAGCCGCCGGGTCGGAGGAACGTGTACCCGAGCCCGGAGTCCCGGATGGCTCGCTCCACGCGGAGGAACCGTGCGCCGTTGAAGTCGTCCGCAGCGTCTGGCGCGGTCACCGCCGACGAGGACAGCAGGACCACGTGGTGCACGCCGGCGGTCGCCCACGTCGTCAGGAGTGCGGAGGGATCGACGAGGTCCGCGTACAGGAACGCCCGGTCGACTCCCTCGAGCGCGTCCCGGAACGAAGTGGGGTCGTCGAAGTCCGCCGCGAACCGGCGTGCACCGTCCGGCAGCGCCAACCGCTCGGGTTTTCTGCTCGTGGCGACAGTGGCGATGCCCGCCCGTACGAGCCCTTCGACGACCGCCCCGCCCACGGCTCCACTGGCACCTGTGACCAACACCGACATCTCGGTTCTCCTCTCACGAACAGCGTTCGCGAACAGTGTTCGTCACAAACAGCGATCGTGTCAAGTGGTACCGTCGACACATGGCCGCTGCAGCAGAACCCGTGTCGCGACGGGATCGGCCCGCGAAGCCGCCGCTGACGCGCAGGTCGATCCTCGACGCCGCCACGGCCCTGATCCGGGAACGCGGGGTCGACTCGGTGTCGCTCCGCGCCGTGGCGGAGCAGGTGCAGACCGGTCCGGCGTCGCTCTACGCGTACTTCGCCAACCGGGACGTCCTCCTCGAGAACGTGCTGGACGAGGCCTACCAGCGCGTCGAACTCCCCGCGGTCCGCGATGGCGACTGGCGTGGGGCCCTCGCGTCCGCCATCGCGAACACCGTCGAGGTCCTCGGCGAGTACCCGGGGCTGGGTTCGGTCGCGCTCGGGTCGATCCCGACGCTGCCCGGAGCCCTTCGGATCGCGGACCACGAACTCGACCTGATGGCGACGGGAGGGGTCGCACCGGCGCGAGCAGCCCTCGCCGTGGATGTGATCGCACAGTTCGTCGCAGCGACGGCGACCGAACGGACGATGCGGAGCGTCCCGTTCGGACCCGAGGAACGCACGCGCCTCCACGGGATCTACCAGGCCGCCGACCCGGACCGCTTCCCGCACGTCGTCGAAGCCGCGGACGCGCTGACTGCGCCCTCGGAACGCGCGCGACGGGACTTCGCCATCGAGGTGATCATCGCCGGACTCGCCTCCACCCGTCCGTGAGCACGGCGACGGCAGCGGAGCGGAGCGGCCGTCAGGTCCCCGAGGTCACACCCGCCGAGGGCTACGCCGACGGATCGTCGTTCGCCGGGTCGTCCTCGACCGCTGGCGCCGATCGCCGCTGCCGTCGCGCGACGGCGCGCAGGACACCCCGCGCGATCGCCCGCCATCCGAGCAGGAACACGCCGAGCACGATCGTCGCGACGATGACGAACGAGATCGGCAGCGGGTTGCCGTCCACGACACCCTGGCCGGTTGCGACGCGGATCGCCATGCCGACGAACACCGTGAGGATCCACGCGACGACACCGGTCGGCCAGAAGCGCAGCGGCCGCGCCCACGCACCACTCGTGACGTAGGCGATCGCCCACCCCGCGAGGAACGGGTACGCGGTGGTCCAGAGGCCGACCAATGAGGACGCCTCGCCGTGGGACGACCGGCCGATCAGCGCGAACACGATGATCAGGACGACGTCGATGACGGCTGCGAGCCAGCCCCAGGTGCGATCGGTCACCGCCTCATTGTCGCAGGCACGACGCGGCAACGAGTTCACCTGCCGGTCATGCACCCGGCAACCTGGTGTTCAACCGGGTCCGCGACGATGCCAGACCGAGTCACCACGAGAGGCAGAGCCATGACGACGACGGACGCGACCCGGAGTCGTCCAGCTGAACCGAGCCTCCCGTCCGTCCGGATGCCGAGCCTGGTGGCGCACCGTGGTGCACCACGGGTCCGCCGCGAGAACACCCTGCCGGCCGTCGCGGTGGCCGAGGCGCTCGGCGCCGATGCGATCGAGGTGGACGTCCGGCGGACGGCGGACGGTGTCGCCGTCCTGCTGCACGACGAGACCCTCGGCCGGATGTGGGGCGACGCGCGTCGGGTGGCTGACGTGCCGTGGTGTGACGTCGCGCGGCTGGGGAACGGGCTGGACCGCATCCCGCGGCTCGACGCGGTGCTGGAACGGTTGGACGGCTGCGGGTCGTCGCTGCTGATCGACCTCATCGACGCCGAGGACGCCCGCGTCGCGGCACACACGGTGGCCACGTCGAGCTCTGCCGTCGCCGTCGCGTGGTGCGGGTCGCAGGAGGCGATGGCCGCGGTGCGTGACGTGCTCCCGGACGCGGACGTCTGGCTGGCGTGGGCATCGCTCGACGCGCCGACGCCGGACGACCTGGTGGCGCTCGGGCCGTCGACGCTGAACCTCGACGTCGCCTTCCTGACCCCGAAGACGATCCGGGCCGCCCACGACCTCGGCCTGCGGGTCGCGGTGTGGACCGTGGACGCACCGGAGCCGACGATCTGGGCGGCTCGGCTCGGCGCGGACTCGATCACCACGAACGACCTCGCCGGCGTCCGTGCATCGCTCGCCGCGGCCGAGCGGGACGGGTGGCCGGAGCCGGACCACGAGGCGACCGAGGCGGAGGTGGCCTCGCGGGCGCAGGCGCTCGCGCATCGGATCGCGCACGAGGTGATCGCGTACACGCGGGAGCACCCGGTCGGCTCGGTGACGACGAAGGCACACGAGGCCGATCTCGTCACGGACGTCGACCGGCTCGTGGAGCAGCACGTCAGGGGTCGGGTCCGTGCCGCGTTCCCCACGCACGGGTTCTCCGGCGAGGAGTACGGCGAGTCACCGGGCGACAAGCACCGCTGGTACCTCGACCCGGTCGACGGGACGACGAACCTCGCGAACGGCGTCCCGTGGACGAGCACGTCGCTGTGCCTCACCCGCAGCGGGCGTCCGCTCGTCGGCGTCGTCGCGGATCCGTGGCGGGGCGAGGTGTTCGAGGCGCGTCGGGGCCGGGGCGCCGTGATCCGCGACCGGCAGCTCCGGCTCGACGACACCCCGAGGTCGTTGGCGGGCGCGGTCGTCGGGACCGAGCTCGACGGACACCTGCCGTGGCCGGGGTTCGGCGCGTTCCTCGACGCCCTCGCCGCGCGGTCCTGCACGCTCCGCGTCCAGGGTTCCGGCACGCTGACGATCGCGCAGGTCGCGGCGGGGCGGGGGATCGGCGCATGCGTGTCGGCGTTCGACCCGATCGACCACGGTGCGGCCGTGCTGCTCGTGCACGAGGCCGGTGGCGTCGTCATGACGGCGGACGGTCCGGTCGAGGGGTTCCCGCCGGTGGGTGCGCCGTTCCTGGTGGCGCACCCGGGTGCGGCCGACGAACTGCACGCGGTCTGGGTGGGTGCGGTGCGTCCCTGACGTGGCCCGCAGACGGATGGGAGGCTCGTGGCGGGGCCGCCCCGAGCCGCCCGTCCGCCTGCGGCCAGCTTCCAGGCCCCGTCAGGCCTGCGCG
>JASCOI010000016.1 GCA_029959665.1 Microbacteriaceae bacterium PS02333
CTCGGCACCGAGATCGCGCAGGCGTTCACGACGATCCGCGAACTGCTCGACGCGCACGCGGACGAGTTGGGTCGGATCGACGCGGTCGCCGGGGACGGCGACCACGGCATCGGCATGCAACGGGGTTCCACCGCCGCCGACACGGCAGCACGCGACGCCGCCGAACGCGGCGCGGGTGCCGGCAGCGTCCTCACGATCGCGGGAGATGCGTGGTCGGACAAGGCCGGTGGCACGTCCGGTGCGATCTGGGGTGCCGCACTGGAGGCTCTGGGTCGCGTCATCGGGGACCGTGAGCGTCCCACAGCGGCGACCGTCCAACGCGCGGTGCACGCCGCGACCGACGCGGTCCTCGCCTTCGGCGCGGTCGTGGGCGACAAGACCATGGTCGACGCCCTCGTCCCCTTCGACGACGTCCTCACCACCCGCATCACCGCCGGCGACGACCTGGCCACCGCCTGGCGCACGGCCGCAGACGCGGCGCAGCGGGCAGCCGAGACCACGGCCGACCTCCTACCGAGGATGGGTCGAGCACGGACCCACGCCGAGCACGCCGTCGGCACCCCCGACCCCGGCGCGGTCTCGTTCGCCCTCATCGTGGACGCGGTGGCGCCGTGATCACGATCGGCGTCTCGCTGAAGATGTACTTCGGGCACGCGCGGACGCTGCGCTGGGCCGAGGCCGTCGCGGACATCGCCAGGACGCACCCGGCGGTCACGAGCGGCGCGGCGGAGCTGTTCGTGATCCCGACGTTCCCGTCGCTGGTCCCCGTGCGTGCAGCGCTCGAGGGAACCTCCGTGCTGCTCGGCGCCCAGGACCTCGCGACGGAGGACACGGGCGCGTTCACCGGCGAGGTCTCCGGCGCCGAGCTCGCGGAGATCGGCGTGGACCTCGTCGAGATCGGGCACGCGGAACGCCGCTCCCTGTTCCACGAGGACGACGTCACCATCGCGCGGAAGGTCGACGCCGCGTTCCGCAACCACCTGCGTCCGCTCGTCTGCGTCGGTGAGGCGAGCCGGGCCTCCCGTCCCGATGCGATCGCGGACGTGACCGGGCAGCTCGACCGGGCTGTCTCGCGGGACGCCCCCGGACCGGTCATCGTCGCCTACGAGCCGGTCTGGGCGATCGGCGCACCGGAGCCGGCGCCCGACGACCACGTCGTCGAGGTCCTGGCGGGCATCGAAGCGCATCTCGGACAGCGGCCGGAGCTGGCGGGGTCGGCCGTGGTCTACGGCGGCTCCGCCGGGCCGGGGCTGCTCACCCGGGGGCAGGGTCGCATCGGCGGGCTGTTCCTGGGCCGGTTCGCGCACGATCCGGCCGCGATCGCCGCCGTCCTCGACGAAGCGGCGGCGCTGACGACCTAGATCGTGACGGAGCCGAGGACGCGGTGCGCGATCGAGATCGACTCGCCGGAGACCGCGGACAGCGGCGACGACAGGAACGCGATCAGGTCGGCGATCTGCTGAGGGCTCGACTCGCCACCGGACCCGCGCTGCACCTCGGCAGCCGGATCGTCCGTCACGGTGCCCGGGTTGACGACGTTGACCGTCACGCCGGAGCCGGCCACCTCGTCGGCGAGGTTCTTCGCGATCACGCTGACGGCGGTGTTCCGGAGGGACGCGGTGATGTTGCCGGAGAAGTAGGCGTTCTGCCCGCTCACGACGACGACGCGTCCGAAGCCCGCCTCGCGCTGTCCGGGTAGCACGGCGTTCGCGACCCGCAGGAACCCGAGCGCCTTGCCGTCGACGGCCCGGGCGATCTGATCCGGGTCGGACTTCTTCGCCGGGTCGAGGGTCCCGGCACTCGGCGCCGCGGTCACGACGAGCACGTCGATGCGCCCGTGCTGCGCGATGACCGAGGCGACACCGGCGTCGACCGAGGCCTGGTCCGCGGTGTCGATCGCGACGCCGTCGTCGTCCGTCGCACTCCGCGAGGCGACGACGACCGTCGCTCCTTCGGCCCGGAGTCGATCGGCGACGGCGCTGCCGATGTACCCCTTGCCCCCGACGACGAGCGCGACACGGTCCGTGAGTTGGAGATCCACGCCGCCACGCTATCCCTCGGTCGCACATCGGGTCGTTCAGTGTTCCGTACAGTTCGGTGCGCGAAACGTACAGAACCTGGATTGTCAGTTGCTCTAACCGTTCACGTTATGAAACACTTTCGTCGTCCAACCCGGACGCGAAGACGATCAGGAAGGTGGAACCCGGCATGCGCAGCACGTACCACGGAGCCCAGTGGAGCACCGGTCTCCTCGGCACTCACCCCCGTGCGGGCCTCACTGACCCGGCCGTCATCGCCGCGTACGTCACCGCGCGCATCGAGGACCCGTCGCTGCTGTCCAAGCGTGCCGAGCCGGCCTACGCCGACTTCTTCACCGTCCCGCAGGCCTGAGAACCCGGAGTTCATGACCACATGCCGTTGACCGTCGTCCGCCGAGAGCACGTCCACCTCTACTCACGAGCACCCCGATCGAAGGCCGCCCGGTCGGCTGTCGACGCGATCCTCCGGCTGCAGCACGCCGAGGAACAGCAGATCGAGCACGCCCGTATCGAGAGCGGGCTGTCGAAGAACGAGTTCCTCGCGGTCCGGTACCTGCTGCAGGCCCACCGGGACGGCCGGGCGATGGGCCCGAAGGACCTCGCGGTGATGCTCGCGGTGTCCAACGCCTCGGTGACGAAGATCGTCGACGGCCTCGTGGAGAAGGGCGACATCGTCCGGACCGCGCACCCCACCGATCGTCGGGCGCAGTTCCTCGAACCGACCGACCAGGTGGCGACCAAGATCGACGAGTCGTACGCGCAGTTCCACGAGATCGTCGTGGGGGTGCTCGACGGGCTGCCGGCCGCCGACAACGAGGTGGTCGCCGAGGCCCTCGGACGGATCGTGGACGCCCTCGCCGAGGCGGTTCCGGAGCCGGCCGACGAGTACACCGTGGACGACACCACCGCCTGAAACCTTCCAGCGGTAAGTTGTCTGCATGACCTCTGCCGACGACGCCGGGACCGTGCCGCGGCGCGGGTACCGCAAGGGTGCGGAGCGGCGGGTCCAGATCCTCGACGAGATGATCAGGATGGTGGCCGAGCAGGGGGTCGACGCCTCGTCGCTCCGGTCGGTGGCCGATGCGCTCGGCATCACGCACGCGGCACTCCGGCACTACTTCCCGTCGCGGGACGAACTCCTGCTCGCCGTCTACCGGGAGCACGAGGTCCGCGAGCAGGGCGCTCCGGATCGTCTGCAGTCCGCGATCGGCGACATGCGCGAGAGCGCGGGCCGGAACCGCGAGATCCCGGGGCTCGTGCAGCTCTACACGACGCTCGCCGCCGATGCCGTCGGTGAGGGGCACCCGTCGACGCGGGACTTCATGCGCGAGCGGTTCGCGCGTCTGCGGGGCGAACTCGCCGAACTCATCCGCCGCGACCAGGAGCTCGGGCGCATCCGGGCCGACCTCGACCCGACCGATCTGGCGTCCTTGAGCATTGCGGCGTCCGACGGGCTGCAGGTCCAGTGGCTGCTCGACCCCGACGCGGTCGACGGCGAACGGGTGCTGCACCTGCTCGAGCAGATCGTCCCGCCCGCTGGGTGACTGCCTGACGGAACCGGCGGGACGGGGCCGAGCCGAGCCTCCAGGCCCGACGGCGGGGAACGAGAACGGCCGGCCCCGCGGGGCCGGCCGTTCGTCGTGTGTGTGGGACTACGCGTGCACGCCCTCGGCGAGGACCGCGGCCGCGGGGTCGAAGTCCTCGGGGAGCGGCTGGATCGGGTCGATCGACGAGGTGATCTCGACGGCCTGGCCCGACTCGGCAGCGTCGCGGATGCCGAGCATGACGTCCAGTGCGTGCGACGCCACGGCGCCGGAAGCGCGCTCCGGCCGGCCCTCGGCGATCGCGCGGGCCAGCTCGACGACGCCGGTGCCACGGCCCCAGGTGGAGCCCTTGTGCGTCAGCGTGGTCGGCTCGTCCTTGCCGAGCGTCCACAGCGTGCTGTCGCCGTCGAAGACGTTCGGGTCCGGCAGCACGATCGTGCCCTCGGAGCCGTTGATCTCGACGAAGCCGTTGCGGGGCAGTGCGTGCTGGAACGACAGGGTCGTCTGTGCCGACTGGCCACCCGCGAACGAGATGAGCGCGGCGTGGTGCGTGGGCACCTCGACGGCGAACTCCGTGCCGGCGCGCGGGCCGGAGCCGATCACGCGGGTCTCACGGGACTTCGACGACACGGCCTGCACACGCGAGGCGGAACCGAAGGCGTGCAGGAGCGTCGTGACGTAGTACGGGCCGATGTCGAACAGTGGACCGGCGCCCTGCGCGTACAGGAACTCGGGGTCCGGGTGCCACTGGTCCGGGCCGGGGACGTGGAACATCGTCGTCGCGGTGAGCGGCGTACCGATGTCGCCGCGGGCGATGGCGCGGATGGCGGTCTGGATCCCGGCACCGAGCACGGTGTCCGGCGCGGTCGCGTAGCGGACGCCTGCTGCCGCGGCGGCGGCGAGCAGGGCCTGCGCGTCCTCCGCGTTGGTGGCGACGGGCTTCTCGCTCCAGGTGTGCTTGCCGGCGGCGATGATCTGCTGTCCGACCTTGGCGTGCTCGGCCGGGATCGTGATGTTCACCACGATCTGGATGTCGTCACGGGCGAGGAGCTCCTCGACCGTGCCGGACGCCGGGACGCCGTACTTCTCGGCCTGGGACGCCGCGCGCTCGAGGATGAGGTCGGCGACCATCAGCACCTCGACGTCGGCGAACTGGGTGAGGTTCGTCAGGTACTGGTCCGAGATGTTCCCGGCACCGATGATGCCGACTCCGACACGGCTCACTTGTCGTTCGCCTTCAGCCAGGCGAGGGACTCGGTGATGCCCTCGAAGACGTCGCCCTTGTAGGCGTCGAACTCGACGACGCGGATGGCCTGCGGCGCGGCGGCGAGGATCGACGGCACGTCGACGTCGCCCTGGCCGGCCGGCGTCTGGTTCTCGAAGGCACGCTGCAGGGCCTCGGGGACGATGAGCGCGCTCTCCGACGACGGCAGTGCCGTGCGGATGTCGCCGTCGACCTTGCCGTCCTTGACGTGGATCGCGACGACGCGGTCACCGAGGGACTGCAGGACGGCGGGGGCGTCCGCGCCGCCGACGGTGGCCCAGAAGGTGTCGACCTCGAGCACCGTCTCCGGGCTGATCTGCGAGACGAAGAGGTCGTAGACGGTGCGGCCGTCGACCTTGTTCGTGAACTCCCACTGGTGGTTGTGGTAGCCGAACTGCAGGCCGCGGGCGGCAGCCTCGGCGGTGAGGACGTTGACGCGCTCGGCGATCTTCGCGACGTCGTCGGCGGTCTGCCAGCGGTCGGTCGGGATGAACGGGTCGATGACCGTCTGGATGCCGAGGCGCTCTGCCGCGTCCCAGATCGGGGCGGTGTCCTCGGCGTCGATGACGGCGACGTGGCCGGACGGGGCCTTCAGGCCGGTGGCGGCGAAGGCGCGCTCGAGGTCGGCGGCGCGCTCGACGAACGCGTACGGCTCGACGTTCTCGTAGCCGATCTCGGCGACGCGGGCGATCGCCTTGTCGAGGTCTTCGGCGATGGCGTCGCGCAGCGAGTACAGCTGCACAGAGGTGGTGGGCATTGCAGAGGCTCCTTCGGTCCTGACTGGGCGTTCTCGACCTGCCGGGACGCGATGCTCCGCGACGAGATCGAGTACGACGCTACCCGAAAAACCATCCGGTGTGTAGTTTTTGCGACGGTCTGTTGCGGCCCGTTCTGCATGTCCTGACGTCCCGATGTATGCTCGCGTCTGGCAAAACCGTGCGACGCACGGTTTTCATCGACTCAAGGAGGCGTCATGAGCACACCCGAACCCGCGGAGACACCGGTCCTGCTGCACCCGGAAGAGGGCATCACCCAGCCGGTCAGCACGATGCGTGTCGGGATCGGTTACCAGATCGCGCTGTTCCTCGGGCAGTTCGGCCTCTTCGTCGCGCTCATGGCCCCCGTGTACGTGAGCATGCAGCTCAAGGCCGAGGCGCTCGTCGGATCCGACGCGGCGAACGTCATCGGCTCGGTCCTGCCGATCGGCGCGTTCGGTGCGCTCATCATGAACCCGCTCGCCGGGGCGCTGTCGGACCGGACGCGCACCCGCTGGGGACGTCGTCGCCCGTGGATGCTCACCGGCGTCGTCGTGTTCGCGATCGCCCTCGTGTGGATCGCGTTCGCCCCGGACACGACGCAGCTCACCCTCGGATGGCTCCTCGCCCAGCTCTCGGCGAACACCGTGCTGGCGACCCTGACCGCGAGCTTCGCCGACAACGTGCCGCAGTTCCAGCGCGGGAAGTCGTCGAGCATCATCGCGCTCGCCCAGAACATCGCGGTCCTCGCCGGCACCTACCTGTCGGTGTTCTTCGTCGCGAACCTGCCGGTGCTGTTCATCGCCCCCGGCATCCTGGCGATAATCCTCGTGGTGGTCTACGCCGTCGTCGCCCGTGACGACCTCCCCACGTACAAGCTCAAGAAGTTCACCTTCATCAACCTGATCTCGTCGTTCTGGACGAACCCGATCAAGAACCCGGACTTCGCCTTCGCCTGGTGGTCGCGCTTCCTGATCATCTTCGCGACGTTCATGTTCACGACCTACCGCCTGCTCTACATGAAGGAGCACATCGGGATCACGAGTGACAAGGAGGCGACGGCAGCCGTCGCGTTCGGTGTCCTGCTCTACACGATCGCCCTGCTCGTCAGTGCGGCGCTCTCCGGCTGGCTGTCGGACCGGCTCGGGCGTCGGAAGGCCTTCGTCGGCGGATCGACCGCCCTGTTCGCCGTCGGGCTCGTCGTCCTCGCGCACGCCGACACCGTGAACGGGTTCTACGTCGCCGAGATCATCATGGGCTTCGCGTACGGCATCTACTCGGCGATCGACACCGCCCTCGTCGTCGACGTCCTGCCGAACGCCGACCGGCCCGGCAAGGACCTCGGCGTCATCAACATCGCGAACGCGCTCCCGCAGTCGCTCGCCCCTGCTGCGTCGCTGTTCTTCCTGAAGTTCGGCACCGGCGGCTCGCCGGACAACTACGAGCTCATGTGCTGGGCGGCGGGGATCGTGGCCATCATCGGCGCGCTCGTCGTGATCCCGATCAAGCGCGTGCGCTGATCCGGTCCGCGCGCGACCCTGCCGGGAGTCGACCCGACGCACCGGGGCTGCACCGAGCCTCCGGGGCTAGCGTGGACTGATGCTCGACGCCGCCACCGTGACCTACGACAGCCCAGCCGGACGCATCCGCGGATCGCGGGACGGCGACGTCATCCGGGTGCTCGGCGTGCCGTACGCGCAGGCCGAGCGGTTCCGGCCGCCGGAGCCGATGCCCGTGTTCGATGACGTGTTCCACGCGGACTTCCCGGCACCGGTGGCCCCGCAGCCCTCCTCGACGGTCATCGACCAGCTGCTCCACGAGATCGACGCCGAGGTCGACGAACGCTGCCAGGCGCTCTCGATCACGATCCCCGCTGACATCGGCCCCGACGAGCGACTTCCGGTCATGGTGTGGATCCACGGCGGTTCCTACGTCATCGGTGGCGGCGACGTGCCGATCAATGACCCGTACGACCTGGTCCGTGAGCAACGCGTCGTCGTCGTGACGGTCACCTACCGGCTCGGGGTGCTCGGGTTCCTCGGCGACGGGGAACGGATCCCGGCGAACCTCGGGCTGCTCGACCTCGTCGCGTCGCTCCGGTGGGTGCACGACAACATCGCCGCGTTCGGCGGCGACCCCGACCTCGTCACGCTCTTCGGGCAGTCCGCCGGAGGAGACGCGATCGCGCACCTGATGATCAGCGAGGGGACCGTCGGGCTCTTCCGCCGGGCGATCGTGCAGAGCGCACCGCTCGGACTCTCGCGAGGACGCGCGCGGATGAACCGTGCGATGGTCGAGGCGGTGGGGCCGGTGTCGGCCGGCACCTCGCTCGACGAGCTGTACGAGCGACAGGCCCGCGGCACCCGGGTCGGCGGCCGGTACGGGCTCCGCGGCGGGATGCCCTACGGCACGCAGTACGGGTTCGCGCCCCTGCCGGCCGAGCGGGACCTCGCCGAGGCCTGGCGGCGGGTCGCACCCGGTGTCGACGTGCTGATCGGGTCGGGCTCGGACGAGGCCGGCATGTACGTGCCCGTGCTCCCCGGGCTCAAGCGCATCGTTCGGAACCGGGTCGCGCGGTCGCTCGTGCGGTGGTGGCTCGTCCGGCCCCTGACCGAGGTGATCTACGGGCGCGATGCCCGGGCGTTCGCCGAGCGGCACCGGGCGGGCGGTGGGCGCGCGATCGTCTACCGGCTGCTCCGCGGCGCGACCGCGCAGCCGACCGGGGCCGTGCACATGAGCGACCTGCCGCTGCTGCTCGGACGCAAGGAAGCCTGGGCCGGCAGCCGGTTCGTCCCCGAGCGCGACTGGCCGGAGGTCGAGCGTCGCGGCCCGGGTGTGCGGGCGATCTGGGCGGAGTTCGCACGGACCGGTCGTGTCACCGCCCCCGACGACGCGACGCTGGTGTTCGACCGCGGCTGACCGGGGGCCCAGCGCGAGGTCGCGAGCGGTCGCGGGTACGCCTGCGGCAGTCGGCTCGGAGCCCCCGAACTGGCGGTCGCGCGCCGACGGAGCTGACAGGACAATCGACCTCATGCCCGCGACCGACGACCCCGACCTCCGCGCACGCATCGTCGCGGCGGGGATCTTCGCCTACCGTGCGGCCGACTTCCACGAGGTCGGGCCCGCCGAGGTCGCCGTCCACGCCGACATCACCGTCGAGGAGTTCCATCGGGTGTACCCGGTGTGGGAGCTCTTCGTCGTCGCCGTGATCGACCGCTGGAACACCGCCCAGCGTGCGGCGCTCCGGTCCGTCGCGGAGCAGGACGGTGCCGTCGCGTACGTCAGGGCCCGACTCGAGACGGGACTCGGCGACCCGGCACTCGTCCGCCTTCGCCTCGCCCTGCTGAGCGCGGCGTCGAACCCCTCGCACGCAGCGGCGGGGTGGTTCCGGAAGCAGTACACGACGTCCTTCGAGGACCTCACGTTCGCCCTCGCCCGCGACGTCATCGCCGGCCGCGAGTCGAGTGGTTCCTCCGCACGGCACGGCGCCGAACAGCTCCTCGCGCTGTACGAGGGGCTGCAGCTGCAGTCGCTCCTGCGGGACGACGTCGACCTACTGCCCGGCTTCGACCGCGCGGTCGCACGGATGCGCGTCGGCTGGGGAGCGGTCTAGCAGGTCTAGAGCTCGAGGCGCATCACGTAGCGCCGCACGGTCGGGTGTGTGACCTCACGGAATCCGGCATCGACGAAGGCCGACCGCGCGCCCACGAAGAGCTCGCCCCAGATGTCGTCCTTGCCCTCGGCGAACTGCATCGGGTACCCCTCCACAGCCCTCGCCCCGCTCCGCCTGGCGTGCTCCACGGCACCGACGACCAGCGCCCGGCTGACACCCTGCCGACGGAATCCCTTGCGGACCACGAAACAGGCGATCGCCCACACACCGTCGTCGTCGCGGTCCTCGTCACGGCCGGACCACGGCACCCGGGTCTTCCGGAGCCGCACGAACGCCGGTCGGGGCTCGACGGCCGCCCACCCGACGGGCTCGCCGTCGCGGTAGGCGACGATGCCCGTCGTGTCGCGCGCGCCCGGGTCGTCGCAACCGACCTCGGCCCGGAACCGCCGGGTCCGCTCGTCGTTCGGCATGTCCGTGAACTCGCGGTCGAGGAGCTTCAGCCACTGGCAGTGGCACGTCCCCGGTTCGCCCCGCTCGCCGAAGACCAGGTCGAGGTCGCTCCAGGGCACCTCGTTCCCCGGTCGGAACGTGATCTGCCCGTGGGTCGTGTCCGTCGTCGTCATCGCACGCCGTCCCTCCGGTCCGGATGGCGATCACGATAGCCGTCACCACGGACGTCGCGTCGGCTGCGCGGTCGCCGGGACGGTCGGGAGGCTCGGCGCGGCACGTCCGCGCCCGCTCGGCTTGCTGGGATGGTCGGGTCATGGAGTACACGGACTACGACACCCGGCTCGCTGCGTACGGCGTGGTCACCCACGAGGGTCGGGTCTTGCTCGCCATGCAGCGGTTCCCGGAGGCGGGGACGTGGGCGCTGCCGGGCGGCGGGGTCGAGTACGACGAGAGCGTCGAGCAGGCGGTCGTCCGCGAGTTCATGGAGGAGACCGGGTACGAGGTCTCGGTCGGCGGCCTGCTCGGGGTGCGGCACCACCTTGTCCCCGCAGAACGCCGGATGCACGAGAACGGGCGGCCGATGAAGGCCGTGCAGGTGGTGTTCCGGGTGACGATCACCGGCGGCGAACTCCGGGACGAGACCGACGGGTCGACGGAGCGGGCCGACTGGATCCCGATCGCCGAGCTCCCGCACCACCGGCACGGCCTGGTCGTCCCCATCGCGCTCGGCTGGGCGGGGGCCCTCACCACCTGACCGCAGCGTTACTCGGCGATGACGCTGAAGACGTTGCCGGACGGGTCCGTGAACCACGCGATGAGCGGGCCGCCCTTGCGGTTGATGCCCTTCTCGTCGGTCATTCCCTCGTAGTGCAGGAACTCGACGCCCTTCGCGGCGAGCTCGTCGACCGCGGCGTCGACGTCCGGCACGGGGAAGTTCAGCACCGTGAACGAGGCGGGTTCGTGGGCGGGGCCCTTCGGGTACGCCAGGACCCAGTGCCCGTCGCCGAGCTGGATCGAGAGCATGCCGTGGTCCTCGGTGACCTCGAGGCCGAGGACGTCCGTGTAGAACGACTTCGCCTCCGACGGGTCCCGCACCGAGAACCCGCTGAACGCCTTCGTCGCATCGATGCTCATGCCGACAGTGAACCACTCTGCGAGGATGAGGGCGTGCCTGTGGAGGGATCGGTCGACGAGGCCGTCGAGCGTGCGCTCGAACTGGCGTCCGCCGGGGGTCGGGCGGTGCTCGGCATCGCCGGGGCTCCCGGTGCGGGCAAGTCCACGCTGTCCAGGCGGATCGTCGCCGCGGTGGACGAGCGGTTCGGACCCGGCACGGCCGTGCAGGTCCCGATGGACGGCTTCCACCTGGCGAACGCCGCCCTCGACGCCCTCGGCCGACACGATCGCAAGGGTGCGGTCGACACCTTCGACGCCGACGGGTACGTCGCGCTCGTGCGGCGGCTCGTGGCCGCTGACGAACCGGTCGTCTGGGCGCCGGACTTCGACCGCCGCGTCGACGAGCCCGTGGCGGGCAGCATCGCCGTGCCGCAGCTGGCCACGCTCGTGGTGTCCGAGGGCAACTACCTGCTCGACGACACCGAGCCGTGGGCGGCGCTCCGCGACCTCTTCACCGAGACGTGGTCCTGCGTCGTGGACGACGGGGTCCGCGTCGATCGTCTGGTCGGCCGGCACATGCGGCACGGCCGCGACCACGATGCGGCCGTGCGCTGGGCGATCGACGTCGACGGCGTGAACGCCGCACGCGTCGCTCCCACGGTGAGCCGAGCCTCCCGGATCGTCCGGACCTGACCACCTGAACGAAGGAACCGACATGACCATCGCCATCACCGGCTCGACCGGCAACATCGGCGGTGCCGTCGCCCGCGCGCTCGCCGCGGACGGCGTGCCGTTCCGGATGATCGTCCGCGACGCGGCACGTGCTCCCGAGCTGCCCGGAACGGACGTCGCCGTGGCGACGTTCGACGACGTCGACGCGGCACGCACCGCGCTCGAGGGCGTCGACGTCCTGCTCATGGTCTCCGCCGCAGAGGCCGAGGACCGCCTGGCGCAGCACCGCGCATTCGTCGGGGCGGCGGCGACGGCCGGTGTCCGGCACGTGGTCTACACCTCGTTCTCGGGCGCGGCCGCGGATGCGACCTTCACGCTCGGTCGCGACCACTGGGCGACGGAGGAGGCGATCCGGGCCACGGGCATGGCGCACACGTTCCTGCGGGACAACTTCTACCTGGACTTCGTCGAGGACCTGGTGGGCGAGGACGGGGTGATCCGTGGACCGGCCGGCGACGGTGCGATGGCCGCCGTCGCTCGTGCCGACGTCGCACGGGTCGCGACGGCCGTGCTCGAGGACCCGACGGCGCACCTCGACCGGACCTACGAGCTCACCGGTCCCGTGGCGATCACCCTGGAACAGGCGGCTGCGACGGTGAGCGCCGAGCGGGGCCGTGCGGTGACGTACCACCAGGAGACGCTCGACGAGGCCTACGCGTCTCGCGCGCGGTGGAACCCGGAGCCGTGGCAGGCGGACGCGTGGGTGAGCACCTACACGGCGATCGCCGAGGGGGCGCTGGCGCGCGTGTCCGGGGACGTCGAGCGGGTCACCGGTCGGGCGCCGATGACGCTGCAGGACGTGCTGCGCGCCGGGTGAGGTGCTGGGGCGCGGCGCGGCGCGGTGGGGGCTGTTCCGCGCGGTCGGGGGCCGAATCGCGCGTAGGAGGCCGGAACGCGCGTAGGAGGTCGGAACGCGCGTAGGAGGTCGGAAAATCGGGCCTCCTACGCGCGAAAGAGCCTTCTACGCGCGAAACAGCCCCCGCTCCCGCCCCACCCCACCCCGCGCCCGCGCCCGCGCGGAACAGTTCGTGGCGTCAGGGCACCCGGCGGGCGGACAGGGTCCCCACGATGCCGAGGGTCAGGACGGCCACGAGCACGACGAGCAGTGGCGCGGTCCAGTCGTTCGTCGCGTCGTGCAGCGCCCCGGCGACGAGCGGCCCCGCCGACCCGATCAGGTAGCCGCCGCCCTGCACGAACGCGGACATCCTCCTGGCGTCGTCGTCGGTCGACACGAGTCGCACGATGATGATGAAGATGACGGTGATCCCGCCGCCCTGGGCCGCCCCGCCGAGGATCGACCACAGCGACCAGAGCTGCGGCGCGAACAGCAGCCCCAGCGGCATCGCGAGCCAGAGGAACGCCACCAGGGACAGGATCGCCCGAGGTCGCCAGCGGGAGGCGAGCACCGGGACACCGAGCGCTCCGACGACCGCGAGGATCTGGAACACCGACGAGCTCGCACCCGAGGACGCCTTGGAGAAGCCGATCTCGTCGTGCAGCAGTGTCGGGATCCACGCCGTGAGCGCGTAGTAGGAGAACGCCTGGCCGCCGAACGCCAACGTGAGCCCGATCGTCACCCACCTGGCCGGGCGGGCAGCAGCGGGGGACGGCACCCGGATCGCCCCCGTCCCGAGCACCTGGTCGATCGGCCCGGTGACGACCGCCGGCTCCGTGGGGCTCCCGGTTGCCGGGCCCATCCACGCGGCACGGGCTCCGACCGCGTACGTCCAGGCCAGCCCGGCGACCACGGCGAGGAGTCCCCACACCGCGATCGCGATCGGCCAGCCCCACACGGCAGCGAGCGGCGCGGTGGCGAGCGACGTCAGCATCGACCCGACGTTGAGCGCGGACGTGTACACGCCGGTGACGATCCCGACGCGCTCGGGCGAGGTGTCCCGGCGGATGACGACGGGGATCACCACGTTGCCGATGGTGATGCCGATGCCGATCACCGCGGTGCCGATCAGCAGCGCCGCTGCGCTGGGCACCGACCGGAGCACGGTGCCGGCGAGCACGATCACGAGCGACAGGGACAGTGCCCGCTCGGGGGTCGCCTTCGCGATCACCCAGCTGGCGAGCGGCGTGGCGAGGGCGAAGCAGAGCACCGGGATGGTCGTGAGGAGCCCGGCGACGGTGGTGGTCAGACCGAGGTCGAGTCGGATGTCACCGATCACCGGGGCCGGGGCGACGATGGGGCCGCGCAGGTTCAGCGCGACGAGCACGATGGCCGCCGGCAGCACCCAGCCGGCGCGGCGCAGTGCGGCGGCGCGGGTCACGAACGGGCGCTGGCGTCGGCGGTGGGTGCGTCCGGCGCCGAAGCCCCTGGCAGCAGGATCGGCAGCAGGTCGAGCGGGGTGGCCGCCCGCGCGATGGTTCCCTCGGCTTCGGCGGGGGAGCCGTAGCCCCACTCGGCGAAGACCACGGGGACGCCGTGCACCCGGGCTCCCTCGACGTCGTGCAGCCGATCGCCGACGAGCACCGGACGCGAGACGTCGAACCCGCGGGCGTCGAGGCGCTTCAGCGCTTCCTCGACCACGTCGGCCTTCGAGGAGCGGACCTCGTCGTCGCTGGCGCCGGTGATGATGTCGATGTCCCCGGTCAGGCCGTAGTGGTCGAGGATGTACGTCGCCGGGGTCTCGGGCTTGCTCGTCGCCGTCGAGATCGGCAGCCCGGCCTGGTGCAGGGTGCGCAGCACGACGTCGATCCCGGGGAACATCGCCGAGTCGAGGGCGCCGTGCGAGAAGTAGTGCTCGCGGTAGACGGCGAGGGTACGGTCCGCGAGTTCCTGGTCCATGCCCATCGCGTCGCGGAAGGTGTCGAGGATCGGCGGCCCGACGAACGACATCAGCGTCTCGTGGCCCGGGACGGGCACGCCGACCTTGCGGAACGTGTACGTCAGGCTCTCCAGGATGCCCGGCGCCGAATCGCTGATGGTTCCGTCGAGGTCGAAGAGGATGGCGCTGAACGGGCTTGTCATGACGTACCCACCCTAACCGGGGCGGTGGAGGCGGCCCGCCTGTGGGTCGTGACGCGTCGGACGGGGCCGAGCCGAGCCTCCAGGCCGCCCCCTGCGATGCGTCGGTGGGTCGAATCGCGCGTAGTGAGCCGAATCGCGCGTAGGAGGTCGTTCTTTCCGACCACCTACGCGCGAAACGGCCTCCTACGCGCGAAACGGCACCCGCCCGCGCGAAACGGCCACCGCTCGGCTCAGAACAGGCGGGTGTGCCCGCCCTCGATGCCCCGCATCGCGTCGTAGTCGAGGACCAGCACGCGGATGCCGCGGTCCTCGGCGAGGGTGCGCGCCTGCGGTGCCACCGTCTGCGCCGCGAGCACGCCCTGGACCGGACGGAGGAGCGGGTCGCGGTTCATGAGCTCGAGGTAGCGGGTGAGCTGCTCGACCGCGTCGATGTTGGCGTTGCGCTTCATCTCGACGGCCACGCTCGCACCGGCGTCGTCCCGCGCCAGGATGTCGACCGGCCCGATCGCGGTCATGTACTCGCGTCGGACGAGCGTGTGCCCGTCCCCGAGGAGCTCGATCTGCTCGGCGAGGAGCTGCTGCAGGTGCGCCTCGACCCCGTCCTTGACGAGGCCGGGGTCGACGCCGAGGTCGTGGTTCTCGTCGGCGATCACCTCGTAGAGGCTGACGACGAGCTTGTCCTGCGTCTTCTTCTGCGTGACGGTCCAGACCTGCTCGATGCCGGCCGCTGCCTGCTCCTCGGAGGGCTCGCCGATCTCGATCGAGCACGGCGGGCTCATCCAGTTGAGCGGCTTGTAGCTGCCGCCGTCCGAGTGGACGAGCAGCGAGCCGTCGGCCTTCAGCATGAGGAGACGGGTCGCGAGGGGGAGGTGTGCCGACAGGCGACCGGCGTAGTCGACGGAGCAGCGGGCGATGACGAGACGCACCCGGGAAGCCTAACGGGCGTCGGGCCGCCGGTTCGCGTCAGCCGGTTCGGCGTCCGGCGTCCGCTCGCGCGCCGCACCCGATGCCAGACCGGCAGCGACGATGAAGACGAACACGATGAGCAGACCGTGCAGCAGGCCGAAGTGCTCACCCGCGAACCCGATGATGGGCGGCCCGGCGAGGAACGCGACGTACCCGATGGTGGCCACGGCACTCACCTTGGCGGCTGCGGTGCGGGGGTCGTCGGCGGCGGCCGACATGCCCATCGGGAAGCCGAGGCTCGCGCCGAGTCCCCAGAGCACCACGCCGACGATCGCGAGCGGGACGTTCGGCACCAAGATCAGCATCCCGAGCCCGACCACGGCGACCGCTGCGCTGATGCGGAGCACCGGGACGCGTCCGAACCGGTCGATGAGCGGGCTGCCGGCGACGCGGCCGACGGTCATCGCGGCGAGGAAGACCGTGAGCACCGCGGAGCCCGAGGCGTTGTCGAGCCCGTGCCCGTCGATCATCGCGAGCGGCAGCCAGTCGTTGGCGGAACCTTCGGCGAGGGCCATGCCGAGCACGATGACACCGATCAACAGCGTGGACGGCTGCTTCCAGACGGCCCAGCGGGAGACGGGGAGCGGCACGGGGGTGGTGTCGGTGGGTTCCGGTTCGGTGAACCGCTCGTCGCCGAACCACCGGACGGCGACGAGCATCGCGATGCCGATGAGGACGCCGAGCACGACGAAGTGCAGTGCCACGGGGACCTCGAGGCGTTCGGCCAGTGCGCCCAGCCCGGCACCGGCGAGCGTGCCGAGGCTGAACGCGGCGTGGAACATCGGCATGATCGTGCGGCCACCGAGTCGTTCGGCGGTGGCGCCGGAGACGTTCATCGACACGTCGGCGAGCCCGTTGCCGAACCCGAACGCGATCAGGCAGACCCAGATGGCGGCGAAGCCCCACCCCGTGGTCACCGCGACGCCGGCCATCACCATGCCGACGACCAGGCAGACGGCGGCGATCTGCACGCCGTGCTTCGCACCGAGCTTCGCGACGATGTGTCCGGCGAAGGTCAGTCCGGCGATCGACCCGACGCTCATCCCGACGACGAGCAGCCCCATCTCGAAGGTGCTGGCGCCCAGCTCGTCGCGGACGCTCGGGATCCGGCCGAGCCAGGTCGCGATGCCGAGCCCCGACAGGGTGAAGACCACGAACACCGCGGTGATCCACGCGCGGGTGCTGGGGGCCTGGCTCGTCCTGGTGACTGACGCCGTCGTCATGGTGCTGTTCCGATCGAATCGATTCGAGTGTGGTTCTCGGATACGCTAACCGGCGATGGACGACTCGGCAACACCTCGTGGCGCGTCGGGGCACACCGCGCCCTCCCGACCGACGCTGGCCGCGGTCGCGCGTGCTGCGGGGGTCGCCGCGTCGACGGCGTCGCTGGCGTTCAGCGGCAGCGGCCCGGTGTCCGAGGAGACCCGCGCCCGCGTGCTCGCCGTCGCCGCGTCGATGGGGTACGACGGTCCCGACCCCCGTGCGCGATCGCTCCGCCGGGGCCGCTCCGGCGTGATCGGCGTCGTGATGGACGAACGCCTGAGCGACGCGTTCCGCGACCCGGTGAACGTCCTGACGCTCGACGGCATCGCCGAGGTCGCCGGCGAGGCCGGAGCGTCGCTGCTCCTCGTCCGCAGCCCCCTCGACGACGAGCGCGGCATGGGTCCGCTGGTCGACGCCCCGATGGACGCGGTGGTCCTGGTCGGCTGCAACGTGCGGGTCGACCCCGCCGTCGCCGTGCTCCGACGCCGCGGGATCCCCGTCGTCGCGATCGAGGCGGACGACATCGAGGGCGCCGTCCCGATCCAGCTCGACAACCGGGAGGGCTCGCGCCGCGCGGCTGCGTTCCTCCGAGACCTCGGGCACACCGACGTCACCGTGGTCACGCTGCCCCTCGACGCCACACACCAGCTCGGGCCGATCTCCGACGCGCGCTTCGCGGCCGGTGCGGCGTTCACGACGATGGAGCGGCTCCGCGGCGTCCGTGGCGTGTTCCCGTCGTGTGTCGCGATCGAGGCAGGCGGGAGCTCGGTGGAGGCCGGGCGCGTCGCCGGGGAGTCGCTGTTCGGTCCCGGCGGCACCCGCCCGACCGCGGTCATCGCGCAGAGCGACCTGCTCGCCGTCGGGGTGATCTCCTCGGCGCTCGAGCACGGGCTCCGGGTGCCGGAGGACGTCAGCGTGGTGGGCTTCGACGGCATCCACGTGGACGACAGCCTGCTGCACCGTTCACCGATCAGGCAGCTGACCACGCTCGTGCAGCCGTTCGTGCAGAAGGGCCAGGCGGCCGCGCGGGCAGCGCTGGCGATGCTCGAGGGCGATGCGCCGAGTGGTGCGTCGTTCCGCTCCGAGCTCCGCGTCGGCGACACGACGGCGCCTCCGCGCGCGTAGCCCGCGGCGTTCGAGTGCGCAGAAGTGGGGACCGTTGAGGCCCGCAGGTGTCCGTTTCTGCGCACTCGAACTCCCAGCCAGGTGGCGTCACGAGCGCGGCACGAATCGCGCCCCGCGCCCGCGCCCGTGCCCGCGCCCTCGCCCGCTCAGCGCGCCATCGCGACCGCGATCCAGCCCGGACGGTGCGCCCGCACGCCGAGCGTCACCGCGCGCACGCCGATGTACCCGAACGAGAACACCGCCCACAGCGCCGCGAGCCCGTCCCCGAAGACCCAGAGCAGCGGCAGGTACACGACGAGATTCACCCCGCCGGCGATCGCGAGGTACCTGGCGTCGCCCGCGCCGATCAGCACCCCGTCGAGCACGAACACGTACCCGGCGACCGGCATCCCCGCCGCGATGAGCACGAGCACGACGGGCAGCGACGACCGGACCGCCTCGGAGTCCGAGAACACCGGGCCCAGCACCCCGCTCACCGCCAGGGTCAGCAGGCCGAGCAGCACCCCGCCGCCGATGCCGAGCACCACGAGCCGCGTCGTCACGAGCCGCACCCGGTCGGCGTCACCCGCTCCGAGCGCGTGCCCGACGAGTGCCTGTCCAGCGATCGCCAGTGCGTCGAGCGCGAAGGCGAGCGTGCTGAACACCGTCAGCCCGACCTGGGTCGTCGCGAGTCCGACCGTCCCCAGCCCGGCGGCCATCCCGACGGTCGCGAGCATCGCCACCCGCAGCGACGCGGTCCGCAGGAACAGCCACGCTCCCGACCGCAGCGCCCGCACCACGCCAGAGGCGCCCGGCCGCAGCGGAGCTCCCACACGTCGGGCCGCACGCACGGCGATCACCACGTACACGGCGGCCATCGACCACTGCACGATCACGGTGCCGGCGGCCGATCCCTCCACACCCCACCCGAACCCGTAGATGAGCACCGCGTTGAGGAGACCGTTCGCCACGAAGCCGATCGACGCCACGACGAGCGGGGTCCTGGTGTCCTGCAGCCCTCGCAGCAGCCCCGTCGACGCGGTGACGACGAGGATCCCGGGGAGGCCGATCAGCGACACGAGCAGGTACGCGGTCGCGGCGCTCGAGACCGGGGTCGACGCACCGAACAGCCCGACGAGCGGTCCCGCGAGCGGCCACCCGACGAGCGCCAGCACGATGCTGAGCCCGAGCGCGAGCCACATCCCGTCGATGCCGGCGTGCACCGCACCGCGCCGGTCACCGCCTCCGAGCGCGCGCGCCACGGCGGGTGTCGTCGAGTAGGCCAGGAAGACGAGGAGCCCCGTCACGGTCTGCAGCACGGCACTCGCGAGTCCGACGGCGGCGAGCGGTGTCGCCCCGAGGTGTCCGACGAGCGCCGTGTCCGTCATCAGGAACAGCGGCTCGACGACGAGCGCGCCGAGTGCGGGCAGCGCCAGCCGGACGATGTCGCGATCGACGGCGCGGCGGGACGTGGGCACCAGGACATCATGCCGGACCGGACGGGAGGCCCTGGTCGCGTCGCGCGCGCACCGTGCGGTGCGTGGCGGAGTCGACCAGTGCCTCCCGTCCGACGCCGGGTCCGCGTCAGTCCGCGCGTGGTTCCGTCGGGACACCGCCGGTTGCGGCGTGCGCCGACTCTGACGCTTCCGGCGTCGGCGGCTCCGTGCCGCGCGCCCGGCCGATCAGGTCCATCACGTGGTAGACGACGATCGCGGCGACGGTGCCGAGGATGATGCCGCCGAAGGAGGCCTGACCGAACGAGAACGTGAAGTCCGCGATGCCGATGATGAGCGCGATGCCGGCGGTGAGCTGGTTCTTGGGCTTGGCGAAGTCGACCCGGTTCTCGACCCAGATGCGGATGCCGATGACGCCGATCAGACCGTAGAGCGCGGTGGTCGCGCCGCCGAGGACCCCGGCCGGGACCGAGGAGATGACCGCACCGACCTTGGGGGAGAGGCCGAGCAGGACGGCGACGATCGCCGCGACCCAGTACGCGGCTGTCGAGAAGACCCGGGTGGCGGCCATCACGCCGATGTTCTCGCCGTACGTGGTGGTGGCGGAGCCGCCGCCGACGCCAGCGAGGACCGTGGAGATGCCGTCGGCGAAGAGCGCACGCCCGGTCAGCGGCGTGAGGTCGCGGCCGGTGAGCTGTCCGACGCCCTTCACGTGGCCGACGTTCTCGGCGATGAGCGCCAGGACGACCGGCACGAACGCCAGGTAGATCGCGAGCTGCCCAGGGTCGAAGGCCGGTGCGGTGAACTCGGGCAGGCCGATCCAGGCGGCGTCGCCGACGGCGGAGAAGTCGACTTGGCCCGCGATGAGCGCTGCGACGTACCCGACGACGACGCCGATGACGATCGACAGGCGACCGATGAGCCCCTTGAACAGGACCGTCACCAGGATGATCGCGGCGAGCGTGATGACGGCGACGAGCGGCGCCTTCGTGAAGTTGTCACGGGCCGCCGGGGCGAGGTTGAACCCGATGAGCGCCACGATCGCTCCCGAGACGACCGGGGGCATCAGGCGATCGATCCAGCCGGCGCCGGCGAGGTGCACCACGAGCCCGATGACCGCCAGCAGCGCGCCGACCACGATGATGCCGGAGAGCGCGAGGGGGATCCCGCCGATCTTCGTCGCCGCACCGATCGGGGCGATGAAGGCGAAGGAGCTGCCGAGGTAGCTCGGCAGGCGGTTCCCGGTGATGAGCAGGAACAGGATCGTCCCGATGCCGCTGAAGAGCAGGGTCGTCGACGGTGGGAAGCCGGTCAGCAGCGGGACGAGGAACGTCGCGCCGAACATCGCCACGACGTGCTGGACGCCGAGGCCGATGGTGCGCGGCCAGGTGAGCCGTTCGTCCGGTGCCACGATCGTCGTCGCCGAGACGGTCGCGCCGTCTCCGTGCAGCTTCCACGGGAGTCCCATGCCCACGACCGTAGTGGCAGCCGTCCACCGATGACGGCAACTGCTTCGCCCGGTGTGGACCACTTGTATAAGGTGTGTGGAACATCACTGAGGGAGTGACCATGCGCACATCTGTCCGGACGGCCGTCTGCGCCGTCGCCGTCGCTGCTGTCGCGATCGCGCCGCTCGCCGCCACCACCCCGTCCGTCGCAGCGCCGACGGCCTCGCAGCGGACGTCGACGACCGACTTCACCGCTGGCGTGCGGTCGATCGACCACCGTCTCGGCGTGGTGACGGTAACGGGCTCGGCGCCGGTCGGCACGAGTGTCCACGTCGCCGGTGACGTCGTCGGCGACGTCTGGACCGATGCCGACCGCACCGGGACCTGGTCGGCGTCGGTCACGGTCCGGCTCGGCGAACACGTGATCCGGGTGTCGTCGTCGGTCTCGGGCGGGGAGATCGATCTACCCGTCGAGGTGCTCATGCTCACCGCACCGACGATGCTCGGCACGGTGGACGGGATCGGTCGGACGATCGCGCTCGACGGGACCGGGTGGCCGAATGCGCACTTCGTCATCGCGATCGACGGCGAGACGGTCGGGGAGACGGACGTCGACGCCCAGGGCGAGTGGGCGTTCACCCTGCGGAACCTGTCCTTCGGGAAGCACTTCGTCCAGGCGTTCCAGTCCTTCGACGGCTCGGACAACGGCGGCGTCGACGAGCACTACGTGGTCTCCGGTGCGGCCGTCGTGACGTCGGCGGACGCCTCGCGCGAGACCGAGCGCATCACCCTCGTCGGCCGAGCCCCTGCGGGCACCGAGCTCACCTTCGCCGACGACGCCGGGCCGATCGATGGTGTCCGCGTCCCGGTGGGCGCTGACACGAACTGGCGGGTCGAACTCCCCATCCCGGACGACGCCCGGTTCTCCACCGTCACCGTGACGACCCACGACGGCGCGACCGAGCTCGGCACCACCGATGCCCACGTCACGATCCCGATCGCACTGACCGGCACGGTCGAGGAGCTCCCGGACGGCTCGGTCCGGCTCTCGGGTACGGGTGAGAACGGGGCGACGGTCGACCTCGAGACCGAGGACGGCAGAGCGGTCACCGACGACGACGGTGCGCCGATCCGCACGACCGTCGGGCGCACCTGGGAGCTGACGGTGGCGCGTGACGAGCTCCCCGCGGACGTCGTCGTCGCACGCCAACGGATCGACGGTGTCGAACAGGGCGGACTGCGCCTCGTGCTGCCGCGGCTGCCGCACCGACCGGGCCCGGGGGACT
The DNA here is from genome assembly GCA_029959665.1 of Microbacteriaceae bacterium PS02333. Lineage (GTDB taxonomy): Bacteria > Actinomycetota > Actinomycetes > Actinomycetales > Microbacteriaceae > Curtobacterium > Curtobacterium guangdongense. The sequence continues at coordinate 22,009 of JASCOI010000016.1, forward strand.
CCGGCGCCGGAGGCTCGAGCGGGCCGGGCGTCTCGACCGGGGTCCACCCGGACGCACATCGCGTTGCTGCCGCGAAGCTCGCGTCGGGGCCGAGTCGACTGGCCTCCACCGGCACCGAGGCCACGGGCGCGCTCGGCGTGGCCGCGGCGCTCGTGCTCGCCGGCTCGGGCCTGTCGGTGCTCAGGGTCATGCGTCGACGGCGACCGCAGGACCAGTGAGTCGGGATCGTCGGGTGGACGGCAGGGGATCGGTGGCTATCGTGGAGCGCATGACCGACGTCGCAGGCACCACCGGAATCCAGACCGACGAACTCGACGCGAAGGTGCAGCCGAAGGACGACCTGTACCGCCACGTCAACGGGCAGTGGATCGACGCGACGCCGATCCCCGACGACAAGGCGCGCTACGGCTCCTTCACGGTGCTCGCGGAAGAGGCCGAGAAGGCCGTCCGGACGATCATCGAGCGCTCGCAGCAGGCTCCGGCGGGGTCCGAGGAGCGCAAGGTCGGCGACCTGTACACCTCCTTCACGGACGAGTCGAAGCTCGAGGCGCTGGGGACGGCGCCGATCGAGCCCCTGCTCGCCGAGATCTCCGCGCTCGAGACGAAGGACGACGTGCTCCGCATGGTCGGTCGGTTCGAGCGACTCGGGCTGCCGAGCTTCATCCAGCTGTTCGTCGACAACGACCCGGGTGACCCGGAGTCGTACGTCGTGTTCCTCGAGCAGTCCGGTCTGGGGCTGCCCGACGAGTCGTACTACCGCGAAGAGCGGTTCGGTGACATCCGCGAGAAGTACCGCGAGTTCGTCGCCGCGATGTTCCCGCTCGCCGGCTTCGACGACGGTGCCGAGCGAACCGAGCACGTCATCGCGCTGGAGACCGCCCTCGCCGGGAAGCACTGGGACAACGTCGCGACGCGCGACAGCCAGAAGACCTACAACAAGCTGCCGTGGGACGAGGTCGCCGCCCTCGCGCCAGGCGCCGACCTGCAGCTCTGGTGGGAGTCGATCGACGCTCCTGCCGGCGCGTTCTCGACCGTCGTCGTCCGTGAGCCCTCGTTCCTGACGGGTCTGGCGGAGCTGCTCGGAGCCGAGTCGCTCGAGGCGTGGAAGGACTGGCTGCGGTGGCAGGTCATCCGTGCATCGGCCCCGTACCTGACGAGCGCGTTCTCCGCCACGAGCTTCTCGTTCTACGGCACGGCCCTCACCGGCGCCCCGAAGCAGCGCGAGCGCTGGAAGCGCGGCGTCTCGCTGGTCGAGGGCGCGATGGGCGAGGCCGTCGGTCGGATCTACGTCGACGAGCACTTCGACGAGACGTCGAAGGTGACGATGGACGACCTCGTCGCGCACCTGGTCGAGGCCTACCGGCAGAGCATCACGGCCCTCGACTGGATGACAGACGAGACCCGGACCCGCGCGCTGGAGAAGCTCGACAAGTTCACCCCGAAGATCGGGTACCCGGTGAAGTGGCGCGACTACTCGGCGCTGCCCATCTCCGCCGACGACCTGATCGGCAACGTCCGGGCCGTCGCCGCGTTCCAGGTGGACCGCGAGCTCGGCAAGATCGGGAAGCCGATCGACCGCGACGAGTGGTTCATGACGCCGCAGACGATCAACGCGTACTACAACCCGGGCTTCAACGAGATCGTGTTCCCCGCCGCGATCCTGCAGTTCCCGTTCTTCGATGCCGGCCGTGACGCCGCGGCGAACTACGGCGCGATCGGTGCCGTGATCGGCCACGAGATCGGGCACGGCTTCGACGACCAGGGCTCGCAGTACGACGGCGACGGTCGGCTCGAGAACTGGTGGACCGAGGCCGACCGGCAGGCGTTCGAGGAGCGCACGAAGGCACTCATCGCGCAGTACGACGCGCTGGTCCCGACCGAGGTCCCGGACGGGCACGTCAACGGTGCCCTCACGATCGGCGAGAACATCGGGGACCTGGGTGGCCTGTCGATCGCGTGGAAGGCGTACCTCCTGTCGCTCGACGGACAGGAGCCGCCGGTCATCGACGGACTGAGCGGCGCCGAGCGGTTCTTCCTGAGCTGGGCGCAGGCATGGCGGATGGCGATCCGCCCGGAAGAGGCCGCACGCCTGCTCCAGATCGACCCGCACTCGCCGACCGAGTTCCGCTGCAACCAGGTCGTGAAGAACATCGACGTGTTCTACGACACGTTCGGCGTGACCGAGCGCGACGCGATGTACCTCGACCCCGCCGAGCGCGTCTCGATCTGGTGATGGTCGAGCCCGACGCGGCACCGTCCTCGCGGCGGCGACGCCACGACGGCGCCGCCGGTGCTGGCAGCCGTGCCGGTGCGGGCGGCCGCGCTCGTGGACGCCACCGCGGGGGCGGCGAGGAGCGGTTCTCGGCGACGGTCGAGGCACTCGGATCGCTCGCCTACGACGGTGCCGGGGTCAGCGCGTCCGTGATCGACACGTCGACCGGCCGTGCCCTGCTCGCGATCGACGACCGGCTCGTGCAACCCGTCGGGGGGCTCGGCCGGGTGCTGCTGCTCATCGAGGTCGCGGCACGGCTCGAGGACGGTCGGCTGCACGGCGACCGGCTGCAGCGGATGGCGCGTGACACCGCCACCGGACCGGGGCTCTGGCAGTTCCTGCAGGAGCCGACGATGCAGGTCTCGGACCTCGCGACGCTCGTGGCGGCGACCGCCGACGCGTGGGCCACGAACGCACTGCTCTCCACCGTCGGCATCGACGCCGTGCGTGAGCGGGCCGAGTCGCTCGGGGTCGAGCGGTCGGCGTTCATCGACCGCGTCCGGGACCGCCGTGGTCCCGACGACGCCCCGGACATCGCGGTCGCGGCGTCGGGAGAGCTCAGCTGGGTGATGCGTGGTCTGGCCCTCGGCGAGGTCGTCGACGAGGGTGTCTCGAACCGGGTGCTCGGGTGGCTCTCGCTCGCCGCCGACCTCTCGCTCGTCGCGGGGTCCTTCGGCCTCGACCCGCTGGCGCACCGCGCGCTCGACCACGGGCTGCAGTCGGTCGCCGTGACGGGGTCCGGCCCCGGCATCCGCGCCGAGGCCGGGGTGCTCCGGGGGCCCGGGTCGAGCGTCAGCTACGCCGTCACGGTGACGTTCGAGGACGACATGCTCGACCGGCGCCTGTCCGTCGTCGAGGCACTGCGCACCATGGGCACCGAGGTGCTCGACGCGGTGCACGTCACCGCGACGCGCTGACCCGACCACGCACGAACGCCCCGGCCGGATCGGTCGGGGCGTGCTGTGCGGAGGCGGGTCGGGCCTCCAGTCCGGTCAGCCGCGCTTCTTGGCGGCCTTCTCCAACTTCTTGCGGAGCTTCTTCCGCGACTTGCGGGCGTGCGGGTCGTTCCACATCTTGCGGACGGTCTCGCCCTTCGACTGCTTGACGACGGTCCGGTTGGCACGAGCGCCGAACCAGAAGCCGATGAGCACGATGGCGGCGATGACGAGGAGTCGGTTGCGCATGGTCTGTCCCTTCAGTGTCGGATCCCGGCCGGTCAGCCGGTGATCCGTCGTACGAGGTCGGTGATGATCGGCCAGACGTCCCCGGCGCGGTCGGCCGAGCCGATCGCGACGGTGACGAGCGGGTAGGCCGTCACGGCGAGGCTGACGAGGACCGCGAGGACCACCGGCACCCACGCCGCCACGCTACGACGCCGGGTCACGGCGAGGATCAGCAATGCCAGGACGACGACACCGCCGAGGATCGTCACGAGGGTGACCCGGATGACCGGGAACGGCACGAGACCGGCGGTGGTGGCCGTGACCCCTGCCAGGAATCCCGTCAGCGGCAGGAACGCCCCGAAGAAGAGCAGGAGGACGAGGACGACACCCACCACGGTGGCGATCCAGACGCCGCGGGCGCGCGGCGGACGTTCCCGGCCGAAGCGACGACCGGAGCGGCCGGACCAGACGGTCATGCCCGGGTGTCCGGCTCGGACGCTGCGGCTTCGGTGGCCTCCGCGGCGTGCGCGGCTGCGTCGGCCATGTCGTCCGCGGCGCGCTTGGTCGCGTCCACCGCGTCATCGACGGCGTCTGAGCCGGCCACACCGGCGCGGTCCACGGTGTCGGCGGCCGAGTCGCGGACCTCGGCGGCGGCATCGCGAGCCCGGTCGGCGGTCTCCGACGCGGTGTCGCGCACCTGGTCGAGCGCCTCGGCGGCGGCCTCACGGGTGCGGTCTGCGGCGTCGCGGGTGCGGTCGGCCACGTCCGCCCCGACCTCCTGCGCCTTCGTGGCGGCGTCGGACGCCGCACCCTTGACGGTCTCGGCAGCGTCGGTCGCGGCGTCCTTGACCCGTTCGGTCGCCTCCGCCGCCTTCTCGCGGACGGTGTCGACCGCTTCGGAGACCTTCGACGGCTCATCGTCGAAAGGGCCGTGCACGTCGGTGACCCGGACGTCGACCGTCGCGGGCCGTCCCGCGACCTGGGCCACGGCGTGGGCGACCTGCGCACGGACCTCCTCGGCGACCGTCGTGACGCGTTCGGGGTAGGTGACGACGAGCGACACCTGCACGTCGAGCGTCCCGTCGACGTCGTCCACCTGCACGCCGAGGGCGTTGGCGGTCCGGCCGAGGCGGGAGCGGACCTGGTCGGCCGCGCGTTCGAGCACGCCACCCAGGTGGTGCACGCCGTCGACGCCGATCGCGGTGACTGCTGCGGTGCGCGCTGCGACGGTCAGGACGCTGGCGTCCTCCGGCAGCGGTTCGGTCAGCGATGCGGGCAGGGCCACATCGGTGACGTGGGTGCGGGCGTGTGTCTCGTTCTCCATGAGGCCCTCCTCGGCCCGCACTGGAGCCGACGGGGCACCCGCTGGCGGATGCCCCGTCGTCGTCACTGCAGCTGCCTAGTTCTTGAAGACGTCCTTGACGTCCTCGCCCGTCTGCTTGACGCTCGCGGCGGCCTGGTCCTTCTTGCCCTCGGCGACCTTGGAGTCGTCGTCGGTCGCGTTGCCGAGGGCTTCCTTCGCCTTGCCGGCGATGTCCTGGGCGGCGTTCTTGATCTTGTCGTCGAGACCCATGAGGGTTCCTTCCTTCGGTGGGCGGGAGCGCCCGTTGCGGTGGTGGGCGTGGGCCGGGAGGCCCGTGGTACGTCCGGCGGTCGGCCTCAGCTGACCCTGGTGGTCGCCTTCGCGAGCGCCGAACGGGTGCCGCCGGTCAGGTGCACGAGCACCGGGACGGAGCGGCCGAGGGTGCGGTCGAGGACCTCGAGGGCACGGTCGACGGCGTCGAGCACGGCGACGGCGTCGCCGCCGCGTCGCACGGCGACCCGGATCCGGGCGGCGCGCTGCCGACGCACCTGGAAGACGTCGACCTTCGAGCCGACGACGTCACGGACGCCCTTGAGCTCGTGGTCCACGACGTCGCGGACGAGGGCCACGTTGATGGTGACGGCGTCGTCGCCGGAGCGTTCTCGGACGGCGACGGAGGTCCCGCCGCCGCCGCGGGTGAACACCCACACGAGGGCGAGGACGATGACGACGGCGCAGGCCACGGCGACGATCCACAGCGACGCCGCGGGGACGTCGAGGCTGCGCGGGATCGAGACGTACGGGTCGACGGCATCGCGGACGGCCGGCAGGACACCGGCGCCGATGGTGATGCCGACGACGATCGCCACGAGGCCGAGGACGAACAGGATGATGCGGTTCAGGGTGCGGTTGCTCTTCGTCATGACAGCGTCCCTCGTTCTGCGAGTGTGACCTTCACGCGTCGGCCGAAGCGTTCGTCGAGTCGGCTGAGTCGTTCGGTGACCGCTGCACGGACGGCGGCTTCGTCGACGGGGACGCCCGAGACCGGGACGACCCTGACGTCGGTGCGGTTGCCGCGGGAGCTCGCCGATGCGTTGCCCTCGGGGACCCCTGCGGCCGATCCGGCGGCGTTGGCCGCGGTGGCGGCGATGATGCGGGTGTCGATGACGACGGCTCCACGGTCGTGGGGCACCGGCGAACGGTGCTGTCGACCGGGCTTGAGCGCCAGGACGACGAGCACGACGCCGAGCACGACGAGGACGACCGCGATCACCTCGGCGATCGTGACGAACGCCGCATCGGGGCGGAGTGCTGTGTCGACGACCGTCTGCGGGTCGGCGAGGAGTGGTGCCGCGCCGACCGCGCGGAGGACCGACTCGGTGCCGATCCAGGCCGCGACGAGGACGAGCACCACGAGCGCGACGGACACCGCGGTCGACCGGGAGCGGTGCACGCTCCGGCGACGGATGCGTCGTTCGACGGCGTTGCCACCGACGGGACTGCTGCTCATGACGATCTCCTAGGCGACGCGGGTCTCGCGCTCGCGCACGATCCCGGTCAGTTCGAGGTGGGCACTGCCGACCCGGCGCCCGGTGCGGGCGCTGACCCGGTCACGGACCTCGGCCGCGGCGGCCGTCGCGCGGCCGACGAGGTCGTCGGCCGCGGCGATCGGTCCCGTGATGTCGAGGGCGAGCGACCCTTGGTGGTCTCCGAGTCCGACGTGGACCCGCTTCGCCGGGGCACCGAGGTGCTCGGCTGCGACGGCGCGCGCGCACGAGGTCAGGGCCCGCGCCGTGATCTCGACGCGGCCCGCGACCTCCGGGCCGCCGGTCACCGGGAGCTCCGGCGCCCGGTCAGCACGTCGGTCAGGGCACCGCGGTCGATGCGTCCGGACACGAGGGCGGCCACGAGGGCGCCGACGAGGGCGAACACGACGACGAGGACGAAGCCCCAGAAGCCGAACTGCAGTGCGACGACTGCCAGGATGGCGCCGATCAGGGCGCCGGTGATGGTGGTGCTCATGCGACTCGCGCTTCCTTCTTCTCGTCATCGTCGTCGTCGTCCCCCGGGATGAAGACGTCCTGCACGGTCACGTTGATCTCGGTGACCTCCATGCCGACGATCTGCTCGAGCGCACGGCTGACCGAGGAGCGGACGCCCTCGGCGACCTGCTGCAGCGGCACCGGGTACTCGGCGACGATCACGATGTCGGCCGCGACCTGCTTCTCGCCGACCTCGACCTTGACGCCCTGACCGAGGTCACGCTGGCCGATGGCGTCGCGGATGGCGCCGATGGCACGGGCTGCACCGCTCCCGAGCGAGTGGACGCCGTTCACCTCACGGGCGGCGATGCCGGCGACCTTCGAGACGACGGTGTCGTCGATGACGGTCTTGCCCGTCGTGGTGCCCGACGTGGCCGGAGCCGTCCGTGCGGCGGTGGTCGCTGCTGCGGTGCCCGGGGTGGTGGTCGTGTCTGCCATGGTTGTTTCCTTCCGTGAGTCCCGCCAGGTGATCCCAGCGGTTGCTGTTCACGGATGAGACGGGCTGACCTCGACAGAAGTCACACGGGATCACTGCTTCCCAGGGAAGTGCCAGACAGCGGTCGACCGGGGGACAGACTTGTCCCCCGGCACATCGACGGCTCAGGGATCGACGTGGATTTCGTCCGTCGGCGTGCGCTTCCCGACGCTGCGTTCGGACACGGCCCGGACCGCTCGGACGCGGGCCATGGGCGTCGTCCCGAGCTCGCGTTCGAAGAGCTGTTGCAGCCGTCGCGGCTGGAGCCCCACCGCGCGGGCGATGCCGGCGACCGTGAGCGGTTCGGCGGCGTGGGCGTCGATGAAGGCGAGCGCACGCCGCAGTCGCGGGGACGGAGCCTCCGAGCCGGGGGCGGCGGCGTGGACCGCTCGGACGGTGGCACCGGGGGACTCCTCGAACCGGTCACGGTAGGCAGCAGCGAACCGCCCGCCGTTCGTGAAGCCCCATGCCTGCGCGATCTCCGTGACGCACCCGGGGTCGGCCGTCCGCAGGAGTTCGCTCCGCACCCCGTCGAGGCGTTGGTCCCGGAGGAAGCGACTCGGCGTCACCCCCAGCGTCCGCAGGAAGACGTCCTGGAGCCCGCGTTCGCGGAGGCCGGCGGCGTCCGCGATCGTCCCGACGGCCGGCCGTTCGCGGGCGTGTTCCTCGATGAAGCGGAGCGCGTCGCGCAGTCGGCTCGCCAGGGGGACGTCGTCGCCGCGGTCGCGGAGAGGGAACGTGTCGAGGACGACGACGGCGAGCCTCCGGTTGAGCGCGGTCCGCATCGGACCTCGGACCCGGTCGTCGAGGAGCGCCGGCCCGAGCTCGCGGATCAGGCGACGGAGGGGCTCCCGGCGTGCGACGACGTCGTCCTGCTGGTCGAAGAGCAGCGGGCCGTCCGGCAGCAGGAAGCCGAGCTCGTGGCCGACCGAGCGGAGGAACCGGTCGGCGATGTGGACACCGTTGTAGAGCGTGTCCTCCGACTCGAATCGGTACGCCTCCGACGCCGAGGCGATGTATGGGGCGCCGGGGAGCACGACACGGGTGCGGTCCGCGAAGTGCATCTCGAGGCGCCCACGCGTCAGCCAGAACACGACGTGGTCGTCCCGCGGACCGATCACCCCGCCGCGACGCCCGCCGGAGGCGTCCATCGTGCGCAGGGAGAGGTCATCGTCGCCGATGACCGAGTACTCGTACCGGGTCCCCGGCGCCACCGCGGTGTCCGAGGCGAACTCGGATCCGCCGTACTCGGAGGTGAAGATCGCCGTGTAGCCGCTGCCGTCGCCGTTCGTGAACCGCTCGCGGCGGAACCCGTTGGACGACGTCGTGCTCACGAGGACATCATCACATCACCGGTCAGGAAGTCGCCTGTCCCTCGGGGACGAGTGCCTGGACCGAGAGGAGCTGCGCCTGTGCGTCGTTGCAGGCGGTGTAGTCGGTGTCCGCGACGAAGAGCGACGCCTTCGACCCCGGCGGGTAGACGCGGAACCCGTCGGGCGTCCGCGGCGAGCACGCGGCGTTCGAGTAGTTGCCAGCCTGCCCGATCTTCAGCGGTGCGACGGCGGTCTGTCCGGGTGCGAGCGTGACCGTCGGGTGCGGCGAGCCCTTGTCCTGATCGGCAGCGGCCCCGATCTGCGTGCCGTTGCCCCCGCCGACGAAGGAGACGCCCGGCCACCCCTGCAGCGTGCAGCTCGCGGATCCGGTGTTCTGCAGGGCGAGGTGCACGACGACGCTCCCCGCCGCACCCCCGCTGCCGGGCTGGATCGACGCGGAGAGGTCGCCGGCCGCGCACTGCCCCGAACCGCCCGCCGACGACCCACCGCTCGACGATCCCCCGCCATCGCCGGCCGACGCGGAGGTCGACGGCGCAGGCGAGGTCGAGGGGGTCGGCGTCGCGGTGACGGTCCTCGTCGCGGTGGCGGTGGCCGTCGCGGTGTCGCTCCCGCCGGACGCGCACCCGGCGAGGGCCCCCATCGCCAGGATGCCCACCGCCCCGAGCATGATCACGGTTCCCTTGCTGGACTGCATGACGGCAGGTAATCACCGCCGGACACGATGCGTCCCGGTATCCACTCAGGGACCGCGAGCACACTCGCGCCGTACGGCACCGTTGCCGTGCACAGGACCCGGAGGACGGACCATGGCAGGCAAGCACGAACAGATCCGAGGCGACGGAGACCGCGCGGACGGCGTCGAGCCGGTCGCGGGGGCGTTCGTCGACAGCGAGATCCCCGGCGAGGAACAGCCGAGGACGAACGAGCCGGTCGGCGAGTTCGTCGCGAGCGACATCCCCGGCGAGGACGTCCCCACGACGACGGGCACCGACGGCGAGTACGTCGAGTCGGACATCCCCGGCGAGGGCGAGCCGCGTCCGTCCGGTGAGGTCGGGCACTACGTCGACACCGGCAGCGCCACCGACGACACCGAGAACGGTTGAGCCGGGTACGGCTGAGCCGCGTCCGGCTGAGGGCTAGTCGATGAGCTCCGCCTGCGCGAGCAGGCGGATCGTCTCGACGCCCGCCGGCGGGCACCGGTCCGCGTCCGCGGAGGTGACCCACTCGACCTCGTCCACCTCTGCCGAGGCGACGGGCGTGGCGGAGTCCAGCGGGCCTCCCGGCCGGACCAGGAAGAGGGTCATCGCGACCATCGTCCCCGGAGCCTGGCCGTGTGCCGGCTCGGTGACCACGGCGAACTCGTCCACGTCGGCGGCGGTGAACCGCAGACCGGTCTCCTCGAACGACTCCCGGACCACGGCCTCGACGTCGGTCTCGTGCACCTCGGCCTTGCCGCCCGGCAGGTAGAGCACGTCGCGCTGTCGCGCCCGCACCATGAGCACGCGCCGGTCACGGACCAGCAGCAGCGCGCTGACGCGCAGGACGGGCGGGAGGCTCAGCTCGCGTCCGCCTCGTCCTCGCGAACCGGGGCGGTCCGGTCCGCCAGCGGCACGACGGGGGTGGGGACGTCCAGTTCTGAGTCGGGTTCCGGCCGGACCCCGTAGAGGGCCTCGAGCGCGCCGACGAACTCCTCGCCGCGTCCGGCGCGACCCAGCTCGCGGGCGCGGACCGACGGGCGGTGCAGCAGGACGCCGACGAGGTGCCGGAGTGCCCGTTCGGTGTGCTCCGCCGACTCGGGCGTGCTGTCCCCGCGCCGGTTGGCGCGGTCGATCTCGTCGTCGAGGATGTCGAAGACGTGCTTCCGGAACGCCACGAGCGCCGGGGTCGTCGACTGCTCGAGCGCCTGCGCGCGGAAGCGGGACACGGCGTCGTCGACCATCGCCCGGGCTTCCGACTCGGCGTTCAGCTCGGAGATGGGCGCGTGGATGCTGATCGTCTCGAGGTCGAGCAGCTCGACGCCGTCGACGTGCGTGGCATCCGGGTCGACGTTGCGGGGGAGCCCGAGGTCGATGACGATGCGGCGGACCCCGTCGTCGAGGTCGGCCGGCTCGATCACGGGGACCTCGCTCGAGGTGCACGTGATGACGACGTCGCTCGTGGCGATCGCCCGGCGCAGGTCGTGGGCGGCGACGAGATCGTGCTTCGCGGCGAACCACGGGGCGCGGCCGGACGGCGAGTACACCTGGATGCGCTCGGCACCGCGGTCGCGGAGTGCGGCGATCGTCGTGGCCGCGTAGCTGCCCGTGCCGACGAGGAGCACGTTCGTCTGCGCCCAGTCGGTCACGCGGGACGACGCGAGTTCGAGGCCGAGGCGCACGAGCGAGCGACCGGCCGCCCCGATGCGGGTGCGGGTCTTGACGCCGCGGGAGGTGTGCGCTGCTTCCTGGAAGAGCCGCTCCAGGTCGGAGGTCGTGGTGCCGTTGGCGCGTGCGTCCTCGAGCGAGCGGCGGACCTGTCCGGAGATCTCGGTCTCGCCGATGACCACGGACTCGAGGCCGCTCGAGACGGCGAAGAGGTGCTGGACGACGTCCTTGCCGCCGAGCACGGAGACGGAGTCGAGGACCTCGGCGCCGGCCAGTCCGCTGGCGCTGGCGACGGCCTCGACCGTGGCGGACACGGCGGAGTCGCTTTCGCCGGCGATGTCGAGGTAGGCCTCGAACCGGTTGCAGGTCGCGAGGACCACGGCGCCGTCGAGGACGTCCGAGTCGGTGACCAGTCGGGAGGCGGCCGCGGGGGCGCCGATGCTCAGTCGCTCCAGGAGGTCGAAGCTGGCGTTGCGATGCGACGCCGTGAGACAGATGAGCACGTACTCCATGGTACCGCGCTCGATGGGAGAATCGTGCGGTGACCGACGCATCCACAGCCGCACTGCCCGCAACGCACCCGCTCGCCGACGGTCGCACCGCCGGATCCCCGCTGGTCAGGGCGCTCCGCGGGGACCGACCCGAGACGCTGCCGGTGTGGTTCATGCGCCAGGCCGGGCGTTCGCTGCCGGAGTACCGCGAGCTGCGCGTCGGGACGGCGATGCTCGACGCGTGCCTCGATCCGGCGATGGCGTCCGAGATCACGCTGCAGCCCGTCCGTCGGCACGGGGTGGACGCCGGCATCTTCTTCAGCGACATCGTCGTGCCGATCAAGCTCGCGGGCGTGGACGTCGAGATCGTCCCCGGTCGCGGCCCGGTCCTCGGTTCCCCGATCCGCACGGCTGCCGACGTCGACGCGCTCGAGTCGCTCGACCCGGCCGCGCTCGCACCGATCGCCGATGCCGTCCAGCGCACCGTCGCCGAACTCGGGAGCACCCCGCTCATCGGGTTCGCCGGTGCCCCGTTCACCCTCGCGGCCTACCTGGTCGAGGGCGGTCCGTCGAAGGACCACATCCGCGCCCGCACGCTCATGCACGCCGAGCCGGAGACCTGGTCGCGCCTGCTCGCCTGGGCGGCGGAGGTGTCGGGGACGTTCCTCCGCGCCCAGGTGCTCGCCGGAGCATCGGCAGCACAGCTCTTCGACTCGTGGGTCGGGTCGCTCTCCCGCGCCGACTACCTCGAGCACGTGGCGCCGCACTCCGCCGCGGCGCTCGCACACGTGGCCGACCTCGGCGTCCCGCGCATCCACTTCGGTGTCGGCAGCGGCGAGGTCCTGCGGGACATGACGACCCTCGGCGCCGACGCGGTCCAGGTGGACGCGGTGGGCGTGGACTGGCGGCTCCCGCTGGACGAGGCCGTCGCCCGCGTCGGTACCGGCGTCACCGTGCAGGGCAACGTCGACCCGGCGATGCTCTCCGCACCGTGGGAGGTGCTCGAGGCGCACGTCCGCGACGTGGTCCGTCGCGGTGGTGCGGCACGCGCCCACGTCGTGAACCTCGGGCACGGTGTCCCGCCGGAGACCGACCCGACCGTGCTGACCCGCCTGGTCGAGCTCGTGCACGCGCTCGGGGACGGGACCGACGTCGCCGGGAGCCCCGCGTGACGGACGCGATCGTCGTCGGCGGCGGCGTCGCCGGGCTCCTCGCCGCCCGTGACCTCGCCAAGGCGGGCGTGCACGTGGTGCTCGTCGAGGCCTCCGGCTCGCTCGGCGGCATGGTCCGCCGGCACACCGTCGCGGGAATCGACCTCGACATGGCGGCGGACTCGTTCGCGACCCGCACCGACGCCGTTTCCGCGCTCGCGATCGAACTCGGACTCGGCAACGAGGTCGTCGCGCCCGACCCACGGGGCGCGTGGCTCATGACGCGCACCGGCCGGGTCGCGCCGATCCCCGCGACGGGGCTCCTCGGCATCCCCGGCAGCCCCATGGCCGCGGACGTGATCGCCGTGGTCGGCCAGGGCGCCGCGTTCCGGGCCCAGCTCGACTCCCTCATCCCGTCGCCCGTCGGTGCGCGAGCCGGGTCGCTCGGCGAGCTCGTCCGGAAGCGGATGGGGGCGACGGTCCTCGACGACCTCGTCGTCCCGATCGTCGCCGGTGTCCACTCCACGCACCCGGACGACCTCGACCCCGACCGCGTCGCACCGGGACTCCGAGCAGCCCTGCAGCGCGAGGGGTCCCTCGCCCGCGCCGTGCTGTCGCTCCGGGAGCGGGCGACCGCCGGCTCCGCGGTGCAGGGAATCCGGGGCGGGATCGTCCGGATCGTCGACGAGCTCGTCCGCGACATGGAGACCTACCGGGTCGACGTCCGGCTGCACACCCGTGCGACCGCGATCGAGCGCGCTGCGGTCGAGCTCCTGCACGCCGACGGCACCGCCGAGCGGCTCGTCGCCGACCACGTCCTCGCCGCTGTTCCCGATCCCCACCGCGCTGCCGCGCCGGAGCGGACGGGCATCGAGCTCGTCACCCTGGTCGTCGACCAGCCCGCCCTCGACGCCGCGCCGCGCGGCACCGGGATGCTCGTGCACCCGGACGCCACCGGGGTCCGGGCGAAGGCGATCACGCACGCCACGGCCAAGTGGCCGTGGCTGGCCGACGCGGCGGACGGACGCCACGTCCTCCGACTCAGCTACCGGACCACCGCAGGCGGCGCGGACGACGTGGCCACGAGCCTCCCGGTCGACCCGGCGGACGCGACGGGTGTCCGCGCGACCACGGACGCGACCGCCTTGCTGGGCGTCCCCATCGACGCGGGGAACGTCGTCGGGGCGGCGCGCGTCCGCTGGCACGGACCGGACACGAGCCCCGCCGGTCTCGCCGACGGCGTCGTCGCGATCGGTGAGGTGTCGCGGGGCCGTGGCCTGGCCGGGATCGTGGGGGAGACCCGGTCGACCGTGCGGGGTCTGCTCGGTTCCTGAGCGGACCGCCGACCCCCCGAGGGCTACTGTTGGTGGAACGCCGACACATTCCGTTCGGCGCATGACCACCGCACACTGACTCAAACGGAGGAACCATGCGAGGCAGGCTCCTGTTCGTCGCCGGCGCAGCACTCGGGTACGTCCTGGGATCGCGAGCCGGACGGGCGCGGTACGAGCAGATCAAGACCGTCACCGGCAAGATCTGGAACAGCAACGGCGTCCAGCAGGGCGTCCACACCGTCGAAGAGTTCGTCGCGGACAAGACGCCCGACGTGGCCGAGTTCGTCGGTGAGCAGACCAAGAAGGTCGTCCGCAAGGTCGGCCAGAAGAAGGACGCCCAGGCCTCATGACCGACACCCGTGACCGGAAACCGCGATCGCTGTTCGGTCTCGTCGGGGACGTCCCACAGCTCGTCAAGAACCTCGTCAAGGGTGAGATCGCGCTCCTCAAGGCCGAGCTCGTCGGCAAGGCGAAGGTCTTCGCCATCGCCGCGGGGCTGCTCATCGCGGCGCTCGTCATCGTGCTCTACGCGATCGGCGTCCTGCTGACGGCGGCCGTGATGGGCCTTGCGACGGTGATGCCCGCATGGCTGGCGGCGCTCGTCATCGCCTTCGTGATGCTCGTCGTCGCCGCGATCCTCGGGTTCGTCGGCTGGAAGCGCTTCAAGAAGGGGCTGCCGATCACGCCGAAGCGCACGATCGACAGCGTGAAGAACGACATCAACGCGGTGAAGGGCATGGGCAAGAAGCCCACGCCCGAGACCCAGCACGCGTCCCGCAAGCCGGACGTCGGCGGCCGGTTCTGACGCCCGTACCATCCCCGGAGGAACCCGTGACCGACCAGCACCCCCACGACCAGCTCGCCGACGACGTCGCCGCGACCCGTGCCCAGCTCTTCGACACCCTCGACGCGATCGAGGACAAGCTCAACGTGCCGAAGCAGATCGGCATCGCTGCGTCGAAGGTGAAGCGCGGCGCGCAGGAGAACCCGGTGCCGTACCTGGCCGGGCTCGCAGCGGGCGTGGCAGTGGTCGGGGGTATCGTCGTATCGGTGCTCCGACGGCGGTAGCGCTCGCCGCATGGCTCCGGCCGTCGAAAGGGGAGCGGCGTCATCCTTGTGACCGATAGGACAATGGACACATGAGTTCCACCGTGCCCACGCACGACGCGGCACCCACGCACGACGCGCACGAGACAGCCCCCGACTCGGGCATCGACCCGAACCTCCTCACCGCGTACGCGTTGTGGGCCGTGTTCCGTCGCCCGCTCGGTCCGATCCACACGGTCGGCCCCGATGCGGTCGCCGAGCTGGACGCCGTCATCGCCGCCGCCGCCGATCGCGGCGTGACCATCCGTGGGTTCTACGACGTCTCCGGCTTCCGTGCCGACGCCGACGTCATGGTCTGGCTGCACGGCGACGACGCGCAGGCGATCCAGGCCGTGCTGCGCGAGATCCGCCGGACCGGGCTGTTCCAGGACGCCGAACCGGTGTGGCACGTGATGGCGATGCACCGCGAAGCCGAGTTCAACAAGCGGCACACCCCCGCGTTCCTCCGTGGCAAGGACCCCGAGGCGTGGATCACGGTGTACCCGTTCGTCCGCTCCTACGAGTGGTACCTCCTGCCCGAGGAAGAGCGCAGCACGATGCTCCGCGACCACGGGATCGCCGGCGCGAAGTACCGCCGTGTGCTGACGAACACCATCGCCACCTTCGCCCTGAGCGACTACGAGTGGATCCTGCCGCTCGAGAGCCCCGACCTGGTGGACCTCGTCGACCTGATGCGCGACCTGCGCTACACCGAGGCGCGCATGCACGTGCGCGAAGAGGTCCCGTTCTTCACCGGTCGTCGGGTGACGACCGCCGAGCTGCCGGAGGTCCTGTCATGACCGACACGTCCAAGATCACGAACGGTCAGCTGGTGATCGCCGCGACCCCCGCTGCCGCGGACGGCCCCGAGCACGTCGAGACCCCGGTGGCGTACGACGCCATCCTGCTCGCCGGGTTCGGCGGACCGGAGGGCCAGGACGACGTCATCCCGTTCCTCCGCAACGTCACGCGTGGCCGGGGCATCCCGGACGAGCGGCTCGAAGAGGTCGCGCACCACTACCGCCACTTCGGCGGCGTCAGCCCGATCAACGCCCAGAACCGGGCGCTGAAGGCCGCGCTCGAGGCCGAGCTCGCCGTGCGCGGGATCGACATGCCGGTCCTGTGGGGCAACCGCAACTGGGAGCCCTACCTCGAGGACGCCTTCACCGAGGCGGCCGAGCAGGGCCACACCAAGCTCATCGCCATCGCCACGAGCGCGTACTCGTCGTTCTCGAGCTGCCGGCAGTACCGCGAGGACTACGCCCGCGTGCTCGACGCCACCGGCCTGATCGACACGATCCAGGTCGACAAGGTCCGGCAGTTCTTCGACCACCCGGGCTTCGTCCGTCCGTTCGTCGACGGTGTGCGGGACGGCATGGCGCAGGCGATCGCCGAGAACGACGGACTCGACGTCGCGAGCGAGCTGCAGATCCTGTTCTCGACGCACTCGATCCCCTCGACCGACGCCGCGAAGTCCGGTCCGGACTTCCGTGGCTTCGGCGACGGCGGTGCGTACGCCGCCCAGCACGAGGCCGTCGCGCAGGTCGTCCTCGACCAGGCGTGGGCGGAGCTGCTCGAGCAGCCGGAGCACGCGCACCTGCAGGGCACGACGAAGCCGGCGTGGAAGCTCGTCTACCAGTCGCGCTCCGGCCCGCCGACGCAGCCGTGGCTCGAGCCCGACATCAACGACTACATGAACGAGGAGCTCAAGGGCGGCCCGACCCGCGCGGTGCTCATCGTGCCGCTCGGCTTCGTGAGCGATCACATGGAGGTCATGTGGGACCTCGACGAAGAGGCGACCGAGACCGCCCAGGAGCTCGGCTTCTGGTCGATCCGGACGCAGACGCCCGGCGTCGACCCGGCGTACGTCACCGGGCTCGTCGACCTGGTGCTCGAGCGCGTCAACGGCACCCCGACCGCGGAGCGTCCGCACATGACCGACCTCGGCCCCTGGTACGACGTCTGCCGTCCGGGGTGCTGCGAGAACGAGCGTGCCGGGTTCAAGCCGGCGGCGGCCGGGCTCGCACCGTGACCGACGCGCCCGCTCCCATCCGGCTCGGGACCCGTGCCAGCCGGCTCGCGGTCGCGCAGTCGCAGGACATCGCCGACCGCCTGTCGAAGGCGTCAGGTCGTCCGGTCGAACTCGTCACGGTCATGAGCGAGGGGGACACGAACCGTGCGTCCCTGGCGTCGCTCGGCGGCACCGGCGTGTTCGCCAGTGCCCTGCGCGAGGCCCTCGTCGCGAACGAGGTCGACGTCCTCGTGCACTCGCTCAAGGACCTGCCGACGGCGCCGTACCCGGGGCTCACGATCGGCGCGGTGCCGAAGCGTGCCGACGCCCGTGACGTCCTGGTCGCCCGCAACGCCGCCACGCTCGACTCCCTGCCGGAGGGTGCGAAGGTCGGCACGGGCTCGCCCCGTCGCGTCGCGCAGCTCAAGGCGAAGCGCCCCGACCTCGAGGTCGTCGACATCCGCGGCAACATCGACACCCGCATGGGCCGCGTCGAGGACGACCTCGACGCCGTGGTGCTCGCCGCCGCCGGCCTCGGCCGCATCGAACGGCTGAACGAGGCGACCGAGCTCCTCGACCTCGGGTTCTGGCCGAGTGCTCCCGGGCAGGGTGCGCTCGCGGTCGAGATCCGTTCCGATGAATCCGACCGGAACCTCCTGGCCGCGCTCCGCAAGATCGAGCACGCGGCGACGCGGCTGACCGTCTCGGCCGAGCGTCGGGTCCTCGAGAAGCTCGAGGCGGGCTGCTCCGCCCCGATCGGCGCGACGGCCATCGTCGACGCCGAGATGCTGCTCGTCTCGGCCACGGTCTACCGACCCGACGGGTCCGAGTACCGCACCGCGTCGCACGCCGCCGTCCTCGACGGCTCGGCGCAGGAACGGCTCGCCGACGCGCTCGAGGTCGGTGACCGCGTCGCGGCCGAGCTCCTCGAGAACGGTGCCGCCGACCTGGCGGACATCGCGACGTCGTCGGAGTAGCCACGAACACCCCGGCGCCCGTCGTCGTCATCCCGCGGGGTGGCGGCTGGGGCGACCGTGTCGCCGCGGCCGCGCGCGAGCGCGGGCTGGACCCACGGATCGTCCCGCTGATCTCGTCGGCACCGCCCGTGGATCCGGTCCCGTTGGAGACGGCGGCCTGGAGGCTCGGATCGCCATCCGCTCTCGGTGACGGAACCAGCGTGGCTGGTTACGAATGGATCGTGGTGACCAGTGCGACGGCGGTGCGCGTCCTCGCCGGACGCGTGGCGGTCCTCCCGTCCGGGGTCCGTGTGGCGGCGGTCGGCGACCGCACCGCGCGGGCCGCCCACGAGGCGGGCTGGGCCGTCCACCTCGTCCCGGCGGAGGCGTCGGCGCGCGGGCTCGTCGACGCGTTCCCGGACGTGTCCGGCACCGTGCTGTTCCCGCGGTCGGACATCGCCGCTCCCACCGTCGTCGACGGTCTGCGCGCTCGCGGCATCGACGTGGACGACGTGGTCGCGTACCGTACCGTGGGGACCGGCGACGAGCCGGCCTTCCTCGACACGGTGCCGGATGCGGTCCTCGTGACGAGCGGCAGCGTCGCCCGCGAGATCGCCCGCCGGATGACCCCGCTCGATCCCCGCACGCTCGTGGCGTGCATCGGCCCCGGAACCGCCGCCGACGCCCGCGCCGCGGGACTGCCCGTGCACGTCGTGGCGCCGGCCCGCTCCGCAGAATCCCTGCTCGACGCCGTCGTCGAGACCCTGAACCAGAACGCCCCCGAACAGGAAGGCACCCCGTGACCGGCCGCTTCCCCCAGGTCCGCCCCCGCCGACTCCGCGCCACCCCGGCGATGCGTCGTCTGGTGGCCGAGACCCGTCTCCACCCCTCCGAGCTCGTGCTGCCGATGTTCATCCGCGAGGGCGCGACCGCCGCCGTCCCGATCTCGAGCATGCCGGGTGTCGACCAGCACTCGCTCGACTCGTTCCGACGTGCGCTCGTCGACGCCGCCGACGCCGGGATCGGCGGGGTGAACCTGTTCGGCGTGCCCGTCTCGAAGGACGCGACCGGTTCGGGTGCGACCGACCCCGACGGCATCCTCAACGTGGCGATCCGCGTCGCGCGCGAAGAGGTGGGTGACGCGCTCGTCGTGCAGTCCGACCTGTGCCTCGACGAGTTCACCGACCACGGGCACTGCGGTGTCCTGGCGGCGGACGGCAGCGTCGACAACGACGCGACCCTGCTGCGCTACCGCGACATGGCGGTCGCCCAGGCCGAGGCCGGCGCCGAACTCGTCTGCATGAGCGGCATGATGGACGGCCAGATCGCCGCCGCACGTGACGCGCTCGACGCCGCGGGGTTCACCGGCACCGCACTCCTCGCGTACGCGGCGAAGTACGCGTCGGCGTTCTACGGTCCCTTCCGTGAAGCCGTGTCGTCGTCGCTCGTCGGTGACCGGCGGACCTACCAGATCGACGCCGCGAACGGACGCCAGGGACTCCGCGAGGTCGCACTGGACGTGGACGAGGGCGCCGACATCGTGATGGTGAAGCCCGCGATGAGCTACCTCGACGTCCTCGCGTCGACCGCTGCGACGTCGCCGGTCCCGGTCTGGGCGTACCAGATCTCCGGCGAGTACGCGATGATCACCGCCGCGGCGCAGAACGGCTGGATCGACCGCGACGCAGCCGCGATGGAGTCGCTCGTCGGCATCAAGCGTGCCGGTGCCGACGCCATCCTGACCTACTTCGCGGTCGACATCGCCCGCACGCTCCGCCAGGAAGGCATCTGATGACGACCGCAGCTTCTCCCATGACGAACGGCCAGCTCTTCGGCCGCGCGAAGAACAGCATCCCCGGCGGCGTGAACTCACCGGTCCGCGCCTACGGTTCCGTCGGCGGCACCCCGCGGTTCCTGGTGTCCGCGAAGGGGCCGTACGTCACCGACGCCGAGGGGCGCGAGTACGTCGACATGGTCGCGTCGTGGGGGCCCGCGATCCTGGGGCACGCGCACCCGGGCACGGTCGAGGCCGTTCAGCAGGCCGCCGCACGCGGGCTGTCGTTCGGGGCGTCGACGCCCGGGGAGACCGAGCTCGCCGAACTCGTGAAGCAGCGGGTGTCGGTCGACGGCGACGGCCCGATCGAGAAGCTCCGACTCGTGTCCACCGGGACCGAGGCCACGATGACGGCGATCCGGCTCGCCCGCGGGTACACCGGTCGTGACCTGCTCGTGAAGTTCGCCGGGCACTACCACGGCCACTCCGACTCCCTGCTGGCAGAGGCCGGCTCCGGCGTCGCGACGCTCGCGCTCCCCGGGAGCGCCGGCATCACCGCGGAGACGGCGGCGCAGACCCTCGTGCTGCCGTACAACGACCTCGACGCCGTCCGCCGCGCGTTCGACGAGCACTCCGAGCGCATCGCCGGCGTCATCGTCGAAGCCGCCGCCGCGAACATGGGTGTGCTCGCACCGGAGCGTGGCTTCAACCGGGCGCTCGCGCAGATCGTGCAGTCCCACGGCGCGCTGCTCATCGTCGACGAGGTCCTCACCGGGTTCCGCGTCGGGTCCGCCGGGTGGTGGGGGCTCGAGGCGTCGAAGGTCGTGCCCGACGGTGCCGGGTGGAAGCCCGACCTGATCACGTTCGGCAAGGTCATCGGCGGCGGCATGCCCCTCGCCGCGCTCGGTGGTCGCCGCGAGGTCATGGACTTCCTCGCTCCGCTCGGCCCCGTCTACCAGGCAGGGACGCTCTCCGGGAACCCGCTCGCAGTGGCCGCTGGGATCGCCACGCTCCGTGCGGCGACGGCATCGGTCTACGAGTCGCTGAACCGGACGGCGTCGGTGATCTCCACGGCGACGTCGGAGGCGCTGTCGGCCGAGGGGGTCGCGCACACCGTCCAGCGCGCCGGGAACCTGTTCTCGTTCGCGTTCTCGGAGCAGGCCCCGCGCAACTACGACGACGTGCGGGCGCAGGACACCTGGCGGTACGCGCCGTTCTTCCACGCGATGCTCGACGCCGGTGTGACGCTGCCGCCGAGTGTGTTCGAGGCGTGGTTCGTCACGGCCGCCCACGACGACCGTGCCGTCGGGCGGGTGCTCGACGCGCTGCCCGCTGCGGCGAAGGCGGCTGCAGCGGCGACGGCTCCCTGAGGGCTCGGCCCGCTCGGCTTGCTCGTCCCGCTCGTCCCGCTTGTCTGCGCGGGGTGACGGCCGCCGGGGCAGGGGGAACCCCGG
>JASCOI010000170.1 GCA_029959665.1 Microbacteriaceae bacterium PS02333
CCCCACACCCCCTGCGAGGGCACGCCTAAGCGGGGTTTGGTGGGCGAAAAACCCCCCCCCCTACGCGCGTTTCGACCTCCTACGCACGATTCGACCCGCCCCGGACCCGCGCACGACCGCGCAACCCCGGGTCACGAACGGTGCGCCAATCTCCCGGAACCCCTTGACAAGCAATAAGTCCATACGGTGGAGTAACCCCTGTACGCGAGCGATGGGGCCCGCGCACCCATCACCTGTGCAAAGGAGCACCGATGAAACGCACCCGAATCATCGCCGGACTCGCAGCCGTGGCAGTCGCCGCGCTCGGCCTGGCAGGCTGCTCGAGCTCGGGGTCCGCCTCGAGTGACACGATCAAGATCGCGTACCAGAAGTTCGGTTCCTTCCAACAGCTCGACGCCCAGATGAAGGTCGTCAAGAAGACCTACGAGAAGGAGCACCCGGGCGTCAAGGTCACTCTCGTGCCGATCCAGGCACAGGAGAACGACTACTACACGAAGCTCGCGCTGATGAACAAGGCGCCGGCGACCGCTCCCGACGTCATGTACGAAGACACCTTCCTCGTGAAGGCCGACGCCGAGGCCGGCTACCTCCTGCCGCTCGACAAGTACACGGCGAAGTGGAAGGAGTGGGACCAGTTCTACGACAACGCCAAGCAGGCGGGTCAGGGCGACGACGGCAAGATCTACGGCGTCCCGATGGGCACCGACACCCGTGCCCTCTGGTACAACAAGGACATCTTCAAGGAGGTCGGCCTCCCCGTCCCGTGGCAGCCCAAGACCTGGGACGACGTGCTCGCGGCGGCGAAGACCATCAAGGAGAAGAAGCCCGACGTCATCCCGTTCAACGTCTACTCGGGCAAGCCGCAGGGTGAGGCGTCGACGATGCAGGGCTTCGAGATGCTCCTGTACGGCGCCGACGGCAGGGGCAACACGCTCTACAAGAACGGCAAGTGGGTCACCGGCTCGAAGCAGTTCGAGGACTCGCTGCAGTTCATCAAGGACGTGTACCAGGGCGGCCTCGGCCCGACACCGCAGCAGGCGCTCGACACCAACGTCGGCACCACGATCGCGCAGACGTGGCTCCCCAAGGGCCAGCTCGCGATCGACCTCGACGGGTCGTGGCAGTCCGGCACGTGGCTGAAGTCCGGCACCGCTCCGTGGGCCGACTGGTCGACGGTGATGGGCCAGGCGCCGATGCCCACGCAGAACGGGCAGGCTCCCGGCTACAACAGCATGTCCGGTGGCTGGACGCTCGCGGTGGGCAAGAACTCGAAGAACCCGCAGGCCGCATTCGACTTCATCTCGACGTTCCTCAACAAGGACGGCTCGATGAAGTACGACATCGAGAACTCGCAGATCGCCGTTCGCAAGGACGTCTCCGAGGACCCGAAGTACGACGCATCGAACCCGACGTTCAAGTTCTTCTCCGGGCTCGTGGAACACACGAACTTCCGCCCGGCGACGAGTGACTACTCGCAGATCTCGAACGCCATCCAGGTCGCGATGGAATCGGTGATGACCGGCCAGCAGACGCCGAAACAGGCGGCTGCCACCTACGACCAGTCCCTGATCGGCGTGGTCGGCAAGGACAAGACGGTCGACGTCGGCTGACGTGACCACATGACGGACTGGAGGCTCGTAGCGGCCCCGCCACGACCCTCCAGTCCGTCCCCACCCACTTGAGCTCCGTCAGCACCCCATGAAGGCGGCACCCGCATGACCAGCACCCCGATCGCGCCGACGCTGTCGGCGCCCGGTTCGCCGAAGCGCACCGACCCACCCGTGCCGCGCAAGCGGCGCCCACTGCGGAACGTGGGACGAGCGGTCCCGCTCCTCCCCGCAGTGGTCCTCCTCGTCATCTTCCTGCTCGGCCCCGTGATCTCGTCGTTCTACGGGTCGTTCACGAACTCCGCACTGACCGGCGCCGGCGCCGCGAACCAGGAGTTCATCGGCTTCAAGAACTACATCGACCTGTTCCAGGACAAGGACTTCCCGAAGTCGGTCGTCCTGACGCTGGTCTTCCTCATCGCCTCGGCCGTCGTCGGTCAGAACGTCGTCGGTCTCGGGCTCGCGCTCCTCATGCGGAACGCCAACAAGGTCATCCGCGGGCTCGTCGGCACGTTCGTCGTCGCCGCCTGGGTCCTGCCGGAGATCGTCGCCGCGTTCGCCGCGTACGCGTTCTTCAACGACAAGGGCACGCTCAACTCGTTCCTCGGGCTGATCGGGATCACCGGGCCGAACTGGCTGTACGCGCTCCCGATGCTCAGCATCATCCTCGCGAACATCTGGCGCGGCACCGCGTTCTCGATGCTCGTGTACTCCGCCGCCGTGCAGGAGGTCCCGGAGGAGATCGTCGAGTCGGCCGAGGTCGACGGCGCCACCGGATGGCAGCGCCTCGTCTACATCACGCTCCCGGTCATCCGCCGGTCCATCTCCACCAACCTCATGCTGACGACGCTGCAGACGCTGTCGGTGTTCACCCTCATCTACGTGATGACGGCCGGCGGTCCCGGAACGGACTCGTCGACCCTGCCGATCCTGGCGTACCAGGAGGCGTTCAAGTTCTCGCAGCTCGGCTTCGGGACCGCGATCGCGACCATCCTGCTCGTGGTGGGGGCGCTCTTCTCGATCGTCTACATCCGGGCGCTGAAGCCGGAGGTGGACTGATGGCGATCACCGCTGCTCGTCCTGACACGACGACCCGATCCGTGACCGCTCCCGGCTCGCTGCACATGACCTCCCCACGCGGGCGGACCATGCGCTGGGTGTCGAACATCGTGCTGCTCGTCGTGGCGATCTGCTTCGCGGTGCCGCTGCTGTGGCTCGTGCTCGCATCGGTCGACGCGAACGCCTCGCTGTCGGTGAAGGTGCCGTCGCAGTTCACGCTCGACAACTTCACGAAGGTGCTCACACCGGAGCTGTCGTTCATCCCGCTCGCGAACAGCCTGCTGCTCTCCGGCGGCTGCGCGCTCATCACGGTGGTCGTCGCACTGCTGGCGGCGTACCCGCTGTCCCGGTACAAGATGCGCGTGAACAAGCCGTTCCTCTACGGGATCCTGTTCGGCACCTGCCTGCCGATCACGGCGATGATGGTGCCCGTCTACAGCCTGTTCGTGTCGCTCAACCTGATCGACAACGTGTGGGGCTGCATCTTCTTCCTCGCCGCGTCCAGCCTGCCGATGGCGATCTGGATGGCGAAGAACTTCATGGACTCCGTGCCGATCTCCCTCGAGGAGGCGGCGTGGACCGACGGCGCCTCGATGATGACCACGCTGACGCGCATCGTCGTGCCGCTCATGCGCCCCGGGATCGCCGTGGTGTTCATCTTCGTGTTCATCCAGGCGTGGGGGAACTTCTTCGTCCCCTTCGTCCTGCTCCTGTCGCCCGACAAGGTGCCCGCCGCGGTGAGCATCTTCAACTTCTTCGGGCAGTACGGCGCCGTGGCCTACGGGCAGCTCGCGGCGTTCTCGATCCTCTACTCCGTGCCCGTGATCGCGCTCTACGTGGTCGTCTCTCGAGGCCTCGGCGGCGGCAACGCCCTCGCCGGCGGCATCAAGGGCTGATCGAACTCCCTGCGAAAGGAAGCAACTCCATGCACAAGGACGAACCGCTCGTCGAGGCCCGCATAGCCCGCCTCGTCCGCGACCGGATCGACCCGGCGGTCCACCGCCGGTCGGCGCCCGTGACCGTGACGGCGTGGGAGGTGCCCGACGAACCCGTGCCGTTCGCCGACGCCGTCACGCAGGAGTTCACGCCGTTCACGGTGGGCTCGGCGTGGGGCGGGCGGCCGTGGGGCACGACGTGGTTCAAGGTGTCGGGGACGGTGCCCGAGGACTTCGGCACCGCTGACGGCACCACCGCCGAGCTGCTCGTCGACCTCGGGTTCACGAAGCGCCACCCGGGGTTCCAGGCCGAAGGGCTCGCGTACCGGCCGGACGGCACCACGATCAAGGCCATCGAGCCGCGGAACAACGCCGTGCCGCTCGCCGTCGGACCTGGGGAGTCGTTCGAGCTCTACGTCGAAGCCGGGGCGAACCCGGACATCGGCGGCGACTCGTTCCAGGGCGCGACGCCGCTCGGTTCCCGGAAGACCGCCGGGGACGAGCCGATCTACGAGCTCCGGGCGCTCGAGGTCGTCGAGCGCGACGACACGGTGTGGGAGCTCCAGCAGGACTTCTGGGTGCTCCGCGGGCTCATGGCCGAGCTGCCGACCGACGGCACCCGTGGCGCGGACATCCTCCGGGCGCTCGAGCGTGCCGCCGACGCGCTCGACCCGGACGACGTCGCCGGGACGGCCGCGGCCACCCGAGCCGTCCTGGCGCCGGTGCTGTCGGTCCCGGCGAGTGGAGCGGCGCACCGGGCGATCGCCGTCGGGCACGCCCACATCGACTCCGCCTGGCTCTGGCCGGTGCGGGAGACGAAGCGCAAGTGCGCGAGGACCTTCTCGAACGTGCTCGACCTGATGGACCGCGATCCCGACTTCACCTTCGCGTGTTCGTCGGCCCAGCAGTACGCCTGGATCAAGGCCGAGTACCCGTCCATCTGGGAACGCATCAAGCAGCGGGTCGCCGAGGGACGCTGGATCCCGGTCGGCGGCATGTGGGTCGAGTCGGACACGAACCTGCCCGGAGGTGAGGCACTCGCCCGACAGTTCGTCGCGGGCAAGCGGTTCTTCCTCGAGGAGTTCGGCGTCGACACCCCGGAGGCATGGCTCCCCGACTCGTTCGGGTACACCGGGGCGCTGCCGCAGATCGTCCGGGCCGCCGGGTCGAAGTGGTTCGTCACGCAGAAGCCCTCGTGGAACGAGACGAACGTCATCCCGCACACCTCGTTCCACTGGGAGGGGATCGACGGCTCCCGCATCCTGACGCACCTGCCGCCGGCCGACACGTACAACTCGGACGTCTCGCCCGCCGACCTGCACCGCGGGGAGCGGCAGAACAAGGAGCGCGGCACCGCGAACACGTCGATGCTGCTCTACGGCTTCGGCGACGGCGGTGGTGGTCCCACGCGCGAGATGGTCGCCGCTGCCCACCGCCAGCACGACCTGGACGGCTCGCCCCGCGTCGACCTCGGGACGCCGGCGCAGGTGTTCGAGCAGCTCGAGCAGGAGCTCCCGGTCCCGGGCGTCTGGTCCGGCGAGATGTACCTCGAGTTCCACCGTGGGACCTACACGTCGCAGATCCGCACGAAGCAGGGCAACCGTCGCTCCGAGCACCTGCTCCGCGAGGCCGAGCTCTGGGCGGCGACCGCTGCCGTGCGGCTCGGGCTCGGCTACCCGTACGACCAGCTCGAGGAGGCATGGCACACCGTCCTGCTCCAGCAGTTCCACGACATCCTGCCCGGCTCCTCCATCGCCTGGGTCTACGAGAACGCCGAGGAGAACTACCGGCTCGTCGCCGAGACGCTCGAGGGGCTGATCGGCGACGCGACGACCGCGCTCGCTGGCGGCTCGACCGACGGGACCGTCGTGCGGTTCAACGCGTCGCCCGTCAGCGCGGGGGGCGCAACCGCCCTGGGAGGTTCCCTGGGGTCGGAGGCGGAAGCCGTGCCTCCCGTCCGTTCCGGTGACCGCTTCGTGTTCGACACCGGCGCGGTCGTGGCGACCGTCGACGCGGCCGGCCACGTCGTGTCGTTCGTCGAGCACGCCACCGGACGTGACGCGATCGCACCGGGGACGGTCGCCGCGGAGTACACCGTGTTCCGCGACACCCCGAACCAGTGGGAGGCGTGGGACATCGACCGCGCGTACCAGCGCAACGGGAACGCCCTGTCGGCCACGTCGGTGACGATCGAGGGAGACGCGCTCGTCGTGGTCCGTCCCGTCGGCTCGTCGTCCGTGACCACGCGCTACTCGGCCGTCGCCGGGCAACCGGAGCTCACCATCGAGACCGAGGTCGACTGGCACGAGCAGCAGAAGCTCCTGAAGCTGGCGTTCCCGCTCGACGTGCGGGCGAGCGTCGCCTCGAGCGAGATCCAGTTCGGCCACATCGACCGACCCACCCACCAGAACACCTCGTGGGACTTCGCCCGGTTCGAGACCTCGGCGCACCGGTGGGTGCACGTCGCGGAGCCCGGGTTCGGTGTCGCCGTCGCGAACGACTCAACCTACGGGCACGACATCACCCGGTCGACGCGTGCCGACGGCGGCACGACGACGCTCGTCCGCGAGTCGCTCCTCCGAGGGCCGACGTTCCCGGACCCGCACGCCGACCAGGGACACCACGTGTTCCGCACGGTGCTTCGTGTCGGGGAGTCGGTGCTCGACGCCGCGGACTCTGGGTACCGGCTCAACCTGCCGGTGCGCACGGTGGCCGGTTCGGCTCCGGTGTCGCCGCTCGTCGTCGTGTCCTCGCCGCAGGTGTTCGTCGAGGCCGTGAAGCTCGCCGAGGACCGCTCCGGGGACGTCATCGTGCGGCTCTACGAGGGACTCGGCGGTCGTGCCACGGACGTCGGCGTGGACTTCGGGTTCGACGTCGCCTCGGTGGCGCAGGTGGACCTGCTCGAGCGGCCGCTCGGCACGTCGTGGGACGCGGGCTCGCCGGTGTCACTGACGCTGCGGCCGTTCGAGATCGTCACGCTGCGGGTGCAGCGGGCGTAGGGACCGCGACGCCGGACGGGCACGGGTGCGCTCGTCCGGCGTCGTGTCGCGCGGGGTGGCAGCTCCGCGTGGGTGGGGCGTTTCGCGCGTAGACGGCCGTTTCGCGCGTGGGAGGCCGAATCGCGGGGGGGGGGGGGGGGTGTGGGGGGGCGGCCGCCGGCCAAAGTTTTTTAAAGCCGGGGGGGGG
>JASCOI010000171.1 GCA_029959665.1 Microbacteriaceae bacterium PS02333
CCCCCCGCCCCCGGGGGGGGGGCGCGGCCCCCCCCCCCCGGCGGGGGGGGGGGCCCCCCCCCCCCCCCCCCCCCCCCGGCCGTCACCGGTCCGGTGCTACTCGGCGACCTCGTCGAGGTCGGTGATCCCGGCCGCCCGGGCTGCTGCCCGGCGGGCGCGCATCGACGGCGCGGCCAGTGCGGCGAGCACCGCGAGGACCGCCACACCGGTGCACGCCCAGAACCCGATCGTGAACGCGTCGTCGGTCGGCAGCCCCTGGGGCGTGCTGTGCGAGGTGATCAGGGCGGCGATGACGGCGGTGCCGACGCTCGAGCCGATCGTGCGGACGACGGTGTTGGCGCTGATCGCCTCGCCGGTCTGGTTCGCCGGGACGCTCTCGATGATCGCGTTCGAGCACGCCGCGAGTGCCAAGCCGATGCCGATGCCGGTGAGGACGCCCGAGACGACGACCTGCCAGAGCTCGCCGTGCGCGATCGCGGGCAGCAGGAACGCGGCGACGATGGCGATCCCGCCGAGGAGCATCGGCGGCTTCGGGCCCACCTTCCGCACGAGCACGCCGGCGATCGGCCCGGCGACGACCATCATGACGACGGTGGGCAGCAGGAAGAGCCCGGCCTCGGTGACGTCCTTGCCGAAGCCGTACCCGACGGCCGTCGGGAGTTGGAGCAGCGTCGGGACGAGGACGAACGTGCCGAACATCGCGAAGCCGAACACCAGCGCGACGACGTGCGCGGTCCAGACGCCACGGACGGCGAAGAGCCGCACGTCGATGAGGGGTTCGGCGACCCGGAGCTCGACCAGCACGAACGCGACGAGTGCCACGGCGCCGAGGACCAACAGCCCGATGGTCTTGCCGTCGCCCCAGCCCCAGGTCTCGCCCTCGCTGATCGCCATCAGGATCGACACGAGCGAGACGGCGAGCACGAGGGTGCCGACCATGTCGAGTCGACCGGGCTTGCGGACCGGGGACTCCGGCATGCCGAAGATCGCTCCGAGCAGCGCGATGACCACGAGCACGGCGGGCAGCCAGAACAGCCAGTGCCACGACAGGTGCTCGACGATCGGGCCTGCGGCGACGATGCCGACCCCCGCGCCGATGCCGAAGATCGCCGAGAGCAGGCCGATCGTCACGCTGACCTTCTCCTTCGGGAGCTCGTCACGGACGATGCCGATGGAGAGTGGCATCACGGCGCCGGCGGCACCTTGCAGGGCGCGCCCGACGATGAGCGTCCCGAGGTTCGGTGCGAGGGCTGCGGTGACCGCGCCGACCAGGAGGATCGTGAGGACCACGATGAGCACCTTGCGCTTGCCGATCATGTCGCCGAGACGACCGAGGATCGGCGTGAGCACCGACGCCGACAGCAGGTAGGCGGTGAGCACCCAGCTCGCGGCGCTCGTCGAGACGCCGAGGTCCTGGCCGATGGTCGACAGGGCGGGTGCGACCAGCGACTGCAGGACGGCGAAGGACAGGCCGCCGAGGGACAGGTAGACGATGATCGCCGTGCTGTTCGGTCGGCGTCCGTCGGTGGTCGGGTGCGATCCGGTCCGCGGGCTCTGCAGTGTCTCGGTCATCGTGCTCCGTGCTCGTCGTGTAAACAGTTGTTGACTCGACGATCGTACGGAGTTCCCGCCAGATGTCAACAGTTGCTTACATCGTGGCTCGTCCCGGTACGCTTCGACCATGAGCAAGGACGCTGCGGCCACCCGGCGGCTCCTCGTGGAGGCCGCCAGGCGCCGGTTCGCCTTCGACGGGTACAAGGCGACGACGGTGCGGGACATCGCGGCGGACGCCGGGGTCAACGTCGCGTTGATCAACCGGTACTTCGTGTCGAAAGAGGGCCTGTTCCGCGCGTGCCTGGACCGCGTGGTGCACGACCTCGACCCGGACGTCGTCCGTCCCACCGACCTCGAGCACGCGCTGCGCGAGCTCGTCGGGCACAGCGTTCGGTCGCCGAGCGACGACGACTCCGTCCAGCTCATGCTGCTGCTGCGGTCGTCCGGCGACGACGGTGCTGACGCGATCCGGCGGGAGACGCTCCGGCGCTACGCGGAACGGCTCGCGGGCGTGGTCGCCGCCGACGTCACCGAGGACCTGCTGCTCCGCGCCGAGATCGCATTGTCGGTCGTGCTCGGCATGACGATGCTCCGGACGTCCACCCGGGTGGAACCGCTCGCGTCCGCCTCGGACCCGGCGATCGCCGGGCCGCTCGACGACGCCCTCCGTGCCCTGCTCCGTGCACCTGGTACGGACCAGGTCGAGTAGCGTGGAGCGCCAGGTCGAGTAGCGTGGAGCGCGAATCGGACAGTGCGGTGCGCGGCGTCCGATCGCGCGGTCGAAGGAGCGCTTCATGTCCAGCACGGTCCACCTCCACCGAAGGCCCCGATGAGCGAGTTCACCGCTGCCGCGAGTTCCATGCAAGCCGCCCCCGACGGTGCCGACCTCTGCCCGGCGTTCCTCGCCGTCCTGCCGGTCTCCGGAGTCGGCATCTCGACGCTCGGCAACCCGCTCGGCTCCGCGACGGTGTGTGCCAGCGACGCGATCGCCGAACGGGTCGACGAGATCCAGCTCGACCTCGGTGAGGGGCCGTGCTGGGAGTCCCTCGCGACCCGGCGTCCGGTGCTCGAACCGGATCTGTCGGCGACGACCGGTGACCGCTGGCCCGCAGCGCTGGAGGCACTGCTCAGCGCCGGCATCGGCGCGGTGTTCTCGTTCCCCATGCGGATCGGGAACATCCCCGTCGGTGCGGTCGACCTGTCCGTCGACCGGGCGCACGTACTCACCGTCGGGCAGATCCGTGGTGCGGTCGAACTCACCGAGGTGGCGGCCAGGCGTGTCCTGCGCGGCGCCCTCCTCGACGCGGCGTCCGACGGACGCGCCGACATGGACCAGGGACGATACTCGCGGAGAGAGGTCCACCAGGCGACGGGGATGGTGGCCGCGCAGCTCGGTGTCACCGTCGCGGACGCGCTGCTCGTCCTGCAGGCGCACGCGTTCGCCACCGAGCGGACCGTGCGGGAAGTGGCATCCGACGTCATCGCCAGACGCATCGACCTCGACCGACCGTACGGTCTCGAGAGCTAGGGAGCACACATGATGGCATCGACACGCGAGCACCGCCTCGTCGAGACGTTCGTGGCGCTCACCGATACCCTCGTCGACGACTACGACGTCGTCGAACTCCTGCAGAACCTCGTCGACACCGTCGTGGACCTCTTCGACGCGTCCGCCGCCGGGATCCTGCTCGTCAACCAGCACCAGGAGCTCGAGGTGCTGGCGTCGACGAGCGAGCGGTCGAGCTTCGTCGGGTTGCTGCAGCTCAACGCCGGCGAGGGGCCGTGCGTGGAGTGCTTCGCCACCGGACGACAGGTCTCCGTCCGGAACCCCGCCGAGATGCAGGAGCGGTGGCCGCGGTTCGCGAACGCCTCGGCGCAGTTCGGCTACGCGTCCGTGCTGTCCATCCCGATGCGGCTGCGCGACACGACCCTCGGGTCGCTCAACTTGTTCCGTGAGTCCGAGGGGGAGCTCAACCCGGACGACGCCCTCGCCGCGCAGGCCCTCACCGACGTCGCGACCATCAGCATCCTGCAGCAGCGGACCCTCGAACACGCCGACATCGCACAGCGCCAGCTCCAGCACGCGCTGGACAGCCGGGTCGTCATCGAGCAGGCGAAGGGCTTCGTGGCGCACACCCACCAGGTCGACATGGAGACGTCGTTCGCGCTGATCCGCCGGTACGCCAGGTCGCACCAGGAACCGCTGGCCGACGTCGCGCGGGCGATCATCGAGCGGCGGCTGGTCCTGCCCTGAGGAGCGCGCGGATCGTCGGCGTACGATCCGGTGGGTAGCCCTGGTCCCTGGTTACGGCAGCGGAGCCGAACCAGGAGGCCACCATGGCTGAGACGTACACTCCCACCGGGCACCGGCCCGTGGGACCGAGCGGGACGTCGAGCTACACCGCGCTCCTCGGCCGCATCAAGGACGAGGGGCTCCTCGCGCGGCGGACCGGCTGGTACTGGGGGCTGATCGTCGTCCTCACGGCCGTGCTCGCGCTCGCCGGGGGATCGTTCGCCGTGCTGGGCGGTTCCTGGTGGCAGCTAATCGTCGCCGGCGTCCTGGGCCTGGTCTTCACCCAGTTCGCGTTCCTG
Source organism: Microbacteriaceae bacterium PS02333 (assembly GCA_029959665.1). GTDB lineage: Bacteria > Actinomycetota > Actinomycetes > Actinomycetales > Microbacteriaceae > Curtobacterium > Curtobacterium guangdongense. The sequence continues at coordinate 4,147 of JASCOI010000171.1, forward strand.
TCGCACGAGGCGGCGCACCGGCAGGTCTTCGCGTCCCACACCTGGAACGACCGTGCGGCGCGGTACGCGGGCACGTTCCTGACCGGGGTGAGCTACGCGTGGTGGATCGGCAAGCACAACCGGCACCACGCGAACCCGAACACCGTCGGTAAGGACCCGGACATCTCCTTCGACGCGATCTCGTTCCGCCCGGAGGACGCCGCGAGCCGCACCGGGTTCCTCAGGGTGCTCGTGCGGGTGCAGGGGTACGCGTTCTTCCCGATGCTGCTCGTGGAGGGGGTCAACCTGCACTGGCAGTCGATCCGGACCTACACCGCTGGCGACGGCGTCAAGCGGCGCTGGGCGGAGGGTTCGGTGTTCCTCGGACGGTTCGTCCTGTACTTCGGCGCCGTGTTCTGGTTCCTGCCGCTCGGCGTCGCGTTCGCGTTCCTCGGCGTCCAGCTCGGCGTCTTCGGGTTCTGCATGGGCATCGCCTTCGCCCCGAACCACAAGGGGATGCCGATCATCGAGGCCGGTCGCCGCGTGGACTTCTTCTCGCGCCAGGTGCTGACCTCCCGCGACATCACCGGCGGCCGGTGGGTGGAGTACTTCATGGGCGGGCTGAACCACCAGGTCGAGCACCACCTGTTCCCGAGCATGGCGCGGCCGAACCTGCGGGCTGCGCGAGGGATCGTCCGGCAGTACTGCGCCGAGCAGGACGTGCCGTACACCGAGGCGACGCTCGTGCACTCGTACGCGATCGTCGTCCGGTACCTCAACGAGGTCGGGCTGTCCGCGTCCGACCCCTTCGCGTGTCCGATGGTCGAGCGGTTCCGCTAGGCGTCAGACCCGTCCGCGGTTGCGTCGGCGGATCTCCTTCGGGGCCCGACCGGCGAGGAACGACCGAGCGGGATCGACGACGAAGCCCTGTCGCAGTGCTTCTCGCCCGATGAGCATCCGGAAGCCCATCTGGTCGCGGTTGCTCAGCGTGACCTCGGCGTCGACCGAGTGACCCGCGAGCTCGATCGCCATGCGCACGACGATGCGCTCCTGCGTGTGCCCGGAGGAACTGCGGATCACCCGACGGTCGTGGACGTCGCACTCGACGGTCTGCGGGTCGGCGTCGGAGTCCTGCCAGGGGTGCACCGAGAAGCGGACCCGGTTCCCCGGGAGCTCGTCGAGGTCGAACGCGTGCAGGGCGGAGGTCCGTGCACCGGTGTCGAGCTTGACCTTGATCCACGGGATGTCGAGGTCCGGCAGCGCCGCCCACTCACGCCACCCGGAGACGATCGGCCCGCGACGGGTGGTCCTCGGGTCGTCGGCCATGTCCCCATCCTGGCAGGACGGCGCGCGGGACGTGTGCTCCGTCTGACAGCATGGAGCGTCGCCGTCGCCACCCCAGAACCCGCGGAGCCTCCTCGATGAAACTCGCCATCCTCTCGCGCGCCCCGCAGGCGTACTCGACGCAGCGGCTCCGGGCGGCAGCGCTCGACCGTGGTCACGAGGTGAAGGTCCTCAACACCCTGCGCTTCGCGATCGACCTGACCGGGGACGCGCCCGACCTGCAGTACCGCGGCAAGCTGCTCTCGGACTACGACGCGATCCTGCCCCGCATCGGGAACTCGATCACGTACTACGGCACCGCGGTCGTCCGGCAGTTCGAGCAGATGGACGTGTACACGCCGAACACCGCGAACGGCATCACGAACTCCCGCGACAAGCTCCGCGCGAACCAGATCCTGTCGCGCCACGACATCGGCATGCCGGCCACCACGTTCGTCGCCGGTCGGGCCGACGTCCGCGGCGCGATCGAACGCGTCGGTGGAGCGCCCGTCGTGATCAAGCTCCTCGAGGGCACGCAGGGCATCGGCGTCATCCTGGCGCCCGAGGCGAAGGTCGCCGAGTCGATCGTCGAGACACTGCACTCCACGAAGCAGAACGTCCTCATCCAGAGCTTCATCTCGGAGAGCCGCGGCAAGGACATCCGCGCGCTCGTCGTCGGCGACCGGGTCGTGGCGGCGATGCGCCGGAGTGCGAGCGGCGACGAGTTCCGCTCGAACGTGCACCGTGGCGGCACGGTCGAGCAGGTCACGCTGACCCCGGAGTACGAGGAGGCGGCGGTCCGGTCGGCGCAGATCATGGGCCTGCGGGTCGCCGGGGTCGACATGCTCGAGGGCAACGACGGGCCGCTCGTGATGGAGGTCAACTCGTCCCCGGGGCTCGAGGGCATCGAGCGGGCGACCGGGCTGGACATCGCCGGCGCGATCATCGACTTCATCGCGAACCAGGTCGCGTTCCCCGAGATCGACGTGCGCCAGCGGCTGTCGGTGTCGACCGGCTACGGCGTGGCCGAACTCCTCGTGCACACCAACGCCGATCTGGTGGGCAAGACCATCAAGGACTCCGGGCTCTGGGACCGCGACATCACGGTCCTCACCCTGCACCGTGGGTCGAACGTCATCCCGAACCCGCGGAGCGGCGTCGCACTCGAGCCGGGCGACCGGCTGCTGTGCTTCGGCAAGCTCGAGGAGATGCGCTCGATGATCCCCGAGCGTCGGAAGCGCCGCGCCAAGCTGCGGAAGCTGCCGAAGGAACCCCTGCCCGAGCAGTGACCCCGAGCCGGGCGGGAAGCGCCCCCCATGAACGCTTCCCGCC
>JASCOI010000172.1 GCA_029959665.1 Microbacteriaceae bacterium PS02333
GGCCCCGGCCCCGCGCGCCCGCGGGCGGGGCGCCCGGGCCCCGCGGCCCCCGGGGCCTCCAGTCCGTCTCGGACCGACTACCGGGCGGTGGTCGCGTTCTGCGGCCGGACCACCTCGGTCAGCCACGCGAGGATGCGGGCGTCGAACCAGTCGGCGTCGTGGTTCCAGAGCTTGGTGTGCCGCGCGACGTGCGCGACCTCGAGCCGGACAAGGTCCGGCCGCGCGGCCGCGAGTGCGTGCGAGGCGGACGACGGGACGAAGCCGTCGTCGTCGCTGTGCAGCAGCAGGATCGGGACGGTGAGCTCGTCGGCCCGCGCGACCATGTCGAGCTCCCGGAGGTCGACCGGGTGCTTCAGGCCGGCGAGCCGGTGCAGGACCGGCGTCCGGAGCACGCGCTGGGCGACCTTCCGGACCACCCGCGGCAGCCGCATCGCCTGGCTCTGCGACTTGAGGACCGCGTTCCAGTCGACCACGGCCGACTCGAGCACGACGCCGTCGACGAGCCGCGCGAAGGAGGACCGCAGCAGCGTCTGCAGGACGACCGCGCCGCCCATCGACCACCCCATCAGCACGACGCTCGTCGCGCCCTGGCCGTCGACCCAGCGGAGGGCGGCGTCGATGTCCTCCCACTCGGTGCTCCCGAGGCCGTACCGTCCGTCGTCGCTCTTCGGGGCGACGCCGTCGTTCCGCCACGAGGCGAGGAGGACCGAGTAGCCGGCGGCGCGGAACACCGGGACGGCGCGGATCGTCTCGGCGCGGGTGACGCCGCGACCGTGCACGAGGACCGCCCACGGCGCGGCGGGGTCGTCGGCGCGGACGACCCACGCCGGTGCCGGTCCGTTCGGTGTCGGGACGTCGATGTCCTCCACCGGCACGTCGAGCTCGCCCGGGGTGAGGTAGAACCAGCCACCCCAGCGGCCGCGACGGGCGCTCGTGGGGTCACCGGCGTCGACGGCGATGATGCTGCGGGTCACCGTGGTCGGGGTCGTGCCCAGGACCTCGCCGACGCGCATGTGCCCGGTACCGCCGCCGAACCAGAGGCTGTAGCGCCCCTGCAGCTCGGTGTCGGGCGTCCGTTCGAGCGTCACGGTCTTCCGGACCGGGTCGACCGCCACGATGGGCACCCGTTCGGTCCGCTTGCGGTCCGGGGTGACGACCATCCGGGCGATCGCTGCGACGAAGCCACCGACCACCGCGGTCCCGACGGCGGCGGCCGCGATGCCGGCGCCGAGGGCGACGAGCCCGGCCGACCTCGCCGTGTCCTGGACCGGGTCATCGGCGGGTCGCGCGGAACGGGACATGGTCCGGAGCCTAGTCTGCATTCGTGTCCGAAACCCGAGAGCCCGAGGCCTTCGCGCAGCTCCGCGCGTTCGTGTCCTCGGGCGGGACCCGCACCGAGACCACGGTCACCGAGATCCCCTCCCCGAGCCGCATGGCCCCGTTCTCGATCGCCCTCGCGGCGGACGTCTCCGGGGCGGCGCACGGGGTCGACTCCGACCTCGGCACCGGCCGGTTCATCGCGCTGTACGACCCCGCCGAGCCCGAGGGCTGGCACGGGCCGTTCCGCATCGTGACCTTCGCGCAGGCCCCGCTCGAACCGGAGATCGGCGTCGACGAGTTCGTCGCCGACGTCACGTGGAGCTGGCTCGTCGACGCGCTCGAGGCGCACGGCGCGACGTACGACCACGCGTCGGGCACCGCTACCAAGATCATCTCCCGCGGCTACGGCGAGCTCGCGGCCCAGGGCGACGGCGCACAGCTGGAGCTCCGGGCCTCGTGGACCCCGCACGTCACGGACGTCGACGGCACCGACCTCGTCGCGCACGTCGAGGCGTGGGAGGAGATCGTCGCCATGCTCGCAGGACTGCCCCCGTCGTCGGACGGCGTGACGCTGCTCGGCCCCAGGAGGCTCGCGAAGTGACTGACCCCGAACCGAACCCCGTCGTCCCCTCGTTCGAAGAGGGGCACGACGCGGTCAAGGTCATCGAGTCGCGTGCGGACTACCTCGATGCGGTCGCCGCGATCGCGTCCGGACACGGTCCGGTCGCCGTCGACGCCGAGCGTGCCAGCGGCTACAAGTACTCGCAGCGCGCCTACCTGATCCAGGTGTTCCGCCGGGGCGCCGGTGCGTTCCTCTTCGACCCCATCGCGATCGGCTCGTTCCAGGAGCTGCAGGACGCGATCGTCGACGAGGAGTGGCTCTTCCACGCCGCCTCGCAGGACCTGCCGTGTCTCCGCGAGGTCGGGCTCGACCCGTCGCGGATCTTCGACACCGAGCTCGGTGCCCGCATCGCCGGGTTCCCCCGCGTCGGCCTCGGCGCCGTCGTGGAGCAGCTCCTCGGCATCACGCTCGCGAAGGCCCACTCCGCGGCCGACTGGTCCACCCGGCCGCTCCCGCAGTCGTGGTTGGTCTACGCCGCACTCGACGTCGAGCTGCTCCCCGACCTCCGCGACGCCCTCGCCGCGAAGCTCGAGGAGTCCGGCAAGTCCGAGATCGCGCGGCAGGAGTTCGACGCGGTCCTGCACCGGGCGCCGAAGCCCCCGCGTGCCGAGCCGTGGCGCCGCCTGTCCGGGATGCACGCCCTCCGTGGACAGCGCGCCCTGGCGATCGCCCGCTCACTGTGGGAGGTCCGTGACGCCTTCGCGCAGGAGACCGACGTCTCGCCGGGTCGCACGATCCCGGACTCCGCGATCGTCGCCGCCGCCGCGGCCGCTCCGGAGACCCGCAAGGACCTCGCCGCGCTGAAGGCGTTCACCGGCCGCGCCAGCCGGTCCGAGCTCGACCGGTGGTGGGCCGCCGTGGACGCCGGCCGGACGACCGACGACCTGCCACGACTGCGCGGCAAGGGCGAACCGACCCTGCCGCCGACGCGTGCGTGGGCCGACCGCAACCCGGAGGCCGACCGGCGGTACAAGGCAGCACGCGCCGCGATGACCGCCCGCGCCGAGCAGCTCGACCTGCCGCTCGAGAACCTGCTCACGCCGGACACCCTCCGCTCCATCGCGTGGGAACCGCCGACGCCGGCCACGGCCGAGTCGGTCGCTGCCGCCCTCGTCGCGCTCGACGCGCGGCCGTGGCAGGTCGAGGAGACCGCGTCGCGGATCGCCGACGCCTTTGTCGCAGCCGGACAGGAGCCGTCCACCGAGGCTCCTGCCTCGTCGTAGGAACCGACCAACCGAGGTGCGTCTCCTCAGCCGTGGGGCATAGCGTCGGGTGCGTCGTCGGGGTGCGCCCCGACCAGGGCGGGACGACCCGATCGTCCGGCTCGATCGATGTTGATCTTCTGGAGGCCAGCTTTGCCAAAGGCATCAGACGTCGTCTTCGTTGACGGCGTGCGGACACCGTTCGGACGTGCCGGGGAGAAGGGGGTGTTCTGGCGGACCCGCGCCGACGACCTCGCCGTCCACGCGATGCGCGGGTTGCTCGACCGGAACGCGTCACTCGACCACGCGGCCGTCGACGACGTGGCGGTCGCCGCGACGACGCAGCAGGGCGACCAGGGGCTGACCCTCGGACGCACCGTCGGCATGCTCGCCGGCCTGCCGAAGTCCGTGCCCGGCTACGCCATCGACCGCATGTGTGCCGGTGCGATGACGAGCGTGACGACCCTCGCCGGCGCGATCGCGTTCGGTGCGGCCGACATCGCCATCGCCGGTGGTGTCGAGCACATGGGACGCCACCCGATGGGCTTCAACTCCGACCCGAACCCGCGGTTCATCGCCGAGCGCATGGTGAACGCCGACGCGCTGGTGATGGGCAAGACCGCCGAGCGGCTGCACGACCGGTTCCCGGCGATCACGAAGGACCGCACCGACGCCTACGCCGTGCAGTCCCAGCAGCGGTACGCCGCCGCGTGGGCCGCCGGCAAGCTCCAGCCGGACCTGGTGCGCGTCGAGGTGAACACCGGCGAGGGCTGGGACATCGTCTCCAGCGACGAGCCGCCCCGCCCGGGGACCACGCTCGAGGCACTCGCGGCGCTGAAGACCCCGTTCCGCCCGCACGGCCGGGTCACCGCCGGCAACGCCGCCGGTCTCAACGACGGCGCGACGATGAGCCTCCTGGCCTCCGACGCCGGCGCGAAGCAGTTCGGCCTCGAGCCGAAGATGCGCATGGTGTCCTTCGCCTTCGCGGGCGTCGACCCCGAGGTGATGGGTGTCGGTCCGGTCCCCGCGACGGACAAGGCACTCGCCAAGGCCGGGCTGTCGATCGACGACATCGGCCTCTTCGAGATCAACGAGGCGTTCGCCGTGCAGGTGCTCGCCTTCCTCGACAACTACGGCATCGCGCAGGACTCCACGAACGTGAACGCCTGGGGCGGCGCGATCGCCGTCGGGCACCCGCTCGCGTCGAGCGGCGTCCGCCTGATGACCCAGCTCGCGGCGCAGTTCGCCGAGCGTCCCGACGTCAAGTACGGCATCACGACGATGTGCATCGGGCTCGGCCAGGGTGGAACCGTCATCTGGGAGAACCCGCACTTCAGCAAGTCAGCGGCACGGAAGGCGGCATGACCATGACCCTCGTCGACAACGACCGACTGCTCGCCCTCTCCGAGGACGAGGTCGTCACCCACTCGTACCTGAAGCACGTCGCGCTGCCATCAGGCGGCACGCTCGGACTCATCACGCTCGACAACGGCAAGGACTACAAGCGTCCGTCGACGCTCGGGCCGCGTACCCTCCACGAGCTCTCCGGCGTGCTCGACACGCTCAAGACCGAAGCGGCCGCCGGCACGGTGCAGGCCGTCGCCGTCACGGGCAAGGAGTACTGCTTCGCTGCAGGGGCCGACCTCTCCCAGGCTGCCTCCGTGCCGTCGCGGGACGTCGCGCACGACCTCGCGGCGCTCGGGCACGCAACGCTCCGGAAGTTCAGCGACCTCGGCGTCCCGTCGTTCGCGCTGATCAACGGCATCGCCCTCGGCGGCGGCCTGGAGATCGGGCTGCACTGCACCTACCGCGCGTTCTCCTCGGCCGCGCAGGGCATCGGTCTCCCCGAGGTGTTCCTCGGCATCATCCCCGGCTGGGGCGGCGCGACCCTGCTCCCCCGCCTGATCGGTCCGGAGAAGGCGCTCCGCGTCATCGTCGAGAACCCGCTGAAGAACAACCGGCTGATGGACGGCCCCGCCGCGGTGGAGCTCGGCATCGGCGACGCGCTCATCCCGTCGGTGACGTTCCTGCCGTCCGCCGTGGCGTGGATCGACGGCGTCGTGTCCGGCACCACGAAGGTCGTCAGGAAGAACGAACCGGGCATGCTCGAGAAGGCCGCGTGGGGCACGGTCGTCAAGGTCGCCCGCTCGCAGGTCGCGTCCAAGATCGGCACGGTGCCGAAGTCCCCGTTCCGCGCGCTCGACCTCGTCGCCGCCGCTCGCAGCGGGTCACTCGACGAACGCTTCGCCGGCGAGGACGACGCCCTCGCCGACCTCATATCGGGCGACCAGTTCGCCGCGTCGATGTACGCGTTCGACCTCGTGCAGAAGCGTGCGAAGAAGCCCGTCGGCGCACCGACCGACGTCGAACCGAAGAAGATCACGAAGGTCGGCGTCCTCGGCGCCGGACTCATGGCGTCGCAGTTCGCACTGCTCTTCGCCCGCCGACTCGGCGTCCCCGTGGTGATCACCGACGTCTCGCAGGAGCGCGTGGACGCCGGCGTCGCACGCATCCGCTCCTCCGTCGACGAGCTGCTGGCCAAGGGCCGCGTCTCCCAGGACGACGCCAACCGGATCAGCGCGCTCGTCAGCGGCTCGGTGTCCTACGACGCGTTCGCGGACGCCGACTGGGTGATCGAGGCCGTGTTCGAGGAGATGTCCGTCAAGCAGGACGTGCTCGCCGCCATCGAGAAGGTGATCGCGCCCGACGCGATCCTCGCGACGAACACCTCGTCGCTGTCCGTCGCCGAGATGGCGTCCGTGCTGACGAACCCGGAGCGCCTGGTCGGGTTCCACTTCTTCAACCCGGTGGCCGTGATGCCCCTGGTCGAGGTCGTCCGCGCGTCCGAGACCTCGGACGAGGCCGTCGCCACGGCGCTGTCCGTCGCGAAGACGCTCAAGAAGACGGCGATCGTCACGGCCGACCAGCCGGGCTTCGTCGTGAACCGCGTGCTCGCGCGCGTGCTGGGCGAAGCCATGCGCGGCGTCGAGGAGGGCACGCCGTTCGAGGTCGTCGCCGAGGGTGCGGCGCCGCTCGGGCTGCCGATGTCCCCGTTCGAGCTGCTCGAGCTCGTCGGCCTGCCGGTCGGAGCGCACGTGCTCGACTCCCACCACGCTGCGTGGCCGGAGCGTTTCTACCCCGGCGACGGGCTGAAGCGGATCGCGGAGTTCGGACACATCCTGACGCGGGACAAGAAGGGCAACGCGACGGGCTACGACCCCGCCGCCGTGAAGCTCGTCGCGCCCGCGAAGAAGGACGCGAACGCCGTGGACGCGGCGACGATGCAGCAGCGTTTCGAGGACGCTCTCGCCGACGAGCTGCACCGCATGCTGGCGGACGGTGTGGTCGAGCACGTCGAGGAGATCGACCTCGGGCTGATCCTCGGCGCTGGGTACCCGTTCCAGGCCGGTGGGATCAGCCCCTACCTGGACCGCTCCGGAGCGTCCGAGCGCGTCTTCGGCGGCACGTTCCACGACCCCGCGATCGTGGGCCCGGCGTCCCGCTGACGCCCGTCCGCACCGCGCCTCGAAACGGACACAGCACCACGGGATCCCGTGGTGCTGTGTCCGTTTCGCGGTTACGCAC
>JASCOI010000173.1 GCA_029959665.1 Microbacteriaceae bacterium PS02333
CCACGGAATCCCGTGGCGCGAGCTGCTTTCGGTTGTGCGGGAGCAATCCGCACCACGCGTCGGACGCGGCACGCGCGCCCGACGCGCGCCGAGCCTCCAGGCGGGCTGCCGGGGGACGCTGGCAAGGTGGGACGCATGTCCACCGCAACCGACACCCCGAAGCGGCGCCGCCACGGCCGCACCCTGACGATCGTCGTGATCGGCATCGTGGTCGTGCTCGCCGCGCTCGTCGTCATCGCCGAGTTCGTGCTCCGCGGCGTCGTGGACCGGATGATCGCGCAGCAGGTGGAGCAGTCCCTGCCCGCCGGGACCGAGGGCACGGTCGACGCCCACGCGAAGGGCGTCCTCATCCCGCAGCTGATCGGCGGCTCCCTCGACGAGGTCGAGATCTCGTCGAAGGAGATCACGGTCGACGGCGTCCCGCTCGCCGCCGACGTCACGGCGCACGACGTGCCGATCGACGGTGCCGGAGCCGTGCACGACGTCGACGGCACCGTGACGCTCGCGGCGTCGAGCGTGAAGGACCTGTCGAAGTACAGCCCGCTGTTCGACCGGATGTCACTCGTCGACGGCGGCGTGCAGCTGTCCGGCAAGACGGCGGTGCTCGGCTACGACATCTCGTACGAGGCCCGCGGTTCCGTCGTCGCCCAGAGCGACGGCAAGGGCATCACGATCACCCCGAAGACGGTCAGGATCACGAACTCGGCACTCGACCTCAAGGTGGACGACATCCCCGGGGTGACGAACACGCCCGTGTCGGTGTGCACGGCGCAGTTCCTGCCCGAGGCGCTGCGGGTCCGGTCACTCGACGTGACGGCCGCGCACGCGACGGTGCGCGTCACGGCGGACGAGCTCCCGCTGAGCGAGCAGGGCCTCCAGACCACCGGAACGTGCTGAGTCGTCCACAGGGACGTAACGCAGGCCGGGAGGCTCGTCCCGGCTCGGTAGGATCGGGTCCCGTGAGCGAGAACCCACTTGCCCCGCCGCGGCTGCGGTTCCCGACCGACGCCTCCGCGCTGACCGCGCGGATCTGGCCCGCGTCCGCCACCAGGACGGACGACGGCTCGCTCGCGGTCGGCGGTGTGTCCGCCGACGACCTGGTGGCCGAGTACGGCACGCCGCTCTACGTGGTCGACGAGCGTGACGTGCAGTCCCGCGCGGTCCGGGTGCGCGACGCCTTCGCCGAGGCGTTCGGTCGCATCGGCACCACGGCGCACGTCTACTACGCGGGCAAGGCGTTCCTCACGACCCAGGTCGCCGCGTGGATGGCCGAGGCAGACCTCCGCGTCGACGTGTGCACCGGGGGAGAGCTCGCGGTCGCCCTGGCCGGCGGGGTCGACCCCGGTCGGCTCGGGTTCCACGGCAACGACAAGTCGGACGCCGAGATCGCCCGCGCGGTCCAGGTCGGAGTCGGCACGATCGTGCTCGACAGCCACGAAGAAGTGCAGCGGGTCGCCGACGCCGCAGCGGCCGCCGGGGTCGTCCAGCGTGTCCGCATCCGGATCAACAGCGGGGTGCACGCCTCGACGCACGAGTACCTCGCGACCGCTCGCGAAGACCAGAAGTTCGGCATCCCGTTGACCGAGGCGGTCGCCGCCGCGGAGACGATCCGGTCGCTGCCGTCCCTGGCGTTCGTCGGCCTGCACTCGCACATCGGTTCGCAGATCTTCGACGAGTCCGGTTTCCGCGAAGCCGCTCGTCGCCTGATGGACGTGCACGCGACGCTCGTGCAGTCCGGCCCGGTGCCGGAGCTCAACCTCGGCGGCGGGTGGGGCATCGACTACACCGAAGCCGACTCGGCGTTCGAACCAGAGGACGTGGCGGACGCGCTCGCGACGATCGTGGCGGACGCCTGCGCCGAGCGGAGCATCCCCGTGCCGGCGATCGCCGTCGAGCCCGGGCGGTACATCGTCGGGCCGGCGGGCCTCACGCTCTACCGGGTCGGCACGATCAAGCCGGTGACGCTCGAGACGTCCGACGGGCACGACCAGGCGACGCGCACCTACGTGTCGGTGGACGGCGGCATGAGCGACAACGCCCGTCCCGCCCTGTACGGCGCCGAGTACACCGCGCGCCTCGCCCGCACCTCCGACGCCGATGCGGTCCTGACCCGCGTCGTCGGCAAGCACTGCGAGAGCGGGGACATCGTCGTCCACGACGAGTACCTCCCGGGGGACGTGCACCGCGGCGACCTGCTGGCGGTCGCGGCGACCGGTGCCTACTGCTGGAGCCTCGCGAGCAACTACAACCACGTCGGTCGCCCGCCGGTCGTGGCGGTCGCCGACGGCCGAGCCCGTATCCTCGTCCGTGGTGAGACGGTCGACGACCTCCTCGCCCGCGACACCGGGGTGTCGCCCGCGGCCGCAGCCGGTGCCGCGCGGTGAGCCCCCGAGATCCCGGAGACACGCACCACATGATCGAATACCGCAACGTCCGCGTCGCGCTGCTCGGAGCCGGCTCGGTCGGCTCGCAGGTCGCGCGACTCCTCCTCGAGCACGGCGACGAGCTCGCCTCGCGCGCCGGCGCCGGCCTGGAACTCGTGGGCATCGCCGTCCGTGACGTCGACGCCCAGCGCGACGTCGACCTCCCGCGGGAGCTCTTCACCACGGACGCCGGTTCGCTGATCCTCGGCGCGGACATCGTCGTCGAGCTCATCGGCGGCATCGAGCCGGCACGCACCCTCGTGCTGCAGGCGCTGCAGTCCGGTGCCGACGTCGTGACGGGCAACAAGGCGCTCCTCGCGACCCATGGCCCCGAGCTCTTCGCCGCGGCGGAGCAGGTCGGGGCGCAGCTCTACTACGAAGCCGCCGTCGCCGGGGCGATCCCGATCATCCGCCCGTTGCACGACTCGCTCGCGGGGGACCGCATCGAGCGGATCATGGGCATCGTCAACGGCACCACGAACTTCATCCTCGACCTGATGGACCGCGAAGGCGCCACGTTCGAGGACGCCCTCGCGACCGCGACGGAGCTCGGGTACGCCGAGGCCGACCCGACCGCCGACATCGAGGGCTACGACGCCGCGCAGAAGGCCGCGATCCTGGCGTCGCTCGCGTTCCACACCTCGGTCCCGCTCGCCGCCGTGCACCGCGAGGGCATCACCTCGGTCACCATCGAGCAGGTCCGTGCCGCGCGCAAGGCCGGCTACGTCGTGAAGATCCTCGCGACGTGCGAACGCCTGACGGACGAGAACGGTCGCGAGGGCGTGAGCGCCCGCGTGTACCCGGCGCTCGTCCCGGACACCCACCCGCTCGCGAGCGTCCACGGCGCGAAGAACGCCGTCTTCGTCGAGGCAGAGGCCGCCGGCGACCTGATGTTCTACGGCGCAGGTGCCGGTGGTGTCGAGACGGCCTCCGCGGTCCTCGGCGACCTGGTGTCCGCTGCTCGTCGGCACGTGATCGGCGGCCCCGGCGTCGCCGAGTCGACCCAGTCCGCGCTGCCGGTCTTCCCGATCGGCACCGTCCGGACGAGCTACCAGATCACCCTGCACGTGACGGACGCCCCCGGCGTGCTGTCGACCGTCGCCGGGGTGCTCGCGAAGCACGGCGTCAGCGTCGAGACCGTCGAGCAGTCCAGCGCGCACGGCGAGGGCGGCACCGCCACCCTCGTGATCGGCACGCACGAAGCACGCGAGTCCGACCTCGCCGACACCGTCGCGGCCCTCCGTGGCGAGGCGACCGTGACCGACGTCGCCAGCGTGCTCCGCGTCGTCGGCGCCTGACCCGCACCGTCCCGACCAGCACCCCCGTTCCACCAGCCCCGAAGCACCAGACAGAGAGAGAACCCTGATGGCCCACCAGTGGCAGGGAGTCCTGCGCGAGTACGCCGACCGTCTCGACGTGACCGAGGCGACGCCCGTCATCACGCTGGGGGAGGGCGGCACGCCGCTCATCCCGGCGCGGCGGCTGTCGGAGCGCACCGGCGCGGACGTCTACGTGAAGTTCGAGGGCATGAACCCGACGGGCTCGTTCAAGGACCGCGGCATGACGATGGCGATCTCGAAGGCCGTCGAGCACGGCGCGAAGGCCGTCATCTGCGCCTCGACCGGCAACACCAGCGCCTCGGCCGCCGCGTACGCGACGCACGCCGGCATCACCGCCGCCGTCCTCGTGCCCGAGGGCAAGATCGCGATGGGCAAGCTCAGCCAGGCGGTCGCGCACGACGCCCAGCTGCTGCAGGTCCAGGGCAACTTCGACGACTGCCTCGACATCGCACGCGACCTCGCCGCGAACTACCCGGTGCACCTCGTCAACTCCGTGAACAACGACCGCATCGAGGGGCAGAAGACCGCCGCGTTCGAGGTCGTCGACGTCCTCGGCGACGCGCCGGACTTCCACTTCCTGCCGGTCGGCAACGCCGGCAACTACACGGCGTACTCCCGCGGCTACCGCGAGGACGTCGCCGCCGGTCGTTCGACCAAGATGCCGCGCATGTTCGGCTTCCAGGCGGCCGGCTCGGCACCGATCGTCAACGGTGCCGTCGTCGAGCACCCCGAGACGGTCGCGTCGGCGATCCGCATCGGGAACCCCGCGTCGTGGAAGTTCGCCCTCGAGGCGCGCGAGGAGACGGACGGCTACTTCGGTGCGATCACCGACGCCGGCATCCTCGCCGCGCACCGCATCCTGTCGGCCGAGGTCGGCGTCTTCGTCGAGCCGGCATCGGCCATCGGTGTCGCGGGGCTCCTCGAGCGCGCGGACGCCGGGCAGATCCCGAAGGGCGCGAAGGTCGTCATCACGGTGACGGGCCACGGCCTGAAGGACCCGCAGTGGGCGCTCCGCACCGAGGACGGCAGCGACGTGACGCCGACGAGCGTCCCGGTCGACACCGCGGCGGTCGCCGACGTGCTCGGACTGGCCGGCGCGCAGTGAGCACCGACCGCTCGTCCGGGCCGAACGGGGGCGTCACCGCCCGCATCGCTGTACCGGCCGGACGGGCGGTGCGCGTGCGGGTGCCGGCGACCTCCGCCAACCTCGGACCGGGGTTCGACTCGCTCGGCCTCGCGCTCTCCCTGTACGACGAGGTCGACGTCCGCGTCCGGCACGAGCCCGGTGCGACCGTCACGGTCGACGGGGTCGGTGCGGGTGAGGTCGCGACCGACGACACGAACCTCGTGGTCCGTGCGATCCGGCGTGGACTCGAGCACGCGGGCGTCGAGCAGCCGGGCCTCGAGCTGCACGCGGTGAACGCGATCCCGCACGGCCGCGGCATGGGGTCCTCCGCCGCCGCGATCGTCGCCGGGCTGATGGCGGCCAGGGGACTCCTCGAAGGGGTCGTCGACCTGGACGCGTCGACCCTGCTGACCCTCGCAACGGAGATGGAGGGCCACCCGGACAACGTCGCGCCGGCGCTCTTCGGCGGGCTCACGATCGCGTGGATGACCGCAGAGGGCCCCGCCTACAAGCGACTCCTGGTGCACCGCGGTGTCTCGCCGGTGGTCTTCGTGCCGACCTCGACGCTGTCGACGAAGCTCGCGCGGTCCCTGCAGCCGGCCAGCGTGCCGCACGCCGACGCCGCGTTCAACGTGTCCCGCTCCGCGCTCCTCGTCGCCGCGCTGATCCAGAGCCCCGAGCTCCTGCTCGCCGCGACCGAGGACCGGCTCCACCAGACCTACCGGGCGAGCGCGATGCCGGAGACCGACGTGCTCATCCGGCTGCTCCGGCAGCACGGCCTCGCAGCCGTGGTGTCCGGAGCCGGACCGAGCCTGCTGGTGCTCGGGAGCGATCCTGCGCAGCGTCTGACGGCCGCTGGGCTGGTGGAACGACACGCCGAATCCACCTGGCGCCCGCTCATGCTGGCCGTCGATCTGGGTGGTGCTACAGTGGTGCCGCACCCGGCGGTCCACGAAGAACGCCCCTAGCGCGGCTCAACAGCCAGCAGGGAATCTCCGACCCCAGGTGTGATCTCCCTCAGATCACCGATTCCCGGCCCGTCGTCTGAACGGCGGCCGATGCACTGCGCTTGCCCACCCGTGCAAGTGCGCTCCGTGCGGGAGTCGGTGAAAAATCTCCGCGCTCTGCGGTTCGGAAGGAACACAGGAACTTGACCGACGTGAACAACTCTGCCGACACGGTGGAGATCCCCAGCGACCTGCGTGCACTGCGCCTGCCCGAGCTGCAGCGCATCGCCTCCTCCCTCGGCATCACGGGGCTCTCGAAGCTCCGCAAGGGCGACCTCATCGCCGCCATCGAGGACAAGCGCCCCGCCGAGGCGACGACGCCCGACACCACGGCCCCCGCGGCCCCCGCCGCTGCCGCCCAGGCGCCCGAGCAGCCCACGCTGCCCGAGGTCGAGGCCCCCGCTGCCGAGGCGACCACGACCGAGGCGCCCTCGCGTGCTCGTCGCTCGCGCCGCGCCACCTCGGGCGGCAACGTGACCACCGCGCCGACCACGGCAGCGGAGCACACCAACCACGGTCAGACCGGCACCGAGGACCTCCTCGCCGGGCTCGACCAGGTCCGTGCCGAGAAGGACGCCGCCGAAGCGAGCCAGAACGGCGGCCAGCCCGCCGGACAGAACGGTGGCCAGCGTCGTCGTCGTGGCCAGAAGCCCGCCGAGCAGGCTCCGACCAGCGCCGACGCGGCACCTGCTGCCGACGCCGAGTCGTGGCCCGCCGCGGGCGCCGCCCCCGCGCACCCGCACGCCCCCCCGCACGCCCCGCACGC
>JASCOI010000174.1 GCA_029959665.1 Microbacteriaceae bacterium PS02333
GGGGGCGGGGCGGGGCTGGGTGGGGGGGTGGGGGGCGGGCGGGGTGCGCGGGGCCACGCGGGGCAGCCCGGGTGTCACCAGCGGAGTTCCATCATCGCCGTGTTGATGCCGGAGCCGACACCGCCGAGGAAGACGCGGTCGCCGGGGCGGATCCGCCCGTTCGCGGCCTCGTCGGCGAGGGTGATCGGGATCGACGCCGGGCCGACGTTGCCGAATCGCTCGTACGTGGTCGGGACCTTGTCGCGCGGGACGCCGATCGCCTCGACGAACGCGTTCGTGTGCACGTCGGAGACCTGGTGCAGGACGTAGCGGTCCATGTCGGCCCAGTCGAAGTGCGAACGCGCCTCGTTCCAGGCGGCCACGACGAGCTCCATGCCGCCCTTCAGCAGCATCTTCGCGTCGGTGAACATGCCGTCGACGCTGCCGACGCAGAGGTCGTACCACTGGGTCGCCGCGCGGGTGACGCCACCGACGATCCGGTGTCCGCCCGGGTGCATGTCCGCCGGGCCGAGCACGGCTGCGGCAGCACCGGAGCCGAGCGTCAGGCTGGCGAACTCGCTCATGAAGTCCTTGCGGTTCCGGCCGCCCTGGTTCAGGCGGTCGATCGTGTTGAGCTGGACCTGGTCGGCGTCCTCGCCGTCCACGACGAGCGCGTACTTGATCTGGCCGGAGTCGATCATGCCCGCGGCCACGCTCATCGCGTTGACGAACCCGAGGCACGCGTTCGCGATGTCGAAGTTGATCGCGGACGACGGCAGCCCGAGTCCGTGGTGCAGGCGCACGGCGACGCTCGGTTCGAGGTGCGGCCGGGTCACCGACGTGTTGATGAGGAGCCCGACGTCCTCCGGGCGGATGCCGGCCTCGGCCATCGCACGGCGTCCGGCGTCGATCGCCGCGTCCTGGAAGGTCTGGCCGTCGCCCCAGTTGCGGCGCTCCTTGACCCCGGCGACACGCTCGAGCAGGCCCATCGGCAGGCGGAGGCGCCGGAGCACCCCGCGGAGCCGCTCCTCGATGTCCGCCGAGGTGGTCACACGCTCAGCAACAGTGGTCGCGACGGACAGCAGAGCGACGTTGTCGTGCTTGGCCGTGGCATTGCCGGGCCGCTCCGGTTCGCTGCTCGTCGACTGGTCGACCGGCCGTTCCGTCATGATCGTCACCGATACATACTTCCGCATCCGGGCTGGATGCGCGATCCGGATGCGCTGAGCGGTGGGGGACGCCGTCCGCGTGGGCCGTTCGACACAGGCGGTGGAGACGGACCGGTGCCGTGACGATCCGTCGGATACGATCCCTCAGCGAAGGGGAACCATGTACGTCAGGAAGAACGCGATCGCCGTGGTCGGTGTGACCGTCGTCGTCGCCGCGAGCCTCGGCGGGTGCTCACTGCTGCGGGGTGGCGGTGGCGACCTGCCTGCTCCCTCGCGCTCGGTCTCCGCATCACCGACTCCGACCCCGTCGACCTCGGCCGATGCGGGCGACTCGGCCGCGGACCTGCTGCGCGAGTCGGCGTCGCCGCGCCCGCCGACGCCGGAACCGTCGCAGGCCTCAGCACCCGCGCCGACGATCTCGACCATCCCGGCGGGCACGGTCGTCACCGAGGGCGACGTCGCTTCGCCCAAGGGCAGCGTCCACTTCCACTACCGGGTCGTCGCCGGTGCCGATGACCACTTCGTCGTGCAGTACTCCGGGTTCACGTCCACGCTCCCGGTTCCCGTGAGTGCGACGTTCCTCGAGGACCCACCCGCGGTCGGCGACGGACTGACCTACCACGGCATCGGCGACGACCAGCTCGGCGGAGCCACGGCCACGCCGTCGGCCGCCGTATCCGTGCCGATCGACGAGGCCGGCTCCGACCCGTCGTGGCTCGGCGCCCTCGTGACGTACTCGTCGGCGACTGCTGACCCGTCCCTCCCGGTGGAGATCGGCCCGGACAAGGTGCTCGCGGTGACGAAGGTCTCGTGGTCGGTGCCCGCGAGGACGACGAACGTGCACCCGGTCGACGGCGGCGCGACGGCGAACGCGAGCGGATCGGTCGCCAAGACCACGGCCTCGGGAGCGCCGGCGACCTACGTGATCGCCCCAGGCGACCTCATCGGGGACGTCGCGGCCCGGTTCGGCATCACCGTCGAGACGCTCATCTGGCTCAACGACGGCATGCAGGTGTACGGCAAGCAGCAGTACCTCTACGAGGGCACAAGCCTCAACCTGGACCCGCTCCGACGCTGACCCGCGGGCAGTGTTCGCTCGTCGAACCGCGAAACGGACACAGCACCACGGAGATCCGCGGTGCTGTGTCCGTTCGACGGTGCTGTGCCGCCGCCTGCGTGCTACTTGCGCAGCTCGAGGTACTTCGCGATGAGGGCCTTCGTCGAGGAGTCCTGCGACGCCAGCGCATCGGCGTCACCGTCGACCGCGGGAGCGATCTGCAGTGCGAGCTGCTTGCCGAGCTCGACGCCCCACTGGTCGAACGAGTCGATGCCCCAGATGGTGCCCTCGGTGAAGACGATGTGCTCGTACAGCGCGATGAGCTGCCCGACGACGCTCGGGGTGAGCGCCGGCGCGAGGATCGACGTCGACGGCTTGTTGCCCGTGAACGTGCGCGCCGCGACGATCGCTTCGTCGGTGGTGCCCTCTGCCCGGACCTCGTCGGCGGTCTTGCCGAACGCCAGCGCCTTGGTCTGCGCGAAGAAGTTCGCGAGGAACAGGTTGTGGACGTCCTGCCCCGGCTCCACGGCCTTGCCGTCGCCGGTCTCGTCCTTGAGCGGACGGGCCGGGTTCGCCACCGCGATGAAGTCCGCGGGGATCAGGCGGGTGCCCTGGTGGATGAGCTGGTAGAACGCGTGCTGGCCGTTCGTGCCGGGCTCGCCCCAGAAGACCTCGCCGGTGTCCGTCGTGACGGGCGAGCCGTCCCAGCGGACGCGCTTGCCGTTCGACTCCATGGTGAGCTGCTGCAGGTACGCGGCGAAGCGGTGCAGGTACTGCGTGTACGGCAGGACCGCGTGGCTCTGGGCACCGAGGAAGTTCGAGTACCAGACGTTGAGCAGACCCATCAGGACCGGCACGTTCTGCGCGAGCGGGGTGGTGCGCATGTGCTCGTCGATCGTGTGGAAGCCGGCGAGGAAGTCCTGCCAGTTTTCCTTGCCGATCGCGATGACCACGCTCGTGCCGATGGCCGAGTCGACCGAGTAGCGGCCGCCCACCCAGTCCCAGAAGCCGAACGCGTTCTCGGGGTCGATGCCGAACGCGGCGACCTTGTCGAGCGCGGTCGACACGGCGACGAAGTGCTTGGCGACGGCGTCGTTCTTCGCGTCGTCCGCAGCATCGGTGAGGCCGAGCTTCTCCCAGAGCCACTGGCGCGCCAGGCGGGCGTTCGTCAGGGTCTCGAGGGTGCCGAAGGTCTTCGACGCGACGATGAAGAGCGTGGTCTCGGGATCGAGGTCCGCGGTCTTCTCGTAGATGTCGGCGGGGTCGATGTTCGAGACGAAGCGTGCCTCGATGCCGGCCTGGACGTAGGGCTTGAGCGCCTCGTAGACCATGACCGGGCCGAGGTCCGAGCCACCGATGCCGATGTTCACGACGGTCTCGATGCGCTTGCCGGTGACGCCCTTCCAGGCACCGGAGCGGACCTGCTCGGCGAAGGCGTAGACCTTGTCGAGCGTGGCGTGCACGTCGGCGTCGACGTCCTGGCCGTCCACGACGAACGGCGCGGCCGGGGTGAGGTCGCCGCCCTTGGGACGACGGAGCGCGGTGTGCAGGACGGCACGGTCCTCGGTCGGGTTGACGTGCTCGCCCGAGATCATCGCCTGGTAGCGCGCGGCGACGCCGGTGTCCTCGGCGAGCTGCAGCAGCGCGGCGAGGATCTCCTCGGTCACCAGGCCCTTGGACAGGTCGACCGTGAGGTCGCCCGCCTGGAACGTGTACTGCTCGGCCCGGCCCGGGTCGCTGTCGAACCACCCTCGCAAGTCCGGCGAGAAGCCGTCGGCGATGCCGGCGAGCGTCTTCCAGGCTTCGGTCGTCGTGGGGTCGACGGGTGCGGATTCGGTCACGGATTCCTCCTGAGCGCATGAACGGGAACGGTCCGCAGACCTCCGCAACGCTGCGACGCGGGCCGCATCCGAGCGTAGTGCGCTCCGAGACGGCGCGTGCACCGCACGGTCAGGCCTGTGGAGAACGACGGGAGGCCCGGGTCGGGTGACCGGCGCGGCTCACGTGAGCAGGGCCTCCAGGATGTCCGCGACCGGCCGGTCGGCCGCCGCTCGCCAGGATCGACCCGCCCACAGGTGGAGCGCATGCGGATCGCCCGCGGCGGCGGCCGCGGTGCGGATCGGCTTCGTCAGGTGGTGCAGGGCCGGGTACCCGAGCGGCGCGTCCTCGTGCTCGCGGACGAACCGGTTCACGAGTGCCCGTGCCGGACGTCCGGTGAACGCCCTGGTCAACGCGGTCCGGTCGAAGACCGGGTCGGCGAGGGCCTCGCGGTGGGTCTGGTTCGTCCCTGCCTCGTCGGCGCGGAGCACGAGGGTGCCGACCATCGCAGCGCCTGCCCCGGCGAGCCGGACCGCCTCGACGTCGGCCGCTCCCCCGATGCCGCCGGCCGCGATGACGGGCAGGTCGACCGCGCGACGGACGGCCCTGACGAGTTCCGGCAGCGGTTCCCACAGCGGCTCGGCGGCCGGGTCCAGCACGGCCGAGTGTCCGCCGGCGGCCTCGCCCTGCACGACCAGGACGTCGACACCGCGTTCGGCGGCGGCGAGTGCCTCGGCCCGGTTCGTCACTGACTGCATCGTGATGGTCTCGCGCTTCCGGAACTCCCACACCAGGTCGGCGTCCGGCAGCCCGAACGTGAACGACACGACCGGCACCGGGTCGTCGAGGAGCAGCGCCACCTTGTCCGCCCAGTCGTCGTCGTCCTCGCGCTTGTCCGGCAGGCCCTCGACCCCGAGGGCATCGCGGTACCGGTCGTACGCATCGTCGGTGATCGGCACCGGGTTCGGCGCGAAGAGGTTCACACCGAAGCGGTCGGTCGCGCTGCGGACCTCGGCGATCTGCATGGCGAGGTCGTCGGTGGTGCGGTAACCGGCGGCGAGCTGCGCGAAGTGACCGGCACGGGCGGCGGCCACCACCAGCGCCGGGGTCGTCGGACCGCCCGCCATCGGGGCGACGTGCACGGGCGTGCGGAGCGGTGCGGGGAGGTCGGTCACCCCTCGATCCTGCACCCGCGGTCGCACGCACGACACGCCGCAGTCGCGCGGCCCCTGTCAGGATCGCGGATTGCTCGACACTTCTGGGGTGAGAGGGGGCACCGTGGACCAACCCACCGATGCCGACGCCGCACTGGCACGTCGGCTCGCACTCGGCGACCGCGCCGCACTGGCAGACGCGTTCGACCGATTCGCACCGACACTGACCCGCTATGCCTGGGCCCTGGCGGCCAGCAAGCAGGACGTCGAAGAGCTCGTGCAGGACACGATGCTGACGCTCTGGCAGAAAGCGGCGACGATCGACCTGCCCACCGGCACACTCCTGCCGTGGCTGCTCGTCGTCTGCCGCAACCACGCCAAGAACCAGGCCCGCCGCATCGCCAAGAACGTCGGCGACGAACTCCCCCAGGAGCTCGCCGCGCCGGCCGATGCCGACGACGCCCGCGAACGACTCCGCTGGGTCCGCGACGAGATCGCCGCGCTCCCCGAGGTCGACCGGAAGATCTGCGAACTCTGCCTCCTCCAGGGGCACACCTACTCCGAAGCCGCCACGATGCTCGGTCTGAGTGTCGGCGCGGTCACCCAACGGGTCTCACGCTCACGTGCACGACTCAGGAAGGCGGTGACGCACGATGAACACTGAACCTCCCCAGGGAGACGACCTGCAGCGGATGCTCGTCTCGATGAAGCAGAACGTGCTCGCCCGCGCCGAACTCGACCGACCGGCACCCAAGCGCCGCGGACGTCGCGCCGGCATCGTGATCGGCGTCATCGCGGTCCTCGGCATCGGCGTCGGCAGCGGCGCCGTCGCACTCGGCATGGTCCCGCAGCCCTTCACCGCCGCACCGGCACCCTCGCCGACCGTGACCGAGCCGCCGGAGACCCCGACGAAGTCCTCCGCACCCGTGATCAGCGAGCCGACGGCCACCCCCACGCCGACATCGACACCGACACCGACCCGCACGCCTGCCGCCATCCCCACCGACTGCCGAGCGCTCGTCCCGGAAGCGGACTACGACCGGCTCTTCGGGAACATCCCGTTCCGCGAGTCCCCTGACGCCGCGAATGCAGGCGAAGTCGAGCAGCCAGAGACGTTGTTGTGGTGCAGTTGGATGGACCCCCGGGCAGACGTCAGCGGGATCGAAATATTCGTCGGGGATGGAGAACACGAGGGCTACGCACCGCTCCCCAACGGGTACACGTGCTCGGATCACGACGGCGGACGGTTGTGCCAAGTGAAGCAACCGGCGTTCGCCTACCCGGTCGACACCACGTACACGTTCTTCACGCGGGATTCGCGGTGGGTCGTCATCCGTCAGACCAACGCGCCGACGAACGGGCTCCTGGCGGCCCTCGAGCAACAGCTCTGGCAGTAGAGGTCGGCGACGGGCGGGGAGCGGTGATGGGGGGGGCGTCCCGCCCCGCGCCGGGTGAAAGGTCGGGCAGGGGGGGTGGCTTATAA
>JASCOI010000175.1 GCA_029959665.1 Microbacteriaceae bacterium PS02333
CGCCCGCCGGGAGGCTCGGTGCCAGGCCGCACCGAGCCTCCCGTCCGTCATCGTGACCGCTTCAGGGCCGTGGGTCGCCCTGTGTTGGTGGGGTCCAGACGGGCTCCGGGCCGACGGCCGCCGCGATGCGGCGGCTGATCACGCCGAGCTGGCGGACCTGCGCGCTGGTGAGGGCGCCGAAGACGACCTCGTCGACGAGCGCGCGGTGGCCGGGGGTGGCCTGCGCGACCGCGGCGTGCCCGGCGTCCGTGAGCACTGCGAGGGTGAAGCGCCCGTCGTCCGGGTCGCGTCGCCGGTGCACCCAGCCCTTGCCCTCGAGCCGGGTGGCGGCACGCGACAGCCGCGACAGCGTGCAGCTGGCGTACCCGGCGAGGGTGCTCATCCGGAGGGTCCGGTCGGGCGTGGTGTCGAGGGCGTACAGCACGCCGTACTCGAAGTGCGTGAGCCCGCTGTCCCGGTGCAGCTGCGCGTCGAGAGCGGTGGGGAGGCGTTCGAGGACGGTGGCGAACGTCGCCCACGCGGCCTGGTCATGGTCCATGCCGCAATCTTACTTGCTCAGGCAAGTCAATGTCGCTACCTTGACTTGCCTGAGCAAGTGATCGACAGGAGCGACATGGACATGCAGCTGCACGGCACGACGGCGTTCGTGAGCGGATCGACGGGCGGGATCGGGTTCGCCGTGGCGTCGGCGCTGACCGCAGAGGGCGTCCGGGTCATCGTGAACGGGCGGTCCGCGACGCGCGTGGATGCGGCGATCGACCGCCTGCATGCCGCGTGGCCGGACTCGTCGCCCCGCGGCATCGTCGCGGACTTCGCGGACCCGTCGTCGGTGCGGCGACTGCTGACGGAACTCGACGAGGTCGACGTCCTCGTCAACAACGTCGGGCTGTTCGGGCTCTCGGCGTTCCCGGACGTCGACGACGACGAGTGGCAGCGGTACTTCGACGTCAACGTGATGAGCGGCGTGCGGCTGTCCCGGCACCTGCTCCCCGGGATGCTCGCGCGCGGGTGGGGGCGCATCGTCTTCGTCAGCAGCGAGTCCGGTGTCGCCGTGCCGGCGGACATGGTGCACTACGGCACCACCAAGGCGGCGATGATCGCGCTCGCGAACGGCTTGGCGAAGACGACGCGGGGGACCGGCGTGACCGTGAACACCGTCGTCGGCGGCCCTACCTACTCGGACGGTGTCGGGAGCGCGATCGAGGGGATCGCTTCGTCGCGTGACGCCACGGTCGACGAGGTGAAGGCCGCCGTGATCGCGCAGAACCACACCACGCTGCTCGAGCGGTTCATCGAGCCGTCCGAGATCGCCGACATGGTCACCTACTTGGCGAGCCCGCGGGCGTCGGCGACGAACGGTGCGGCACTCCGGGTCGACGGTGGAGTGCTCACGACGACCCTCTAGTCGTATGGTTGCTGCGTGTCGATCGTCAGGGTGCACAACTTCGCCATCTCGCTGGACGGCTACGGGGCGGGTGCCGACCAGTCGCTCGAGCAGCCGTTCGGCCACGCCGACGGACGGCTCATGCAGTGGTTCTTCGGGACGCAGACGTTCCGCAGCATGCAGGGGGCGTCGGGTGGGAGCACCGACCTCGACGACCGGTTCGCGCGCACGTGGGGGGACGGCATCGGTGTCGAGATCATGGGTCGCAACAAGTTCGGTCCGGTCCGCGGGCCCTGGCCGGACGACTCGTGGACGGGTTGGTGGGGCGAGGATCCGCCGTTCCACACCCCGGTCTTCGTGCTGACGCACCACCCGCGGGAACCGCTGTCGATGGCGGGCGGGACGACGTTCCACTTCATCGACGCGAGCCCCGCCGAGGCACTCGCACAGGCACGCGCTGCGGCACCCGGGTCGGACGTTCGGATCGGGGGCGGTGTCGAGACGGTCCGCCAGTTCCTCGCCGCCGACCTGGTCGACCGCATGCACGTCGTGCTCGTCCCGATCGTGCTCGGACGGGGCGAGCGGCTCTGGGACGGTCTCGAGGGACTCGAGGACCGGTTCACGATCGAGGCGACCCCGTCGCCGTCCGGTGTCGTCCACCTGACGTTCGAGCGACGGGAGATCACCCCCGCCGGGTGAACCGCGTCGTCGTGCGCCCGCGGAGGGTTGGCGCATGGAGACGTGTCGTGGACTGGACGTGGTCGCGCGCATCGGCGCCTGGATGCAGGTGGGTGTGGGGATCGGCGTCGGCTTCGGTGCGCTCGCCACACCGGGGTCGTCCGGAACGGCCCCGTCGGTACTGGTGGGCATCGCCCTGATCGTCATGAGCGCGTGGAGTGTCGTCCTCGGCAACGCCGGACGGCGTTCCGGAGCGTCCCTCGCACGGCGGGTGCTCCTGGCCACGAGCGGGTTCGTGGTGCTCGGCACGGGGATCTGGTCGATCGTCGCTCCGGCACCGACGCCGGACGCGCTCGTGACACGTACCGGTGTCGCGTTCGGTGCGGCAGCCGTCGGGTACGCGGTCGTCGCCGCGACCGTGCCCGACCGGGGGAGCCGCTGGAGCTGGGGCGTCCTCGCCGTCGCGCTGGCGGCGTTCGGGCTCGTGCTGGGGGCCGGCCCGGTCGTGGTCGACCAGTCGGCACTCGTCGTCATCGCGGCGGTCTTCGTCGAGCTGAGCCTGGTCACCGCCGCCGCGATGCTGATCGCGAGTACCTCCGCTGACTCGCCCGATCGGGGTGGTGTCGCGGGCGGCGGTCCGGGATAGACCTTGGTCGAACGGTCGGGGACCGAACCCACGACCGCCGACGGAAGGAATGCACCATGGCCGATCTCATCGTGATCTCGTTCACCGACGACGCCGACGCGGTCGCCGCGTACGAGGAGGTCCAGCAGCTGCAGAGCGACCTCGTGGTCGAACTCGCCGGACTCGCCCTCGTGCACCGCGACGAGAAGGGGAAGACCCACGTCGAGACCCCCGGGCCGGTCGGCAAGGTCGGCGCCGGAGCCGCTGGCGGTGCGCTGTTCGGCACCCTCCTCGGGCTGCTCTTCTTCGTGCCGTTCTTCGGGCTCGTGATCGGTGGTGCGCTCGGCGCGCTCTTCGCCGGCCTCGACAAGACGGGCATCGACGCGGAGTTCCGCGAGCGCGTGAAGAGCGCGGTCGCCGACGGACGGTCCGCTGTGGTCGTGTACGCGACGAAGATCACCGAGGACAAGTTCGGTGAGGCGTTGTCCCGCTTCGGCGGCACGGTCGTGCAGACCTCGCTGTCCGAGGCCGACGAGCACGAGCTCGCGCACGACATGGCCGGCAAGGACTGACCGCCGTGGGCGCGTTGGTCCTGGGACTCGTCGCGCCCGTGCTCGGCATCCTGCTCAGCCCCCTCGCGATCATGGCGCTCGTCGCCGAGCTGCTCTCCCGGCGGTACCGGGCGAACGGCATCGCCTACCTGGTCGGCTGGGCGCTCGCCCTGATCGTCATCACCGGCGTCTCCGTCGCGGTCTTCACCGCGATCGACTTCTCGCCGCGCGCCGATGCGCCGACCTGGGCGGCTATCGTGCGGCTCGTCGTCGCCGTCGGCTTGATCCTCGCAGCGGTGTGGGTGTACCGGCGCGGGGGCAGGGACCTCGAGGAGATGTCCGGTGCCTCGACGCCGCAGGAGGTCGCCGACGCGGCGCCCCAGCTGCCCGGCTGGTTGCAGAAGGTGAGCGAGTTCACCCCGGCGCGATCACTGGCCCTCGGGTTCGGCATCTTCGCCGTCAACCCGGTGGATGCGTCCTGCGCGATCATCGCCGGCCTCGACATCGCGGGCGCGCCGGTGTCGTTCGGCGCCGGTGCGGCGGTCGCCGTCGGGTTCGTCGCCCTGGGGATCGCACCGATCGCGGTACCGGTGTGCTTCGTGCTCACCCGGGGTGACGCGGCCGCGCCCCTGCTGAACCGTCTGCGGTCGTGGATCGGCGGGCACACCAACGTCCTGAACGCCGCACTCGTCCTCGTGATCGGGGTCCTGCAGTTGCAGAAGGCCGTGTCAGCGCTCATCAACTGAAGGGAACCCCGTGGGCTTCGCAGCGCTCGTCGGCGAACTCCTGCCACAGGCAGTGACGATCGCCATCAGTCCGCTCCCGATCATCGCCGCGATCCTGCTCCTGCTGTCGCCACGGGCGCGCTCGGTCGCGAGCGCGTTCCTGGTCGGGTGGGTGCTCGGCATCGCCGTCGCGGTGACGGTGTTCACGCTGGTGGCGTCGTCGATCCCGGCTGCGGACCCGGACGCGGCGAAGCCCGTCGCCGGCGTCGTGAAGATCGTCCTCGGGATCCTCCTCGGGCTGCTCGCCGTCGGCCAGTGGCGGAAGCGCCCCGCTCCCGGGACCAGCGCGGCCCCGCCGAAGTGGATGGGCGCCATCGACTCGCTCCGCCCAGTACCGGCGGCCGGTCTGGCGTTCCTGCTCGCCGCCGTCAACCCGAAGAACCTGATGATGGCGGTGGCGGCCGGGATGACCGTCGGGACTGCCGGAGCCAGCGCGGCTGCGAGCACCTGGGCGATCATCCTGTTCGTGGTCCTGGCGTCGCTGAGCATCGCGGTCCCGGTCATCGGGTTCCTGGTCGTCGGGAACCGGGTGTCCGGTGCCCTGGGGACGCTCCGGGACTGGCTGACCGCGAACAACGCCACGATCATGACGGTGCTGCTGCTGGTGATCGGCGTGACCACGATCGGCAAGGGCATCGCGGCCTTCTGAGGGCGTCGTCGTCGTGCAGGTCAGCGGTCGTGTCGGAGTTCGGCGATCTCGAGGCCGAGGTCCGCGATCCGGGCGAGCAGCGCGTGCAGCTCGGTCTGGTCGTGGAGCGCCCCGATGAGCAGGGTCTCCGCCGGGCCGATCTGCACCAGGTCGAACTCCGGGAACGCCGCGGAGAGGGTGTCCGACCATGCGTACGGCAAGCGGATCTCGTAGCGGCTCATCGCCCGCCCTCCTCCTCCTCGTCTGCTCCTGTTCACTCGTCGGGCATCAGCCTCCGTCCGCGCTGCTGACTGGCACACGCCCAGATCGGGTGAGATCGCCGGAGCCGGACGGGTCAGCCGATCTCGTCGGTCAGCGCCGTCAGGAACCGCGGCGGATCCGACGACACCGAGCAGGTGAGGCCGGCGTGACCGATCTCGTCGGCGACGGCCCTGACGACGTCCGACCGGGCGTTCTCGCGGTCGTCGTAGGTCGACCAGAACCGGATGGTGAGATCGGTCCACGCCGGCGTGACCGTCCGCAGGAAGACCTCGGGGGAAGCACCGTGCAACCCGGTCGTGCCGTCGACTGCCCGCACGATCGCCGGACAGAGGCGGTCGAGGTCGACGACGGCGTGGACCCGCGCCCGGATCTCGCTCCGGACGGAGCCGGACTCCGTCGCGTTCACGAGGCACCCCTCGAGCAGCATCGTGTTCGGGACCCGGATCATGCGTCCGTCCGACGCCCGCAGGAGGACCGACCGTCCGGTGAGCTCGACGATCCGCCCGCTGGCCCCTCCGACCTCGATCGCGTCGCCGATGCGGACCGGCCGGCGCGCCTGGATGACCAGCCCGGCACCGAAGTTGGCGGCGATCCCACGGAGCGCCAGGAACGCCACCGCGGCGAGGATGACGACGGCGGCGAGCACCGGTTGGAGGGGCGCACCGAGGACCGTCAGGACGATGCCGATCGTCAGGAGCAGGATCGCGTACCGCACCAGCCGGGCGACGAGGTTCGTGCCGCTCGGGCCGAGCCCGCTCCACTTGGAGAGCGCGGCGACCACCCCGCGTCGTGCCCACACCGAGACGAGCCAGCCGCACACCAGCACGATCACGGCGAGCACGACGTCCCACGCACCGAACGACGAGCGCTGCAGCAGACCGTTCACGAGATCCTGCATGACCGGACCGTAGGCCGGGGCCGACCCGCCACGCTCGCCCCGACGGGGTGATCTGCGCTGCCGGACCGCATTCTTCGAGGATCCTTGGGAATGGTCGGGAACAGTCGGCGGCATGATCCTCCCGCTCGCGATCCCGCTGTTCGACGCCTCCTCGCTGCTCCACTCCTTCGGGCCGTGGGTGCTGCTCGGCATCGGCATCGTCGTCTTCGTCGAGTCCGGGGTGCTGTTCCCGTTCCTGCCGGGCGACTCGTTGCTCGTCACCGCGGCGATCCTGGCGACGCCGCTCGGCATCGCACCGTGGCAGATCATCGTGGTCGGGATCCTCGCCGCGGTCGCCGGCGACCAGGTCGGGTACTGGCTCGGTCGGGAGTTCGGCCGGCGGTTGTTCCGGGACGACGCGCGGGTGCTCAAGACGTCGCACCTGCGCGAGGCCGAGGCGTTCTTCAGAAAGTACGGGGCACTGTCCCTCGTGCTCGGCCGCTTCGTGCCGGTCGTGCGCACGTACGTCCCGCTCGCCGCTGGCACCGCCGACCTGCGCTGGCGCCGCTTCACGCTCTGGAACGTCGTCGGTGCGGCGACCTGGGTCGTCGTCATGACGATGGTCGGCGTGCTCCTCGGTGGCATCCCGTTCGTCGCCGACCACATCGACGTCCTCGCGATCGTGATCGTCGTGGTCTCCGTCCTGCCGGTGGTGATCGGCGCACTCCGCACACGGCAGAAGCGGGGGGGGGGCGCGGCGCCCCGCCCCCCGCGCGGCGGGTGGCCACGACACAACCCCCC
>JASCOI010000176.1 GCA_029959665.1 Microbacteriaceae bacterium PS02333
GCGGGGCACACGCGCGGCCCGGGGCGCAGGGGGGGGGCGGCGCGCCGGGGCCCCCGGGCCCGCCCGTCGGATGTGTGCGGACGTCAGGCGCGCACGCTCCGCACACGGTCGGCGAACGCCGCGTGCAGCGGGTGCTCCGCACCCAGGCCCGTGATCTCGGTCGCCACGTCGGCATCCGACTTGTCGGATGCGAGCAGCGCCTGCAGCTCGACGCTCTGCTCGTCGTCGGGGACGTCGAAGCGGAGCGCAGCGCCCATCGCGTCGAGGAGCGCGACCGGCTCGGAGCCGTCCTCCGCGAGAGCCGCTGCCGGCGAGACGAAGCGCTCGTCGCGGGAGAGCTTGCGGAGCGGCTGCCGACCGACACGGGTGACCGTGTCCGGCAGGTGCGGGTTCTCGAACCGACCGATGATCGCCTCGACGTAGGCGCGGTGCACCTCGGGGTCGATCTCGTGGCGACGGACGAGGAGGTCGCTCGTCTCGGCGAGCACCGACTCGAGCTCGGACCGGACCGCGGGGATCGCGATGGCGTCGGAGATCTTGTCCGCTCCCGCGAGGAACCCGTGGTACGCGACGGTGGCGTGCCCGGTGTTCACCGTGAAGAGCTTCCGCTCGATCGACGCCGCGAGGCCGTCGACGTAGTGCACGCCGGGGATCTCCGGCTCGGTGCCCCCGAACGGCGTGCGGTCGATGGCCCACTCGAAGTACGTCTCGACGGTGACGTCGAGGCCGGCACCCTCCGGCTGGGCCGGGACGATGCGGTCGACGGCGGTGTTCGCGAACACGGCCTTCGCGAGCGTGCGGTCGCGGGTGTCCGACGGCAGTGCGTCGACGATGAACTCGCGGAGCCGGTCGGTGGCGTTGATGGCGTTCTCGCACGCCATCACGGCGATCGGGGCGGCGTCGTCCGGACGGGCCTGCAGCGCCGCGGCGATCACGGGGGCGATGAACTTCAGGACGTTCGGACCGACGGCGCACGTGACGATGTCCGCCGCCGCGATCTCGGCGACCACGGCTGCTTCGTCCTGGGCGCTGTTGAGTGCACGGAAGTCGGTGACCTCGTGGTCGCGGGCACCGGCACCGACCTCGTGCACGGTGTACGAGTCGGCGGCGGCCAGGGCGTCGATCAGCGGGGCGGCGACGTCGGCGAAGACGACCTCGTAGCCGGCCTCGTGCAGGAGCAGCCCGACGAAGCCGCGGCCGATGTTCCCCGCGCCGAAGTGGACGGCGGTGCGCTGGTCGGTCACTCGTTGACCTCGCCGAGGATGGCCAGGATCGCGGCGACGTCGGGGGCGTCGGTGAGCGCCTGGACCTGGTCCTCGTCGGAGAACACGATCGCGATCTTCGACAGGATGTCGAGGTGCTCGTTGTTCACCCCGGCGATGCCGACGACGAAGCGGACCTCGTTGCCGTCCCAGTCGATCGGGGCGGCGTAGCGGATGAACGACAGCGCGGACGACTTGATGGCGTCCTTCGCGTCGTTGGTGCCGTGCGGGATGGCGAGGAAGTTGCCCATGTACGTCGAGACGCTCTTCTCGCGCTCGAGCATCGCCGGGTAGTACTCACCGGTGACCGCGCCTGCAGCCTCGAGGATCTCGGCCGCCTCCTTCATCGCTTCCGACTTGGTCGGAGCGGTGTCCTCGGCGTGGATGCGGATCTGGCTCTCCTGCAGGACGGGCATGGGTGTTCTCCTTGCTTCGTGGACGTGGTGGAGGGGGCAGGCCGTGGCCCACCCCCTCCGATACTGCACTGCGTTACTGGTTCTTGAGCTGTTCGACGACCTGGTCGTACTGCGGCGCGTTCATGAAGTTGCCGACCGACACGTGCTGTGCGTTCGGGGTCTTCTGCTTGGCGCGGTCCGTCAGCTCTTCCTGCGTGATGACGAGGTCCTCGTCGCCGGACAGGTTCGCGATGGCCTTGTTGACGACGGTGACGCCCTCGATGCCGGCCTTCTTGATCTTGTTGCGGAGGACGCTCGCACCCATGGCGCTCGAGCCCATGCCGGCGTCGCAGGCGAACACCACGTTCTCGACCCGGGTCGCGGTCGTGGTGCCGCCGACGGCAGCTGCCTCGTCGGCGTTCGCCGGAGCGTTGCCACCGAAGAGCCCGGCGGTCGCCGCGTTGGCGTCACGGCCCTTGGTGGCCTGCATCTTGTCGAACGCCGCCGCCATGTCGCCGCCGCCGGACGCGAGGTCGCGCTTGCGGGTGGCGATGAGGAAGAACGACGCCACGGCGAAGGACACCGCTGCGGAGAAGAGCACGGACAGGATGACACCGACGAAGCTGTCCTTCGCGGTCGCACCGAGCACCGCGAAGATCGAGCCGGGCGATGCGGGGGCGACGAGGCCGGAGTGGAACGCCACGTTGGTCGCGACACCGGTCGCACCACCGAGGATGACGGCGATGAAGAGGACCGGCTTCTGCAGCACGTACGGGAAGTAGATCTCGTGGATGCCGCCGAAGAACTGGATGATGATCGCACCGGGAGCGGTCGAGCGGGCGATGCCGACACCGAAGAAGGTGAAGGCGAGGAGGATGCCGAGACCGGGGCCGGGGTTCGCCTCGAGGAGGAACAGGATGGACTTGCCGGACGCCTGCACCTGCTGCGCGCCGAGCTGGTCGAGCACACCGTGGTTGATCGCGTTGTTGAGGAAGAACACCTTCGCCGGCTCGATGATGACGCTCGCGAGCGGCAGCAGCGAGTGCTGGACGAGGAAGTTCACCGCGGCACCGAGGCCCTCGGCGATGAGCTTGAACAGCGGGGCGAGCCAGAAGAACCCGATCATCGCGAGCACGAAGCCGAGAATGCCGGCCGCGTAGTTGTTCACGAGCATCTCGAAGCCCGGCTTGATCTTGCCGTCCCAGATCTTGTCGATCTGCTTGATGAGGTACGCGCCGAGCGGCCCGCAGATCATCGCGCCGAGGATCATCGTGGTGCCGTTGGCGCCGATGATGACGCCCATCGTCATGATCGATCCCACGACGGCGCCGCGGGTCTCGTAGACCATCCGGCCACCCTGGATCGCGATCGCGAGCGGGATGAGGTAGGTCAGGATCGGTCCGACGAGGCCGATGTTGGCCACGCCGTTCGTCTCGCCGAACCCGCCGAGGATGCCCACGGGGGTCCAGCCGGTCTCGATGAAGAAGGCGGTGATGATGCCCCACGCGATGAAGATCGCGATGTTGGGCATGACCATGCCGGAGAGGAACGTGCCGAACTTCTGAACGGCGACGCGTGCGCCGCCCCGCGACTTCGCGGGGGCGTCGGGCGCTGCAACGGACGACGTTGTCATGTGCGGTGACTTTCTGTGTGGTGGTGCTGCTGCTCTGTCAGGGAAGGGTGGTGCGGGTGGGCTCAGACGGCGTGCGCGGCCGCGGCGGCGGACTTGGCTGCTGCCGCCGTGGACGCGGCGAGTGCCGCCTGGGCCATCTCGCGGGCCTCGTCGAGGGTGTGCTTGCCGAGTTCGGCACGCACGTCGGCGAGGGCTGCGGGGGTCATGGAGAGGGTGGTGGCGCCGAGTCCGACGAGGACGACGGCGAGGAGCGGGTCGGCCGCGGCCTCGCCGCAGATGCCGACGGGCTTCGACGCGCCGACACCGGCGGTGCCGAGCTGCGCGACGAGACGGAGGACGGCGGGGTGCCAGGGGTCCTGGTAGCTCGCGACCGTGCCGAGCATGCGGTCGGCCGCCATCGTGTACTGGGTCAGGTCGTTCGTGCCGATCGACACGAAGTCCGCCGACTGGAACACCTGCTCGGCCATCAGCGCGAGCGAGGGCACCTCGGCCATCACGCCGGCGGTCCGGATCCCGAGCTCGCGGGCCAGGTCGACGAAGTACTCGGTCTCCTCGGCGTCGGCGACCATCGGGGCCATGACCCAGAGGTCCGCCTCGGTCTCGGCGTCGGCCTGGGCGAGCGCGGTGAGCTGGTCGCGGAGGACCTCGGGGTGGTTCCGGAGCGCACGGAGCCCGCGGCGTCCGAGCGCCGGGTTCTCCTCGTCCTTGTCGGTGAGGAACGGCAGCGGCTTGTCGGCGCCGGCGTCGAGCGCGCGCACGACGACCTTCTTGCCGGGGAACGCGGCGAGGAGCTGCTTGTACGACTCCTTCTGCTCGTCGACCGTCGGGGCCTTCGGCGAGTCGAGGAAGAGGAACTCGGTGCGGAAGAGCCCCACGCCCTCCGCACCGAGAGCGACGGCGCCGGCGGCGTCTGCCGGGCTCCCGAGGTTGGCGAGGAGCGGCACGACGTGGCCGTCGGCGAGGGCACCAGCGGTGAGGGGTGCTGCGGCTGCGGCGAGGCGATCGGCGACGCGCTGCTCGACGTCGGCGACGAGGTCGGCGGACGGGTCGGTGACGACGGTGCCGGCAGCGGCGTCGACGACGACCGCCTGGCCGTCGGCGAGGTCGTCGGCGCCGGTGACACCGACGATCGCGGTGATGCCCTTGGCGCGGGCGAGGATCGCGGTGTGCGAGGTCGGGCCGCCGTCACGCGTGACGAGGGCGAGGACCTTGTCGAGGTCGAGGAGTGCGGTGTCGGCAGGGGCGAGGTCGCGGGCGACGAGCACGAAGGGGGTGTCCGACTCGGGCACACCGGGTGCGTGCACGCCGCGGAGCTTGGCGATGATGCGCTGGGCGACGTCGTCGAGGTCGGTCGCGCGCTCCCCCATGTAGCCGCCCATCGAGACGAGCAGGTCGCGGAACTGCCCGAACGCCTCGAACACCGCGCGCTCGGCGTTGGTGCCGCCGTCGATGCGGGAGTGCACGTCGTCGAGGAGCGTGGGGTCCTGCGCCATGAGCGCCTGCGCCTCGAGCACGGCCTGGGCGTCGCCGCCGGCGAGCTGTCCGCGCTTGGTGAGGTCCTCCGCCACCGCGGCGAGCGCTTCGTGCACCGCCTGCTTCGCGTCGTCCGCCGAGCCCTCGAGCGCCGCGCTCGACGGTTCGCCGAGCGGGTCCGCCATCCGGAGCACGGGGCCGTGGGCAACGCCGCGGCCGACGCCGGTTCCGAGCAATTCGGACATTCGAGACTCCTTCATCTCACGCGCGCTTGCGGTGGGGGCTGGTGGTTCGGTGCACAGCGACACGAACGGACCACGCCCGTGCGGCTTGGCAGCACACTACATCGATCCGCGTTGACAAACAAACACATCCGGGGATAAAAATGCACAAACAGATGCCCGTTTCGGTCTGAGCCGCCCCCAGTTCGGACGTCGATCCCGACGATCACCCCCGTCCGTGCCCGTTCCGGTCCGTTCGGCAGCGGACCGCTCCACCAGACACCCTCCCGAGACACCGAGGTCCGATGTACGCACCAGAGCGCCACCAGCGCATCGTCGAGCAGGCGCGCGCCAACGGCCGGGTCGACGTCAAGGACCTCGCCGAGCTGCTCGAGGTCACCCCGGAGACGATCCGGCGCGACCTGACGTCGCTCGAGCGTCGCGGCCTCGTCCGGCGGGCGCACGGTGGTGCGATCCCCGTCGAGCGGATCACCCTGCACCCCGGTGTCGGCGACCGCGGCGGCATCAACCAGGCCGAGAAGATGGTCATCGCCGAGGCCGCGCTCGAGGAACTGCCGGAGAACGGCTCGATCATGATCGACGCCGGCACCTCGACGATCTGCCTCGCCGAGATGCTCCCCACCGACCGCGGCCTGACCGTCGTCACGCACTCGCTCCCCGTCGCGATGGCCGTCGCCAACCGGCCGGGGATCGACCTCCACCTGCTCGGCGGCAACATCCGCAGCGACTCGCTCGCCGGAGTCGGCACCTGGACGCACCAGCTCATCGGCATGGTGAGCGTCGACGTCGCCTTCATCAGCATCAACGGCATCACCCCGGAGCGCGGTCTCACGACGCACAACATGGCCGAGGCCGCGGTGAAGAGCGCCATGATCAAGTCGGCGCGCCGGAGCATCCTGCTGGCCGACCACACGAAGTTCGGCCGGGAGGAGTTCGGTCGCGTCGCCCCACTGGCCGCGATCGACACGATCATCACCGACCCCGCCGTCAACCTGGACCTCGTCCGCGAGGTCGAGGCAGCGGGTACCGAGGTCTTCTGGCCCGGCCGTCCCTGACCGCCCGCCCGGTTCCGTCCACCCCCTGCTCGCTACCATGAGCGCACCACCCATCGACTAGGAGTTCATCGATGTCCGAAGCCACCCGCACCGTCACCGTCGCCAGCGGATCCGGTCTGCACGCCCGCCCGGCGTCGCTCTTCGTCCAGACCGTCACCGCGTCCGGCCACCAGGTCACGATCGCCAAGGGCGACAAGTCCGCGAACGCCGGCAGCATCCTCGGGCTCCTCGGGCTCGGCGTCGAGAACGGCGACGAGGTCACCCTCACCGTGTCCGGCGACGACGCCGAGATGACCGCCGACAGCCTGGTCGAGTTCCTGAAGACGGACCACGACGCGGCCTGATCGCGCGCGGCGCGCCCTCGGCGCGACCACCTTCTGACGGGAGGCCCCGGGGCGGGGGGGGCCCGGGGGGCCCGCGGGGGCGGGGGCCGGCCGGGGGGGGGG
>JASCOI010000177.1 GCA_029959665.1 Microbacteriaceae bacterium PS02333
GGTCGGACCCGAACGGCTCCCCGACGGAGCTCAGCAGCGCGGCGGCCGCACGGGGCGGGGGCGACGGCGACCCCGGGTGGGAAGCGGACTTCGCGGCGGCGCTCGAGGCACAGCGGGCTCGGTCGCGCGCGGCGACGCGGCTCGGGGCTGCCGGGCTGCCCGGTGGGAGTGGGGCAGGCGCGTAGCGGTCAGTCCCGCCGGATCATGTCGATTCCGGCTGCCGCGTACTGCCGGAGTGTGGCGTCGGGCAGGAACGCGCGGACGAGCGCCGGCCCGATGCGGGCGAGGTCGCCCTCGTCGCGGTAGAGCAGGTGGATCGGCTCGGAGCGGGGGTTGAACTTCTGCTTGAAGCGGTGCAGCGACGTGAACCCGTACACCGGCTCGAGCACGCCGGCGAGCTGCCCGAGCAGCCGGGCGATCTGCCCCTCGTCGTCGCCGACCTCGTGCGCGAGCGGTGCGCCGGAGAGCGACATGATCTGCGCGCCCTCCTCCGCGAAGGTCCGGGCGGAGGAACCGATGAGGAACTCCATCACGGGGCCGAAGCCGCCGTCCCGTCGGCGCATCAGGTCGAGCGTCCACCCGCGGTGTTCGCCGCCGGGCCCGTACACGGGGAGCCAGCTGAGGAAGCCCTCGACGTCGCCCACCGAGGACACGGCCAGGGCCAGGCGGACCTCGGGGTCCTCGGCCTCGTGCAGGGTCCCGAGCGTGAACCGCATCTCGGGGAGGTCCTTGTCGCCGACCCACGACTCCGAGATCGCCCGGAGCTGCTGGCGGACGCCCCACGTCTCGTCCGCGAGCGACGTCATCCGGAACGTCACCTGCTCGCGGTCCGCCCGGTTCAGCGCGGTGCGGACGTGTGCCCACGGCTTGCCGGTGAACGCGAGCCCGGGCAGGTCCACGATCGTGTCGTCCGCGATGACGAGGCTGCGCCACGAGGGCGGGACGGCGTCGCGCGTCCGGGTGCCGGCGCTGAAGAAGCACGGCACGAGGGCGTCCCGTTCGGCGGCCGCGACGAACTCCGCGACGCTCCCCGGGATGCCGCCCTCCGGGCCGAGCGGATCGGCCAGGACGATCGCGACCCCGAGGTGCTTCTGGAACGGGACCACGCCGGTCGTCGTGCGGAGGTACTCCATGCCGTCCCATGTCGCCATCCAGGACAGGGTGCCGCCGCCGTCGGCCCTGATGGTGTCGCGGACCTCCTCGAGCGTCGGGGGATCCGCTGCACGCCGCCCCTTCACGGCACCGAGCGCCCGTCGCCGTCGGGACCGGAAGGCGCTGCGCGTCGCCACGAGGTACACCAGGAACGCGAGCCAGAGCACCGACGTCGCCACGACGTGGTGCGCGTCGTCGCCGTCGAGCTCCACGCCGGGGTCGACCGCGAGCACCAGGACGAGCAGGGCCGCCGTGACGATGTTGAGCAGCGCGACGACCAGCGTCGTGACCCACGCCCACCGTCGGCCGAGCCGGAGCCCGTTCGTGACGAACCCGATCACGATGCTGTCGACGAGCACGTCGATCCACGGTCCGTCGAGCGCCTGCGTGGGGCCGAACGGACCGTCCGTCGGGACGAGAAGCGAGATGACCTGCACGGCCCCGAGGGCGAGGCTGATCGCGAACGCCAGGAGCCGCCGGTCGCGGAGGGTCGCCCGCTCGATGCGGAACGACCGCGTCACGGCGAGGGCGAACAGCACCGCCACCGCGTGTTCGACGTCCGCGAGGGAGCCGAGGAACAGGACGCTGATCGCGGCGTACCCGAACAGCACGATCCAGAGCCGCTGCCGCCACGGCGACGGGAGCAAGGCGCAGCAGGCCGCGATGCACGCGACGGCGCCGCCGGAGGGCCCGACGTCGAGCACGCCCGCGAGCCGGTCCGCCCATGCCCATGCGGACAGCGACGCGACCGCCAGGAACGCGCAGGTGACGAGCACGGCGACGAGCTGCCCGACGCCGAACGACAGCAGCGCGACACGCGTCCCACGGCGCCACTCCAGCAGGCCCATCCCGGCGAAGGCCAGGAACGTCGGAATGTACGCGGCCGGACTGACGACGAAGAACGTCCCCGTCACCGGCGTCCACCACCGCCCGTCCCGGAGCGCGGGGAGCCCGTACGCGACGTCCTGCCACCAGGCCTGCGCGGGGGTGGCGGACCAGAGTCCCTGTCCGACGATCCCGACGACCAGGAGCACGCCGACCACGGCGAGCGTGCCCGGGATCCGCGTCAGGACCGCGGCGGCTCGGGGCCGCTGCCGGCTCGTGCGCTCGATCGTCGTCACGGCCGCGCCCCGGGTATCAGCTCCCCGATGAGGGTCCGGACACGGTCGCGGATGTCGTCACGGATCGGGCGGACGGCGTCGAGCGGGAGCCCGGCCGGGTCCGTGAGCTCCCAGTCCTCGTACCGCTTGCCCGGGAACACCGGGCACGCGTCGCCGCAGCCCATCGTGATCACGACGTCCGCCTGCCGGACGGCGTCCGTGGTGAGGATCCTCGGTGCTTCGCCGAGGATGTCGATGCCGTCCTCGGCCATCGCGTCGACGGCGACCGGGTTGATGCGGTCGGCGGGCTCGGAACCGGCGGAGAAGACGTCGACGCGATCGCCGGCGAGGTGCCGGAGGTACCCGGCGGCCATCTGGGAGCGGCCGGCGTTGTGGACGCAGACGAAGAGCACAGCGGGCCTCGGCGTGGTCATCCGCCCATCCTG
Organism: Microbacteriaceae bacterium PS02333; assembly: GCA_029959665.1. GTDB lineage: Bacteria > Actinomycetota > Actinomycetes > Actinomycetales > Microbacteriaceae > Curtobacterium > Curtobacterium guangdongense. The sequence continues at coordinate 2,699 of JASCOI010000177.1, forward strand.
CACGGTTGTCGGAGGGGATGCGTAGCGTCGGGCCATGACCGAGATGCGGATCGACGACGACACCATCACGGACCTCCGTGCGCGACTGCGTGCGACGCGCTGGCCCGACGCACCCGGTGTGCAGGGGTGGTCGCTCGGCGTCGACGTCGCCGAACTCCGCGAGCTCGTCGAGTACTGGGCGGACGGGTTCGACTTCGACGCCCACCGCGACACACTTGCCGCGCTCCCGAGCCGCACCGTCGAGATCGACGGGATCGGCATCAACGTCCTGCACGCCGGGGTCGGCGGCACGCCCCTGCTGCTCGCGCACGGCTGGCCGGACTCGACCTGGCGGTACCGGAAGGTCCTGCCGCTGCTCGTCGATGCGGGGTTCGACGTCGTCATGCCGGACATGCCCGGGTACGGGTTCTCGGACGCGCCGCCGACGCCGATCGACGCGCGGGCGGTCGCGGGGCTCTGGGCGACGCTCATGACGGAGCTCGGGTACGACCGGTTCGCGGTCGCCGGTGGCGACATCGGCACGCACGTCGCCCGGTACCTGGCGCTCGACCACCCCGACCGCGTGGTCGCCGTGCACCGTATCGACGGCGGGCTGCCGTGGCCCGGCATCGACGTCTCGACGTTGTCCGCGCCGGAACGCGAATTCGTCGAGGCGACGTTCCGGTGGCGGGACACCGAGGGCGCCTACGCGTCGATGCACCGGACGAAGCCGCAGACCGCGGCGGTCGGGTTGAACGACTCACCAGCGGGGCTCGCCGCGTGGATCGTCGAGAAGCTCCGGTCGTGGAGCGACTGCGACGGTGACCTGTGGTCCGTGTACACGCGGGACGAGGTGCTCCAGCTCGTCACCGAGGACTGGGCGACGGGCACGATCGGCTCCGCCATGCGGATGTACCACGAGAACGCGGCGATCCCGCCCGAGCAGTCCGCACGCCGGGTGGAGGCACCGTCCGGGTTCACGCTCTACCCGGGCGACCTCGTCCGTGCGCCGAGGGAATGGCTCGAGCGGACGACGAACCTCGTGTACCTGTCGGAACCCGAGCGCGGCGGGCACTTCGCCCCGTTCGAGCAGCCGGAGTCGTACGCGGCCGAGCTCGTCGCGTTCCTCGAGCCGTTCCGGGACTGAGCGCCCGCCGGTCCCGCTAGAGTGGACGGGCCGGCCTCTGTAGCTCAATGGAAGAGCAGTTCCGTCCTAAGGAAAGGGTTGGGGGTTCGAGTCCCTCCAGGGGCACCAGACGTCACGCGTCGGCGGTGGGCTCCGATCCCTGGCGGACGGCGTCCCAGGCCTGGCCCGCGGCGTCGATCCGCGCCATGTGGCGTTCTGCCCATTCCCGCAGGGCGGCGATCGGCTCGGTGAGCGACCGGCCGAGCTCCGTCAGCCGGTAGTGGACCTTCGGTGGTGTGGTCGGCTCGACGCGCCGCTCGACCAGCGAGTCACGTTCGAGGCTCCGGAGCGTCTGCGCGAGCATCTTCTGCGAGATACCCGGCATCCGACGCTTCAGTTCGGCGAAGCGGACCTCGCCCGGGTACTCGTCCCCGAGCACCTTCACTGCCATGGACGTCCACTTGCCGCCGAGCCGATCCAGGAGCTGCCGGGTTGGGCAGGCCGGATCGAAGAGGTCACCCCGGGTCCGCCGCGCAGGGGTGGTCACCGGCCGGTGACCACGTTCCGCCGAAGTGCGGTCTTCCTCGCGCATTAGTGGTCTCCTAGCATCAGCTGGTCACCAATGGTAACCACCACGGAGCGTCATGACCAGCGACCCATCGATCGAAGAGACCCGCATCGCGACGAACGGCACCCGACTCAACGTCGCGGTCGCCGGGTCCGGATCCCCCGTGCTGCTGATGCACGGCTTCCCCCAAACCTGGCGCGTCTGGAGCGAGGTGATCCCCGTCCTGGCACGGACCCATCGGGTCATCGCTCCCGACCTCCGCGGCCTCGGCGGGAGCGACCGGGAACGAGGTGGCTTCGACGCTCGGAACCTGGCGGCCGACATGGCTGGGGTCCTCGATGCCATGGACGCGCCCACTGCCGCTGTCGTCGCGATCGACGCCGGCGCACCACCGGCGTTCATGCTCGCGCTGGAGCGCCCGGAGCGGGTGTCGCGGCTCGTCCTGATGGAGTCGACCATCGGGCTGTTGCCCGGCGCCGAGGGGTTCTTCCAGGACGGACCGCCGTGGTGGTTCGGGTTCCATGCGGTTCCCGGCCTCGCCGAGACCGTCATCGAAGGCCACGAAGCCGAGTACCTCGACTTCTTCCTCCGCGCCGGCACCGCTGATCGGTCGGGCGTGGCTGCGACCATCCGCGACGCATTCGTCCGCGCGTACAGCGGGCGGGAGGCGCTCCGCTGCGGGCTCGAGTACTACCGCGCGATGCCTCGGAATGCCGAGCAGATCGCCGAAGCGAGCCGTCGGCTGCGGTTGCGCGTCCCGACGCTGGCCATCGGCGCACAGGTGGTCGGCGACGCCACCGCGCGGCAGCTGCAGTCGATCACGGACCACCTCGGAAGCGTCTCGATCCCGACGAGCGGGCACATCGTTCCCCTGGACAGGCCGCGCGAGCTCCTCGATCAGCTCGTGCCGTTCCTCGGTGGCACACCCGCTGGGACCTGACGCCTGTCGGTCGGCCGCCGTTCACACCGTGTTGCTATACCGGTGGGAGCCGCGCACCCGACCCGCGCCGGCAGAGGAGGACGCCGTGCTGGATGCCGCCCCCATCGGAGACCTGCGCGAGTACATCGAGGACCTGCGGACCCGCGGGTACACGGTCGACAACGCCCACACGCCCGACCCGGAGCTGATCGACCCGCAGGGCAACCCGATCTACACGTGGAAAGAGGACTACCCGTACGACGAGCGGATGAGCCGCGACGAGTACGAGTTCGAGAAGTACCGGCTCCAGGTCGAGCTGCTGAAGTTCCAGTACTGGCTCGAGGACAACGGCCGCCGCGCGATCATCCTGTTCGAGGGCCGCGACGCCGCGGGCAAGGGCGGCACGATCAAGCGGTTCACCGAGCACCTCAACCCGCGGACCTCCCGTGTGGTCGCGCTGTCGAAGCCGACCGAGCGCGAGCAGGGGCAGTGGTACTTCCAGCGCTACGTCGAGCACCTGCCGAGCGCCGGGGAGATCGTGATGTTCGACCGCTCCTGGTACAACCGCGCCGGGGTCGAGCGCGTGATGGGCTACTGCTCGGACGAGGAGTACGAGACGTTCATGGCGCAGGCGCCGTCGTTCGAGCGGATGCTCGTCGACTCGGGCATCCACGTCACGAAGTTCTGGTTCTCGGTGACCCGGAAGGAGCAGCGCACCCGGTTCGCGATCCGGCAGCTCGACCCGGTCCGCCGGTGGAAGCTCTCGCCGAACGACGTCGCGTCGCTCCGGGTCTGGGACGACTACACGGCCGCGAAGGAGGAGATGTTCCGCCGCACCGACAAGCGGTACGCGCCGTGGACCATCGTCCGGTCGAACGACAAGAAGCGTGCCCGCGTGAACGCGATGCGGTACTTCCTCGCGCAGTTCGACTACGAGGACAAGGACCCGTCGGTCGCGCTGCCGCCCGACCCGCTGCTGGTGATGCGCGGCAAGGCGCTCCAGATGGAGGAGTGAGCAGCAGACGGACAGGAGGCCCCGGGCGGCGCCCCCCCCGGGCGCCGGTGCGGGGCCCGGGGGACCCGGGG
>JASCOI010000178.1 GCA_029959665.1 Microbacteriaceae bacterium PS02333
GGGCATGGCGGCGCAGAGCATCGCGCACGGAGTCACGCACGTGGACCCGACTGCGGCGAGCACCGGGCCTCCAGGGCATTGTGTCCACTGCTCTACACGGCTGCCAGCGCCGAGGTCGGCGGGATGCGCGCGGCGCGCGCCGCCGGGTAGAGCCCCGAGACACCGCCGATGACGACGGTCGCTCCGAGCCCGCCGGCGATCGCCCAGATCGGGATGGCGACGGGCCACCCCTGCGCGACCGCGAAGGCGATCGTCACACCGACGCCGATCACGACGCCGGCCACGCCACCGAGGAACGACAGCAGCAGCGACTCCACGAGGAACTGGTCGCGGATGTTCCGCCGCCTGGCGCCCAGCGCTCGGCGGACACCGACCTCGGCTCGCCGTTCGAGCACGGTGATCACCATCGTGTTCGCGACGCCGATGCCGCCGACGAGGAGCGCGACCCCGCCGATGCCGACGAGCAGCCCGGTGAACGAGTCGTCCGTGGCGTTCTTCGCGGCGAGCGCGTCGGACGGACGCGTGACACCGACGTCCTGCGGTGAACCGGGGCTGATCGCTCCGGCGAGGACGTCGCGCGACTGCTCGACGTGCTCGGGGTCGACCCGGGTGTACACGGCCGTCGGCGAGCCGTCGAACCCCAGCTGCTGCGCCAACCCCCGCGGGACGAACACCTGGTCGTCGAGGTCCTCGGCGAGCGCCATCGGCTGCAGTATCCCGACGACCTGGACCCACTGGCCGCCCGTCCAGATCGTCGTGTCCGGCCCCACCCGGTCGATCCCGAGCGTCGCCGCGGCACCCGAGCCGAGCACTGCCTGCGCCGGCGCATCGGCCGCGTCGTCGATCCAGCGTCCCGATGCCAGGTCGCCACCGAGGACCTCGGGCACGTCACCCCATGCCGCCATCATCCCGATGCCCTTGGTCTCCGGCAGGGGGATGAACGGGTTGCGGTAGATCCCGGCGTCCGACACCGACCCGACCGCAGCCGCGGACTCGACGCCGTCCTGGCGCAGTGCCGACTCCAGCGCGGTGGACGGCAGCGGGACCGGCTCGCCGAACCCCTGCGCCGGCGTCACGGTGAGCACGTTCGTGCCGAGCGCGTCGAGCACCTCGTCGAGCTTGGCCTTGCTCGACGACGAGATCCCGACGACGGCGATCATCGCGGCGATGCCGATCGCGATCCCGAGCGCCGAGAGCACGACGCGGCCCGGACGCGTGCGGAGTCCGAAGACCCCGAGTCGCAGCAGGTCGCCCGGCCCGAGGCGCGAACGCACGGCGCTCATCGCGCACCGCCGATCGCGACGGCGAGGTCGGCTGCCGACGCGCTCGAGGCGCCGGCCGAGTCGTGCTCGACCAGCCCGTCCCGCATCCGCACCTGTCGGGGCAGCGATGCCGCGAGCTCGAGGTCGTGCGTGATCACGAGCACCGTCGTCCCGGCTGCGTTCAGCTCGCGTAGGAGCGCCAGGATCGCGGCGCCGGAGCTGGAGTCGAGCGCTCCGGTCGGCTCGTCGGCGAGCAGGATCGTCGGGTCACCCACGACGGCCCGCGCGATCGCGACGCGCTGCTTCTCGCCACCGGACAGCTGGTGCGGACGGTGATCGACACGGTGTCCGAGCCCGACCCGTTCGAGCGCGACGACCGCCCGCCGATGTCGTTCGCGGCGGCCGGTGCCCGCGTAGAGCAGCCCGTCGGCGACGTTCTCCGCCGCCGTCGCGCCGGCCTGCAGGTGGAAGTGCTGGAAGACGAACCCGATGTGCCCGGCGCGGAGCGCGGAGAGTGCATCGTCGGACATCGTTGCCACGTCGTTCCCGGCGATCGACACCGAGCCTGCGGTCGGCCGGTCGAGCGTGCCGATGATGTTGAGCATCGTCGACTTCCCCGAGCCGGACGGCCCGACGACCGCGACGAGTTCCCCCGCGGCGACGTCGAGCGTCACCCCGCGCAGGGCCCCGACGTCGCCGTAGGTCTTCTCGACGTCACGCAGCGACAGGACGGCGGCGGCGGACCCCGAGGGGACAGCGGCAGACACCGGGCAGGCTGCGGACTCCGGGCGGGCCGGGGCGCTCATCCCGGCACCACCACACGGTCGCCCTCGGCCACGTCGCCGGTGACTGCGATCCGGCCGTCGGCGATGAACCCCGGCGTGACCGGCACCCGCTTCGTGGTGCCGTCCCGACGCACGACGTCCACGGCGTACTCCCCGTCCCCGGCGGCGAGGAGCGCCGCGACCGGGACGGAGAGCACACCCTGCTCGGTCGTCCCCGCCGCGTCGATCTGCGCGGACGCGGCAGCGGGCAGCTGCCGGTCCCCCGGGTCGAACGACACCGACACGTCGATCTTCGACCCGGCGTCGTCGCCGGCGCTGGGCTGCACGTCCGACACTTCGCCGGGCATCGGGTCGCCCGCCCCGTTGATCCGGACCTGCACCTTCGTCCCGACGGCGAGCCGCTCGGCATCGCGCTGGGACACCGTCGCCGTGACGATGCGCTTCGTGCTCGTCACGGACAGCACGTCGCCGCCGGCAGGCTGCCCGAGCTTCCCCGCCACGGACTGCACACGCACGTCACCGTCGACGAACGCGATGTCGGCGGAGGTGAGCACGCCCGTGACCTTCTGCCCGCGGTCCTTCTGCCAATGCTTGACGGCACGCTCGGTGCGCGGCCCGAAGGTGTCATCCTGGGCGACGTCGTACCCGAGCGCAGCGAGGTTCTCGTTGAGCTGCCGCACGTCGGTGCCCTTGCGGCCGCGTTCGAGCGACCGCCAGAGCGGCACCGTGCCGTACATGGACCGCACCGCGCGCTCGTCGACCGCGTACAGGAAGCCGTCGCGCCCGATCACGTCACCGGGCTTCGGCAGCCAGGTCAGCGTGCCGGGGGCTGCACCGGGCACCCCGGTCGACGCGCCGTACCCGAGGGTGCCCGCGAAGACCTTCGAATCCGTCAGGTCACCCTTCGTGACGGTCGCGGTCGTGTGCTGCGTCGACGGCGTGTCCGCTGCGGCCGACGACGGAGCCTTCTGCGGACCGACGACCGCCCAGGTCCCGGCACCGGCTGCGACCACCGCGGCGAGACAGACCCCCGTCACGATCCCGCGGCGCCGCGCGACGAGGGGGCTCACTTGTCGGTCCCTTCGGCGTACGCCTGGTCGAAGCACTTCGAGGTGACGTCGTCGAAGGCGTCCTGGTCGTTCGGCTGGTAGGCGCGCTTGGCGTCCTCGGAATCCGGGTAGTCGGAGAAACCGTTCTCCCGGATGCACTCGACTGCCGGCTTCTCCTGCTCAGGGTTCCCGCCAGCCTGCGCCGGCTTGAATCCCTCGCCCGCGCCGCCCGCGCCGCCCGCGCTTCCCATGCACGTCTGCAGGTCGGCAGCCCACTGCTCCTTGTCGACACCGTCCGGCGCGGAGAGCGTCTGGGTCTTGCTGCCCGAGTCCGGGTCGGCCATGTCGTAGCCCTTGTCCCGCATGCACGCGCTCAGGCTCGTGCCGGGCTTCCCACCGGCCTTCGGGGTGTCGCTGGACGAACCAGAGGGCGAGCCGGAGCAGGCGGTCAGCAGTCCGGGCAGCAGGAGCAGCGCGGCGGCGACGGCGACGATGGCGTTGGTCTTCTTCGTGGTGGTGTGTGTCATGCACCCAGCACAGCGGAACGCCTGTTTCGTCCCGTGCCCCTGCCGGGTTACACCGACGAAACCCGGACGCGCAGCCCGCCGTCCGTCCGCGCAGACACGTCGAGTCGCCATCCGTGCGCCTGCACGATGGAGGCGACGATCGACAGCCCCAGCCCGCTGTGCCGGCCGGCGGTCGATGCCCCTGGACACCGGCGGAACGGCTCGACGAGCAGCGGCGCCACGTCCTCCGGCACCGCGGGGCCGGAGTTCTCCACGAAGAACCCGTCGTCGGTCGAGGTCACCCGGACGAAGCCGCCCGGTTCGTTGTACTCGACGGCGTTGCCGACGAGGTTGACGAGGACCTGGCGGACCAGCGTCGGCTCGCCCTTCACGCTCCGGCCTGGAGGCTCGGCTCGACGCTCGTGGACCAGCTGCACGTCCGCCTGGTGCGCCGCTCCGGCGGCTCCCGCGACCACCTCGTCGGCGATCGCCGTGAGGTCGACGTCGGTGACCGCGCCCGCGAGGCCGCGGTCGGCCTCTGCGAGGACGAGCAGCGACTCGACGAGGTGCTCCGTCCGGCGGTTCTGCGCGAGCAACTCGTCACGGGTGGTCCGGACGTCCTCGGCGTCGGCGCCGTCGTGCAGCCCGATCTGCATCGCCGCACGTTGGACGGCGAGGGGCGTGCGGAGCTCGTGCGAGGCCTGCGCGACGAACCGCCGCTGGCTCTCGAACGCGGACTGCAGTCGGTCGAGCAAGTCGTCGACCGTGCCGGACAGCCGACGGAGTTCGTCGTCGGGGCCGTCCAGTGCGATGCGCTCGTGCAGGTTCGACGCCGTGATCCGGTTCGCGGTCGCGGTGATCCGGTCGATCGGACGGAGCATCCGACGGCTCAGCAACCACCCGATGCCGCCGGCCATCGCGCCGGCGCCGGCCACCCCCACCGCCGACCACTGCCACTGCTGCGCCGCGACGACCCGGACGATCGCCACCGACTGCAGCTTCGACGTGTCGAGGGCGCCTGGGTCGGTGGTCCCGGTCGGGATTGGCTTCGGCGCAGCGGTCGGGTCCGTCGGCTGGAAGCCCGTCGCGCCCTGAGCCGTGGCCGCGTACGCGTCGCTCACGCCGGCCTGCGACATCAGGTTGGAGAACACGACGACCCCGGCGGCGAGCGCCATCGCCGCGAGCGCGAAGACCACGGCGGTGCGGGCCCGGATGCTCCACGTCCGCCGGCCCCTCACAACGCGTAGCCCTTGCCGGGGACCGTCCGGATCGGGTCCGGCTCGCCGAGCTTCCTGCGCAGCTTCGACATCGTCACGCGTACGGCCGCGGTGAACGGGTCGATGTTCATGTCCCAGACCTTCTCGAGGAGCTCCTCGGCGGAGACGATCCGGCCGTCGGCGCGGAGCAGGGTCTCGAGCACGCCGAGTTCCTTCGACGTCAGGTCGAGCGGGCGTCCGTCACGCGTTGCGATGCGGCGGTTCGTGTCGACGAGGAGCCCCGCCCGGTCGAGCACCGGTGGAACCGGCGCGACGCTCCGGCGACCGAGGGCCCGGACCCGTGCGACGAGCTCGGGGTACTCGAACGGTTTCGGGAGGTAGTCGTCCGCGCCGAGCTCGAGTCCGTTCACGCGGTCGGTCAGGGTCGTCGCAGCGGTGAGCATGAGGATCCGGGTGAGGCTCCCACGGGAGGCCAAGCGTCGGGCCACCTCGTCGCCGTGCAGTCCCGGGATGTCGCGGTCGAGCACGACGACGTCGTAGTCGTTCACCGCCAGGAGTTCGTCGGCGTGATCGCCACGGTAGGCCACGTCGACGGCCATGTCCTGCCGGGTCAATCCCTTCGCGACCAGATCGGCCAGAGCGACCTCATCGTCGACTACGAGTACTCGCATACATGTACTACATACGACGTGGCTATGAGTGTCCTGGATCGTCACGCCGTCGAGTATCGGGAGCGCCCTGTTTCGTGGACGTTGCGTCAAGCGTCGAACGGCACCTCGCCGTGTGCGCTGACGCCGGCGCGCTGCCGGTACGCCAGGTGCCCACCGAGGTAGCCCCCGACACCGACGACCGCGAGGCCGGCGAACCCGAAGAGTTTGCCCGCGCCGTGGTTGCCACGCTTCCGTTGCAGCCACGAGAACCCGTAGAGCGAGATGCCGACCCAGTTCACGGCCTGGTGGACCCACCCGGTGCGGAGCTGTTCGCGGTCGAGCTCCGACCAGTCGACGTACCCGGCGACGCTGGCGCTGCCCGACGACACGAGGCCGACGCCGACGAGTGTCTTCGCCGCCTTCGCGTTGCCCTTCCCCCCGAGCAGGTCGAGCACCGCCGCGGAGATCCACGCCCCGAGCGGGACCTGCACCATCAACGGGTGGATCGGGTGCCCGAACGGCACACCGTGCAGCAGTCGGCGCAGCCCCTCGGGCTTCGCGAGGACCTGGACCACCTTCCGGTCGATGTCGACGGCCGTGTCGAGCACGCTCGCGTGCTCGATGGACTCGGTGAGGCGCCGGAACGCGCGGATCTCGGGCATGGGGCTGAACGTAGGCCGGAAGGCCCGTCACCGGTCCCAGGAACCGGTGACGGGC
>JASCOI010000179.1 GCA_029959665.1 Microbacteriaceae bacterium PS02333
GAGGCGATGCGCACGACGTGTGCATCGCCTCCAGTCCGTCAGGTGACCGCCGGGATCGCGTGCCGGGGCGCCGTCCGGAAGGGCATCCGTACCGCGACGGCGTGGGCCCGAAGGAGGGCGCGACGCTGCACAGCGCCGCGCCCGCTCTCCGGCTACCGCGTCACGCGATCGCGATCTCGTTCGGGATACCCGGCAGGGTGTCGCTGGAGGCCACGACCTCGCCCGTCGTCAGGTCCACTGCGTGCACCTGCTTCTCGGCGGGGTCGGTCACGTACGCGACGTCACCGACGACCTTGAGCGCGGGATGGGCGTCCTGCCACTCCGCCGGGCCCTCCCAGGCGGCGATCACGTCGTGGGAGTGGAGCGCTTCGCCGGTCTTCTCGTCGAAGGTGTGCAGTGCGCCGTCGGAGCCGAGGACCACGGCTTCGTCGCCGGGGCCGCGGGCGATGTCGCGGAAGGTGAAGCCGACGCCGGCGGGCATGTCCGCCAGGCGGTACTCACCCGAAGCGGCGTCGATGAGGGCGACCTGGTCGAGCAGGTACCCCTCGCTGTCCGGGTCGTCGTTGTAGTCGCCGACCGCGATCGAACTCGTCTCCGTGGTGAAGAGGTTGCCGGTGCGGCCGTACTCGGTGGGGGCGTCGATCTTCGTGAAGGCGCCGTCCCGGTAGACGAGGGCGCCGTCGGTGCAGCCGAAGACCGCGACCTCGTCCTGCACGGCCCCCTCACCGTGCACGCTCGGGCACTCCTCCGAACGTGTGCGCTCTTCGCCGTCCTCGTCGAGGGCGCGGACGCCGGTCCGCTCCGCTTCCGTGCCGATCGTGCTGAGCAGGGTGCCGTCCTCGAGGACGATCGCGACGCCGTGGTGGGCTGCCTCGGACTTCGTGGTCGTGACCTCGGGCAGGGTGCCGCCGTCGAGGTCGTCGTGGTCGAAGACGGTCACGTCTCCGGTGCCGTCGGCGAAGAGCGCGGTCGTGTCGCCGTGCACGACCGCGTGGCCGCCGGTGTCGGCGGGGAACACGGCATCGGTCAGGGCAGGGTCGGCAGCGGTGTCGAGGACCCGGAAGCCCTCGGGCACGGTGACGAGCACGTGGCGACCGTCGCCAGCGGGGTTCACGCGGGTGAAGCCGTCGATCGCGTCGTCAGCGACGACCTGCAGGTCCTGGTCGAGGGTGAGCAGGCCGCCGTCGTAGGTGAGGACGATGCGGTCGCCGTCGACCGAGGCGCGCGTCGCGGTGCCGCTTCCCTCGGCCTCCGCGTCGGCGGGGCTGGTCGAGCAGCCGGAGAGGACGAGGGCTGCGGCGCCGAGCAGGACTGCGGGCGCGAGTGTGGTGCGCAGATGTGTCATGTCGTTTACTGTACTGATTCTCATTCTCAATTAGAAATCGTCAAGCCGTCCACGATGGCCGCCGTGTTGGAGCGCATCATCCCGAGGTACGTGGACGCGGCGCCGCTCTCCGTCAGGGACTCGGTGGCGAGCGAACGGATCGCCACGTGCACGTCGACCTCGTCGGCGAGCACCTCGGCCAACCGTGCCGGTTGCGACAGGTCCGCGAAGATCGTCGGAACGCCCGCCTCCTCGATCGCGGCCGCGAGGTCGCGGAGGTCCGCCGCGCTCGGCGACGCCAGCGTGGTGCCGCTGGGGATCACGGCGCCGACGACGCGGAAGCCGTACCGGTCGGCGAGGTACCCGAACACGTGGTGGTTCGTGACGAGCGCCCTCCGGTCCTCTGGGACGTCCGCGAACGCCCTGGCCATCTCATCGTCCAGGGTCGCCAGCTCGTCGAGGTACGCGTCGGCGCCGGTCGGTTCGATGTCCACGTCGCGGAGGGCGTCGTCGAGCGCCTCGACGACCTCGACCATCCGCTTGGGGTCGGTCCAGAGGTGCGGGTCCTGGCCGCTGTCGTCCTCGGTCGTCCACTCCAACGCCTCGATGTGCTCGCCGGCGGTGAACACCGGAACGCCGTCGGAGGCCGCCGCCGCCACGTGACGGGCGACCCCTTCCTCGAGTCCCAGGCCGTTCTCGACGACCAGGTCGGCGGTCCGGAGTCGTGCAGCCTCCTTCGCTGACACCTCGAACGAGTGCGGGTCGGCGCCAGCGGGCATGAGCACCATCACGTCGGCCGCGTCCCCGACGACCTCGGTCACGACGTCGCCGAGGATGTTCGTCGTGACCGCGACGAGGGGGCGATCCGACCCGGCGGACGAGCAGCCCACCGTCGTCGCGACGAGTCCGGCGGCCACGGCCAGAGCGGCGGCGACCCGGACACGGCGCGTCACAGTCCGACCTCGGCGAAGGCCGCAGGTGCCTCCGGCAGGCCGATCGACCGGGCAACCCGGGCACCGTCGGCGAAGTCCACCTCGTGCACCTCGTGGCCGGACGCGTCGGTGACGTAGGCGCGCTTCGAGTCGAGTTGCAGGAGTGGCTCGGCAGCGGGGTCGAGGAGCGGCTCCGTGGTCGCGACGCTTCCGGTCGATGCCGTGACGACCACGACGCGCCCCTGGTCGTCGACGCCCACCACGTGCTCGTCCTCGTCGTCGACCGCCGTGACCGCACGCAACGGCCGCTCGGTCTCGACCAGGCGCCAGTCGCCCTCGCGGCTGTCGAGCAGCCAGACTCCCCGGTCGCCGGCGAGTCCGGCGACGGTCGGCCGCCCGGAGCGTGCCGAGAACACCGTCGGGCGTTCTGCGCCGGCCGGCAGTGCGACGGCGGTGGCCGCTCCGTCCTCGCTGACGACGACCGCGCCGTCTGCGCAGCCGACGACGGCCCCGGCGCGGGTCACGATGCCGCCAGCGGGCTCGGTGCAGGCGTGCTCGGTGCCGGTGGGCTCGCCGTCGGCGTCGAGCACGCGGACGACGTCCCCGCCGCCCGCAACGAGCTCCTCGCCGAACGGCAGCAGGACGGCCGCGTCGACCCGTGCCGTCTCCTCGACCGTCCCCTGCCCGAGGGCCGCGCGGTCGAGGACGACCGCCTCGCCGCGCTCGGGCCACGTGATGGTGGTCACGGTCTCCGAGGAGTGCACCTCGACCGGCCCACCACCGTCGATCGTGTCCACGACCCGCGGTGTGGCTGCGTAGTAGTGCGTGTGGTCGCCGTGGTCGACCGTCCAGGCGCCGCCGTCGACGATCGTGGTCCGGTCGTCGGTGCTCGTCACGAGGAACCGTCCGTCGGTGGCCGAGTGCTCGGGTGCGTCGACCCGGTCGAGGTCCGTGGTCTCCCCGGTGAGCAGGTCGTGGACCGCGGTCGCACCGGTGGCCGACACGGCCAGGAGGCGCACCTGCGGTTCCTGGGACTCGCTCGCGCCCGCAACGTAGCCATGGGGCTTCGCGGTGCCGGTCGCGTCGTCGGCCGCCGGTCCGGGAGACTCGTCGGTCGAGCAGGCGGCGAGGCCGATCGCCAGGCCGGTGGCGATCACAGTGGTGAGGAGGCGCGCCGGTACGCGTCGGGTGGTGGTCTGGTTCATGCTGCCTCTCCTGGTGCCGGTAGGGGTGTTCGTGGGGTCGGGTGCGGGTCGGGCACCCGCGCGCGGAGGGCGGCGAGGGCGCGGGACACAGCGACCGACGCGACGGCGACGACCGCGATGCTCGCCCCGGCGGCGGTGCCGAGGTGCCAGGACACGAGCAGGCCGATGGCCACGGCGACGCTGCCGATGCTCGCGGCGAGGAGCATCGTCGAGACGACCTGCTTCGTCCACGCACGGGCGGCCGCCGCCGGGGCCAGCAGGAGCCCGACGACGAGCAGCGATCCGACCGCCCGGTACGACGCGACGACGGCGAGCGTCACGAGGCCGGTGAGCACGATCTCGGCCAGGCGTGGGCGGAGGCCGAGGGTCGTCGCCTTCCGGACGTCGAACGCCACCGCGGTGAACGGCCGGTGGAACACGGCGGCGGTGACGAGCGCGACGGCGACCGCCACGGCGAGCCCGGTGAGGTCCGCGCGGGTCACGGCGAGCACGTCACCGAACAGGATGGCCGTCACGTCGGTGGCGAACGACCGCGACGACGACACGATGATGACCCCGAGCGCGAGCATCCCGACGAAGAGCAACCCGATCGAGGTGTCGTACGACAACCGTGCACGACGCCGGAGCGCCCCGACGCCGAGCACCATCACACCAGCGCTCACCGCGGCGCCGAGGACCGCGGGGATGCCGGTCAACGTGGCGACCGCGACGCCGGGGAGCATGCCGTGGGCCAGGGCCTCGCCGAGGAACGCCATGCCGCGGACGAGCACCCACGTGCCGACCACCGCGCACAGGACCGCCGCCAGGATGCCGCCGACGAGGGCGCGCAGCATGAAGTCGACGGAGAACGGATCGGTCAGCCAGGTCACGATCCGAGACGCTACATGACAATGACTATCAATACTGATAGCGTGCTCAGGTGCCGATCACCGCAGTCCAGCCTGCCCTGGAGGTCTTCGAACTGGTCGTCCGACGTGGGCAGCGGACCGCCCTCGAGCACCTTGATGCAAGGTTCCCGAGTGGTGCCGTGACAGCCCTCACCGGTCCGAACGGCTCCGGGAAGTCGACGCTGCTGGATGCGATCGCCGGGGTGGTACCGGTGACCAGCGGCCACGTGTCCGGCCGTCCTGTCGACGGCGTCGCGTACGTGACCCAGTCCGTTCCGCCGACCGCGCTCCCGCTCACCGTGTGGACCGCCGTGGCGATGGGGCGGTGGTCAGGACGGCCGTGGTGGCGCGCCCTCGGGCGAGCCGACCGCGCGATGGTGGACGAGCAGCTCGACCGGATGCGGATCGCGGACCTTGCTGGCCGACCGCTCGACGAGTTGTCGGGCGGGCAGCGGCAGCGGACCCTCGTGGCACTCGGCCTCGCGCAACGCTCCCCGGTGCTTCTGGTGGACGAGCCGACCGTCGGCGTGGACGCCGCATCAGCAGCACTGGTCATGACGGCCCTCCGGGCGGAAGCCGACGCGGGCGTGACCGTGGTGCACGCCGCGCACGACGCCACCGCGATCGCCGCCGCGGACCACGTCGTGAACCTCGGCTGAGACCAGGCGCCGGTCGGTTTCCGCGCTCCGGCGCACCCGGCACCACCGAGCGGCCGGACCCGCCGTCCGGCAGCGGCGTGGTCACCTCCCACCGGACGGGAGGCTCGGTGCGGATCCACCCCGAGCCTCCCGCCCGACGGGTCGCTGTCCGTCAGTGCTCGTCGTAGTGGTCCCCGTGGCGCGCGTGCCGGTGCCCGTCGTGCACGTAGTCCACGTGGTCGCCGTGTTCGACGGTCTCGTGCTCTCCGCCGTCGTGCTCGTGGTCGTGTTCGGTGACGTCGTGCTCGGCGACGGTGTGCTCGGGCTCGGGGATGCTGGTGTCGGACATTCGACTTCCTCTCGTCGCGTACTTGTGTACTCGCTCAGCCGGGCTCTAGTGTACCCACTAACTGATAACAGTTATCAGTATCAATCAAGCTAGAGAGCACCTCATGACCAACACGATCACGCACAGCGCACGCCGCCGAGTCGGGCTGGCAGGCGGCGCCGTCGCCGTCCTCGCAGCCCTCGCGGTCGGTCTCGGATCCACCCCCGCGAACGCTGCGGACCTGAGCTCCGGGCACGTCGACTTCGTCTCCGTCGCGGCGAACGGCTCGCAGCTCAAGCTCGGATCGAACGTCAACGACACCGGCTGGGTCGCCGCATCGGCCAACGCGCTGAAGGTCGCATCGACCAGCGGCGCCAGCGGCACGGGCTACATCCTCCCCGAGAGCCACGACGAGGCCGACGCCCGTGGCGTGCCCTTCGCCGGGTTCTCCGGGGACGAGGACCTCCGCGACCTGGGCTTCGTCGCTGGCAACACCGTCACGGTGAAGCTCGAGTCCGTGGCCTACACCCCGGCGTCGGGCCAGTCCGGTACCGGAACGGTCAGCATCAGCCAGGGCGGCACCGCCTGGTTCACCAACGCCGCGAAGACGCATGCCTTCACCGTCGAGAGCGGTTCCGACGAGGCGTACCACCAGCACGCGAAGTGGGTGTTCAGCAAGGCGGGCACCTACCAGCTCACCTTCAGCGCCTCCGGCAAGGGCAAGTCCGCCGGTTCGACGACGTACACGGTCAAGGCCGGCGTCTAGCCGGTCCACCACGGGACCGCGCCCGCGGGGTGGGGGCTCGGGGCCGTGCCGGGGGGCCCCCCGCCCCCCCCGCGCAGCCC
>JASCOI010000017.1 GCA_029959665.1 Microbacteriaceae bacterium PS02333
CCCCGGGGGGGGCCCCCCCCCCCCCGCCCCCGCCCCCCCCCCGGGGGCGCGCCCCCCCCGCCCCCTCCTGTCCGGTGTGTGGTGCTGCGCGCGGTCAGGACGTGACGACGAGCGGCTTGCCGGTACCGGCGGCCGGACCCGTCTCGTCCGCCAGGCGGTTCGCCTCCGCGATGAGCGTTGCGACGATCTCGGCCTCCGGCACGGTCTTGATGACCTGGCCCTTGACGAAGATCTGGCCCTTGCCGTTGCCCGACGCGACGCCGAGGTCGGCCTCGCGCGCTTCACCGGGACCGTTCACGACGCAGCCCATCACGGCGACGCGGAGCGGCACGGTCATGCCCTCGAGCCCCGTCGTGACGTCGTTTGCGAGCTGGTAGACGTCCACCTGGGCGCGACCGCAGCTCGGGCACGAGACAATCTCGAGCTTGCGCTCGCGGAGGTTCAGCGACTGCAGGATCTGCAGGCCGACCTTCACCTCTTGCGCGGGGGGCGCCGACAGGGACACCCGGATGGTGTCGCCGATGCCCTCGCTGAGCAGGATGCCGAACGCGGTGGCGCTCTTGATGGTGCCCTGGAACTCCGGACCGGCCTCGGTCACGCCGAGGTGCAGGGGCCAGTCGCCGCGTTCGGCGAGCTGCCGGTAGGCCTTCACCATCACGATCGGGTCGTTGTGCTTGACCGAGATCTTGAAGTCGTGGAAGTCGTGCTCCTCGAACAGGGAGGCTTCCCACACGGCGGACTCGACGAGCGCCTCCGGGGTCGCCTTGCCGTACTTCTGGAGCAGGCTCGGCTCGAGCGACCCGGCGTTCACACCGATGCGGAGGCTGACGTTCGCCGCCTTGGCCGCCGCCGCGATCGCGCCCACCTGGTCGTCGAACTTGCGGATGTTGCCCGGGTTCACGCGGACGGCGGCACATCCGGCGTCGATCGCCTGGAAGACGTACTTCGGCTGGAAGTGGATGTCGGCGATCACCGGGATCTGCGACTTCTTCGCGATGATCGGCAGCGCGTCGGCGTCGTCCTGGGTCGGCACCGCCACGCGGACGATGTCACAGCCGGACGCCGTGAGCTCGGCGATCTGCTGCAGGGTCGCGTTGATGTTCGTGGTCGGCGTCGTGGTCATCGACTGCACGGACACCGGCGCGTCGCCACCGACCAGTACCTTGCCGACCCGGATCTGCCGGGACTTGCGACGGGGGGCGAGGGTTTCCGGGGCCTTGGGCATACCGAGATTCACTGCGGGCACGGATCGAACTCTACGCGCTCCGGGTGCACGCGAACCTCAGAGCGTGTCGACGACCGTGATCAGCGGCGCGTACAGGCGCATGGTGTCGAGGGCGCGCTCGTGGTCCGCGTCGCTCGCTCCGGCGCAGGCGTCCGCCACGACCGTCACTCGGGCGCCGGCGTCCGCCGCCGCGAGCGCGGTCGACAGGACGCAGCAGGCCGGCGACACGCCGGTCAGGACCCGGGGCGGCGGGGCGCCCACGACGACGGGGCCCCGCGCGCCGGTGCCGGCGCGCCGCGGAGCTTGCGGAGCGGCGTGACGGCCGAGCGCGTGGGAGAGGCTCGTCCCCCACTTGCCGAAGGAGGTCTCGGTGACGACGGGGCCGTCCAGTGCCGCGAACGGCTCGGTCAGGTCGTACAGCGGATCGTCGGCAGGGACGAGCGCGAACGGCCAGTCCCGGTAGTAGTCGACCCACGCACCCTGCGGGTGCTCGGGCGCGACGAAGCGGGTCCGGACCGTCCGGTCCGCGAACCGGTGGAGCAGGCGCTGGATCCCCGCCGCTGCGTCGTCGTAGCGCGGCGCGGCCCACTGGCTGTCACCGGTGAAGACGCGCTGCATGTCGATGACGACGAGCCACGCGTCACTGGTGTCCGGCGCCGGCGTCACGGGTGCAGCTCCGTCGCGGGGACGCTGTCGATCGGCTCGGTCACCGGCAGCGACTCCTGCTCGCGGATCGACCGGCGGGCGAAGAGCAGCGTCCCGAGGAACCCGACGACCAGGGCCACCAGCACGCCGAGGTTCGCGTACGCCCACGCACCGGTGCGGCCGCCGAGTCCGAACGGCTCCAGCAGGTACCCCTGCCAGTTGAGCCACGACGGCACGCCGTACGTGTTCGTCACCAGGCCCCAGCCGAGTGCGGTCCCGAGCACGACGAGTCCGATCGCACCCCAGCGGACGTCGCCGTAGCGGCCGGTCGTCGCGTGCAGCTCCCCCTCGGCGTAGGCCTTGCGGCGCAGGACGACGTCGGCCACGAAGACGCCGCACCACGCCGCGATCGGGACGCCGAGCGTGACCAGGAACGCCTGGAACGGCGAGATGAAGTCGGTCGCGAAGAAGACCACGTAGATCGCGCCGGCGACCATGAAGACGCCGTCCACCCCGGCGGCGACCGGGCGCGGGATGCGGATCCCGGCGCTCAGCAGGGCGAGTCCGGAGGAGTAGATGTCGAGCACGGCGCCCCCGACGAGGCCGAGGATGGCGACGATCGCGAACGGCACGAGGAACCAGACCGGCAGCAGCGTGGTGAGCGCGCCGATCGGGTCGGCGCTGATGTCGGTGTTCAGCTGCTTCGACGACCCCGCGAGCAGGACCCCGGTGACGACGAGCACCACCGGAGCGAGCGCTCCCCCGAACGTCGTCCACCACACCACCCCGCCCGTCGAGGCCGACCGCGGCAGGTAGCGCGAGTAGTCGGCGGCGGCGTTCACCCAGCCGAGCCCGAACCCGGTCATCACGAGGACCAGAGCGCCGACGACGTTCTGCGTGCTCCCGGACGGCAGCGCCGCGAGTGCGCCGAAGTCGATCGACCCGGCGACGAGCACGATGTAGACGACCGTCAGCACGGCGGTGATCACGGTGATCCACGCCTGCAGCCGCATGATCACGTCGAACCCGGCGATGCCGGCGCCGATCACCAGGGCGGCGACGACCACGAGCGCGACGAGCTTCGTCACGACGCCGTCGTCCCAGCCGAGCTCCCGGAACACCGTCGACGTCGCGAGCACCGCCAGCGCAGCGAGCGAGGTCTCCCACCCGACCGTGAGGATCCAGCTCAGGAACGACGGCAGTCGGTTGCCCCGGACGCCAAAGGCCGCACGGCTCAAGACCATCGTCGGTGCCGAACCGCGCTTGCCGGCGATCGCCACGATGCCGCACAGCAGGAACGAGAACACGACGCCGATGACGGACACCACGGTCGCCTGGACCACGGAGATCCCGAAGCCCAGCACGAACGAGCCGTAGCTCAACCCGAGGACGGAGATGTTGGCGGCGAACCACGGCCAGAACAGCCCGCGGGGCCGGCCCTTCCGCTCGGACTCGGCGATGACGTCGATGCCCTGCCGTTCGACGGCACGGACCTCGGGCGCTGTGCTCATGCGCTGAGCGTAGTGCTGGCGGGGCCTATCCGAACAGGTTCACCGGCCGCACGATGTCGGCGTAGATCAGCAGGGCGCTCATGCCGGCGAGCAACACCACGACGACCATCGTGAGCGGCATGGTCTTCGCGAGGTCGATGGGACCGGGGTCCGCCTTGCCGACGAGCTTGAACGCGCGACGCTTGATCGCCTCCCAGAGGGCGCCGGCGATGTGCCCGCCGTCGAGCGGCAGGAGCGGCACCATGTTCAGCACGAACAGGCCGATGTTCAGCGACGCCAGCAGCCCGAGGATCGTGTAGATCTTGTCGACCACGGGGACGCCGCTCATCGACGACACCGTGCCGATCGCCCGACCGACACCGACCACGGACACGGGGCTGTCCGACGAGCGCTCCTGCGCGCCGAACGCCGCGTTCCAGACCGCAACGAGGCGCTGCGGGAGGTCGATGATGAGGTGCGCGGACGCCCCGATCTGCGCTCCGGTCGCCGGCAGGACCGCAGCGGGCGACTGCCGCACGAGCGTCTGGCCGATCGAGACCCCGACCACACCGACCTGCTGGGTCTTCGACGTGCCGTCCGCGTTCTTCACGACCTTCCCGTGCGCGTCGTAGACGTCGCGGGTGGCCAGCGCCGGCGTGACCTCGAGGGTCTTCCGTGCACCATCGCGTTCGACGACGACCTCGACCGGCTTGCCAGCGGACTCCTGGAACGTGTCGGAGACCTCGGTGATCGTCGGGTTCTCCTTGCCGCTGACGGCGAGGACCACGTCGCCGGAGCGGATCCCGGCCTCTTTCGCCGGGGAAACGGCGTCGCCGGGTGAACACGTCGTCGTCGCGGTCGTCGGGAGTACGCAGTCGACGCTCGACGTGAACGTCGTGGTCGGCGCACCGAACCCGACGAGCAGCACTCCGAACAGGACGATCCCGATCACCAGGTTCATCGCCGGGCCGGCGACCATCACGATGATGCGCTTCCAGGGGTTCAACCGGTAGAACGCCCGCGAGTCGTCGCCGCCGGACTCCGCGATCTGCTCGGCGCTGGCCTGCCGGGCGTCCTGCACGAACGCGCTGTACATGCCCGTGTTCGTGATGGCGCGGCCGGAGGCACGGGGCTTCAGCATCCCCACCATGGAGATGTAGCCGCCGAGCAGGATCGGGCGGATCCCGTACTCGGTCTCCCCCCGACGGAACGACCAGAGCGCCTTGCCGAAGCCGAGCGAGTACTGCGTCACCTTCACGCCGAAGAGCTTCGCGAACGCGAGGTGACCGAGCTCGTGGAGCCCGATCGAGATCAGCAGGCCGACGATGAAGACGACCACGCCGAGGACGAAGAGGAGCACGGTACCGACGGTCACCGGAGAAGCGTACGGGACGCTGGCAAAGAAGCAGCCGAGCGTGTCCTGGGTGGTGACCCGTGCCTCCTGCGCGTCAGCGGGCCAGTGCGCGGTCCGCAGCGGTCCGTGCCCACCGCTCCGATGCGAGCACACCCTCGAGCGACGGCTCCGCGGGCTCGTGCGACTCCACCACCCGCTCGATCGTCTCCACGATGTCGAGGAAGCCGATCGCGCCGGCGTGGAACGCGGCGACGGCCTGCTCGTTCGCGGCGTTGAACACGGCCGGGTACGTGCCGCCGAGTTCGCCGACCCGCTTCGCGAGAGCCACCGCGCCGAACGCCTCGTCGTCGAGCGGCTCGAACGTCCACGTGCTCGCCGCCGTCCAGTCGAGCGGGACGCCCACGCCGGGGACACGGTGCGGCCACGCGAGCCCGAGTGCGATCGGTAGCCGCATGTCCGGGGGTGATGCCTGTGCGATCGTCGACCCGTCGGTGAACTCCACCATCGAGTGCACGATCGACTGGGCGTGCACCGTGACGTCGATGCGGTCGTAGGGCACGCCGAAGAGCAGGTGCGCCTCGATCACCTCGAGGCCCTTGTTCACCAGGGTGGCCGAGTTCGTCGTCACCACGAGGCCCATGTCCCACGTCGGGTGCGCCAGTGCCTGCTGCGGTGTGACGTCGGCGAGGCTCGCGCGTGATCGCCCTCGGAACGGGCCGCCGCTCGCCGTCAGGACCAGGCGGCGGACCTCGGCGTCGGTGCCCGAGCGGAGGGCCTGCGCGATCGCGGAGTGCTCGCTGTCCACCGGGACGATCTGCCCGGGCGACGCAGCCGCCTGCACGAGCGGTCCGCCGACGATCAGGCTCTCCTTGTTCGCCAGGGCAAGGGTGGCGTTCGTCTCGAGCGTGGCGAGCGTCGGGCCGAGCCCCACGGAGCCGGTGATCCCGTTGAGCACCACGTCGGCCTCGACGCTGCGGATCAGGCGCTCGGCATCGGCGGCGCCGAGCGCGGTGTCGCGGACGCCGAACTCCGCGGCCTGCTCGGCCATCGTGTCGGCGTTCGTCCCGGCGGTGAGGCCGACGACCTCGAAGCGGTCGGGGTTGCGGGCGACGACGTCGAGCGCCTGCGTGCCGATCGAGCCGGTGCTGCCGAGGACGATGATGCGGCGGCGTTCGCCAGTGGTGTGCATGGTGCTCGAATCTACTCTCGCGCCGGACCTCGGCCGCGTTCGGTATTTCAGCGGCCTGGTACGTTTCCACCGATCTCGTCTCGTCAGGAGGAACCATGCTGAAGAAGACCGTGGTGGTCGGCGCTGTCTGCGCACTCGCCACCGCCGGTGCACTCTCCGCAGCCGCGTCGCCGGCTGCACACCCCGCCGTCGGCAAGTGGGTGCCGTCGGGACTCGCGACACGAGTCGGTACACAGTCGCCGGCGGAGATCGACCGCATCATGCACGGCGGCGGCCAGATCGAGGCGTACGTCGACCCGGACACCGGCGCTGTGCTCGCGGCGCAGCGGTCGTCGTGGCGCTCGATCGTCCGGACCGGGTGAGGTATCAGCCCTTCGCGAGCAGGTCCACGACGAAGACCAGGGTCGCGTTCTTCGGGATGTCCGAGCCCTCCGGCGGGTTCGCGCCGTAGCCGTCCTCCGGGGTGACGACGATCATCACCTGGGAGCCGACCTTCTGGCCGACGAGTCCGGTCACGAAGCCCTTGATGAGCGAGCCCTCGGCGATGGTGAAGGTCGTCGGTGCGCCCTTCGACCACGAGGAGTCGAACTCCTTGCCGCCGTCGTAGAGGACACCCTTGTACTGCACGAGCGCGGTGTCGCCCTCGGCGATCTCGTCCCCGTCGCCCTGCTTGATGACCTCGGCGGTCGTCTTGGTCGGAGCGGTGGTGTCCGGGATGGTGATCTCCGGTTCACCGTCGGACTTGTCCTTGACGGTGGGCAGGTCGGGGTTCTGCGTCTGGGCGGCGCCCGTGGACTTCGTCGGCGTCTGCGCGATGACGTCGGCCACGACGACGATGTTGCCGCCGGTGTTGAACCCGAGCGCGGACGAAGCGCCGACGGCAGCGATGCGGTCACCGACGTGCGAGCAGGCGAGGAGCGCACCGAACCCGCTGCCACCGACGGACAGGACCTGGGCGTTGCCCTGGTCGAACCCGACCGTTCCGAGCTTCTTGGCGTCCGACGCCTGGTAGACGCTGTAGGCGACCTGCGTGTAGTCGCCCTTCTTGAGCGCGGCGCCGGAGCCCTTGGTGACGGTTGTGGCCTGCGGCGGCGTCGCCTTGAGTCCCTTGTCGAACGTCACCGTCGGGGCGGTCTTGCCGCCGAAGTCACCGGAGACGTCGATCGCGGCCGAGGCCTTCCCGGGCTTCGGGCAGCTGGTGATCGCCGACGCGGTCGCGCTGGACGACGCGGACGGCGTCGCCGACGAGTCGGTGGAACCGGAACCGGAGCAGGCGGCCAGTCCGAGGACGACGGCGGGCACCAGGGCGATCGGGAGCAGGCGGAGACGCTTCACGGGCACCTAGTCTGCCTCACTCGTCGATGAGTCGGCTCCGAGTCGGGGTGCGCCCGGTCGACCGGCCGGGTCGGCGACGATGGTCGTGGCGTCGTGGTGCACCGGGAAGGCCACCGACCGGGCGATGAAGCAGAGCGCGTTCGCTGCCGCGTGCGCCGCCTCGGCATCGGCGACGCGGTCGGCTTCGGCGATCGTCACGACCGGGTGGAGCGTCGCGCCGGTCAGTTCTCCCGAGCCGTCCCGGTTCAGGTTCATCGAGGCGGTTGCACGGTCCTCGTACGCCAGGACCGTGAACCCCTGCGTCACCGCGACGTGCAGGTAGCTGAGCATGTGGCACTGGGCGAGCGCCGCCGTCACCATCTCCTCCGGGTTCCAGCGATCGCGGTCACCACGGAACGTCGGGTCGGCGGACCCGAGGACGTCGGGTTTGCCGGCGGCGGACACCACGTGATCGCGTCCGTACTCGCGGTACCCACTGGTGCCGGTCCCACGGTCGCCGGTCCAGCGGACCTCGACCTCGTAGGTGTGGTCGTGCATGCTGCTCCCCTTCCAGGGCGATCCGGTGCCGTGCGGCTCGGTACGATCTCGGTATGACGGAGAGCACCGATGTCCGCACCGACCGCCATCCTCTCACCGCCGACGGATCCGTCGAGCTCGCGGTGCTCGAACGCTCCGGCTTCGACGAGAGCCGGCACATCGGAGCCGGTGTCGTCGTCGATGCCTCGGGCACGGTGATCGACTCCGTCGGGGACATCTCCGCGAGCATCTACCCACGCTCCACGATGAAGCCGTTCCAGGCACTCGCCATCCGACGGGCCGGCGCGCGGTTCTCGGACGCGGAACTCGTGATGACGACGGCGAGCCACGCCGGCACCCCGTCGCACCAAGCCCTGGCGGAACACATGCT
Organism: Microbacteriaceae bacterium PS02333; assembly: GCA_029959665.1. GTDB lineage: Bacteria > Actinomycetota > Actinomycetes > Actinomycetales > Microbacteriaceae > Curtobacterium > Curtobacterium guangdongense. The sequence goes on from JASCOI010000017.1 coordinate 8,146, forward strand.
GGCCTCCTTCGACCACGTCGAGGCCGACCTCGGCTGCCCGCCCGACATGCCGTACGACCGGGCGACGGCGCGCACCATGACCGAGCCGCGTCGGCTCGCGATGAACTGCTCCGGCAAGCACGCCGGCATGCTCGCCGCCTGCCGGGTGAACGGGTGGGACGCGGCGACCTACCTCGACATCGACCACCCGATGCAGCGCGCCGTCCGGGCCACCGTCGAGGACGCGACCGGGGAGGTCGTCGACGTGATCGGCGTCGACGGGTGCGGGGCGCCGGTGTTCCCGCTGACGTTCACCGGCATGGCCCGCGGCATCGCGGGTGTGGTGCAGCGCGGCGACGCCGACACGGCGGCACTCACCGACGCGATCCTGGCGAACCCGTGGGCGATCGACGGGGTCGGGCGCGCGAACACGGTCACGATCGAGCGGCTCGGGCTCGTCGCCAAGCTCGGTGCCGAGGGGGTCATGGTCATGGCTGCGCCCGGCGGTGCGGCTGTGGTGGTCAAGGTCCTCGACGGAGCACTCCGCGCCGGCACGCTCGCGGCGCTGACGCTGCTCGAGCGGAACGGCGTCGTCTCCGCTGACGGTGTCGCCGACGTGCTGGCCGCCACCGGCGAGAAGGTCCTGGGCGGCGGCGTCCCGGTCGGCTCGATCCGCCCCGGCGCCGGGCTGCGCTAAGCCCCGGGAGGGTCGAGCGCCGGGAGCACCGGAGCGAGTGCCAGTCCGACGGGTTCGTCCGGGTCGCTGCGGAGCGTGCAGCCGTACCGGGTGACCTCGATGGTGGGACAGCGCTCACGTGGTCGGGACCGCAGATCCGGGACGAGCACGACGGAGCCGGTCCTGGCGCCGTCGACATCGACGAGCACGGCCACCGCGACACCCGACGGCAGCGTCGCGACGGGCGCGCTGGCCAGCTCGGGCAGGACGACGTCGGCGCCGTGGGCGACCCGGAGCTCCTGGTCAGTCGTCGCCGTCGCCCCGAGGCCTGCCGTGACCGCCGCGAAGACACCGACGGCCAGTGCGCCGCGGCCGACGACCAGCACGCCGTCCAGGGGGTCGATCGACACCGGTTCTCCCCCGATCACCCGGCCGACGTGCAGCGCACCGCCTTCGAGCTCACCGACCTCGGCCGCCACGTCAACGACCACTTTGTCCATCGGAAGGCGGACGTCGATCGCGGGGCGTTCCGTCTCCGCCGGCCGCGCCCGCACGGCTGCCGCGATCACAGCGAGGACGACGGTCGCCGAGAGGGACGCGATGCGCTGTCCCGGCGGGCCCGGGATCGACGCGGCAGCGCCGGACACGGCGGCGACGGCCAGCACGGACCATCGAACGGCGGGCGCTCCCATGCTCCCGAGTCCAGCGCACCACGACGACGAACGAGGACGGGCGCCGGAGTCCGTGGAGAACTCCGGCGCCCGCCGGTGTGTGCAGGGATGCGCTACTGCACGAGGAAGAACTGCTCGCCGATGTCCACGCGGGCACCACGCTCGACGCGGTACCGACGCCCGGGCTCGCAGCGGCGGATCGATCCGTCGATGTGTCGGATGACGGAACCGTTGCCCGAGAAACGATCGGACACCCAGAGGTCGTCCTCGTCGCGCCCGAGCTCGAGGTGCGTCTTCGACACGGACTTGCCCGGGTCGTGGATCGTCAGCAGGTCGTCGAACCGTTCGCCGGGCTCCGGGCGGGGCAGACGCCCGAGCAGTCCGGTTCCGTGGACGCCGATCCGCTCACCCGTGCTGAAGTGCAGGACGAACGGCGCACGCGTCGGGGTCTTCGTGACGATCCGCGTCTCGTCCACGTCCTCGTCGAGTTGTGCGGACTCGTCGGCGTCGGTGCTCGAGGGCACCACGTCCGCGTCGGACAGCGGTCGGGCAGGCTCGGCACCGGGGACGGGCGGGAGCGGTGCTGCGGTCGGAACGGGTGGGAGGGGAGCTGCGGTCGGGACGGATGCGTCCTCGCGCGCGGGCACGTCCTCCCCCGACGCCTCGACGTCGTCCGTCGGCTCGATGTCGCGCGGTTGCTCCGCGGTCGGCGCTTCTGGACGTTCCGAGTCGTCCCCCGGCACGTCGACAGGGATCTCGTCGTCGGGAGCCTCGACAGGCGACCCGTCGTCGTTCGCCGCCCAGTCGGGACGGTCGACCGGCAGCGGCATCACGGGACCGGTGAACGCGGCGGTGACCGCGGGACGGACCGCCCCGCACTCGCCGCAGAAGATGTCGTCGGGCTCGAGCCGGTGGCCGCACACGTGGCACGTCGTCGGCTGGAGCCCGGGCTGGACCAACGGCGTCGGACGCATCGACCGGCGGTCGACCAGCGGCTCGACGACCGCGGTGTCACCCAGCCGGGCGGCGGTGTCCACCTCGGGGACGGCATCGGGCGTGCGCTCGTCCTGGACCTGCGCGGCCGATGACTCGGCGGGCCGCCCGGCCGCCTGCTCGGGCGACGAGGCCGTCTGGTCGTGATCGGCGGATGTCGCCTCCGTCACCGGTTCGGCCGCGGCCGCCTGCTCGTCGACAGCTCGTCCGATCCACCACGACGGCGCACTCGGAGCGGTCGCGGGTGCACGCTCCTGCGGCGGCGCCCAGAACGGCGTGGCGGCCGCCTCGGCCACGGGCTGCGAAGGCTGGAACGTCGGCGGCACCGGGGTGGTACCCGCGCCGGAACGAGGTGCGACGCGGGTGACCTCCGGGTCGTCCTCGACGGCAACGGGCTCGGACGGGAACGCATCCGGGTCGAGCGGCGGCTCCGACGGCACGGGCGCGTTCGGAGCACCCTCGGCACCGGCCCACGCACCGAGGCCGCTGCCGGCACCGTGCACGTGGGTCGGTGCGGAGCGGGGAGCGTAGGAGTCCGGCGTCCGGACCGGGACGGGCGCGGTCGGACCGGACTGCCGCCGATCGGCACCGGTGAGCCACGCCCTGGTGGCGGGGTCGAGCGTCGACTCCGGCAGCCACGCCTCTGCGGCGGGGTCCTGGCGACGGCCGTGCTGGTCCGGCTGCTGGAGCGGCGGCGGTGTCGCACGGTCGACGGGCTCGGGCGCGACGGATCGTCGCCCGGGAGCCGCGTTCACCGCTCGACCGCACTCACCGCAGAAGATCGCTCCGTCCGGGAGCACCGATCCGCAGTGTTCGCATCTGATCACAGGTTGCCTCTGTCCTCGTCCGGCCCGCCGTGACGCTGGTCGGGCCTCCGGACATCGTAGTCACCGCCGGCTCCACGCCGACGCTGACCGGCACCCGCACGCCGTCGGAGTGCGCCGCCGACACGTGCGACAGCGGCCCCCGGCGCGGTGCTGCGCAGCGACCTCGTCGACACCGCGGTGCGGATGCGCTCCCGCCGGGTCCGTCCGTCCCGGAGGTTGCCGATCGCGGTGTCGGTGGCCTCCCACATGCGGTCGGCAGTGCGGTCGTCCGCCTCGCTCGGGCCGAAGACCGCCCGGTCCGCCAGGGCGGCGAGTCCGGTCCCACCGTCGCCCGGGGCGCGCGACGCGACCTCACGGCGCGTCGACTCCGCACGGACGTCGTGTCCGCGGTCGAGCAACGCGTCCCGGTACTCGTCCCACGCGCCGACGATGCGGCCCCTGGCAGTAGCGGCCCGGCGACGGCGACGACGACGGATCCGCTTCAGCAGCACGATCACGCCGAACGGGAGCAACACCAGGGCGATGAACGCGAGGGTCCCGAGCACCCACGGCAGTGCCGCGAGCAGGATCTGCAGCCACAGCGGTGGTTGGTCCGGCGTGTTCCGGTCGCTCTGCGGCGGCGTCTGCTGGTCCTGGTCCTGCTGGTCGACGGGCGGCGGCGGCACCACCGTCTCGGGCCGGGTGACCGGTTGCGGAGTCTGCTCCTGCTCCTTCGGGATCTCCCGGACGGTCGGGTTGGGGTTCAGCGTGACCCATCCCCACTGCGCCGTGTCCACCTCGATGCGCGCCGTCACGTCGGAACCGCGGAACGTCGTCGTGCCGGCAGCGCCCGAGGAGGACGGCGTCGACCCGGAGTCACCCCCGGCTGCGAAGCCCAGCACGACCCGGGTGGGGAAACCGATCGACTCGGACATCAGTGCCGCCGCGACGGCGTACTGCTCCTGGTCGCCGAGCATCAGTGGCGAGGTGAGGAGTTCCTGGATGCGGTCGGCACCGTGGCCAGAACGACTGACCCGGTCGTCCCCAACACCGTGGCTGACGTACCCGTTCCGCTGCAGCGCCTGCAGGACGGCCAGGAGCTTCGCCCCGTCGCTCTGGGCATCGGTGGTCGTGGACTCGACGGTGTCGCGCACGGCGTCCGGGACGTTGCGAGCCGCAGGGACCGTCGCGGTTCCCGGCCGGGCGGTCGCCAGCTGCTCGTCCGTCGGCTGGTCGGGCACCACGGCGGTGAGGTCGTACCGCGTCCCGTCCTGCACCCCGCCGACGACCGCTCCGGTGCGGGTCGACGCGTTGTAGAAGAACGCACTGCGCTCGCGCTCCCCCGCGGTGCCCGCGAACTCGACGCGTTCGAGGTCGCCGACGGTCGGGAGCCAGACCCCGGAGTAGCCGTCCACGGTCACGCCCACGTGGACGGTGGTCCCGCTCACCCCGCGGACGTCCACGGACGTCGGGACACGCTCGAACGTGCCGGATGCCGACGCGCCGTCCGTCCCGCCGACGCGGTAGACCACGCCGTCGTACGTGTCCAGCGTGGCGATCCGCACGAACCCGTTCTCCGGCAGTCCGGTGACACGGAGCTGCGTGGTGTCCGCCTCGGTCGATTCCTCGTACGCCCGGAAGCCGCTGAGCGGGCTGACGTAGTCACGGGGATCGAACGGCTTGACGACGTCCGTCCGCGCGACGGTCCGCGCGGTGGTGGGCGGCGCGACCAGGCCCAGTCCGGTCGCGACGATGGCCGCCGCGACGATCGTCCCGGTCCCGACCAGGGCCGGCCGGACGACGGACCTGGTCACGGTGACACGGGCGCCGATCGTCTCGGCCACCGCGACGGCGCGGCGCGCGTGGCGCACCGTCAGCGCCCAGACGAGCGCGATGCCGGTGAGCACGACCGCCAGGGCGAGCGACGTGTCGAGACGGCTCGGCCCGACGACAACACCGGCAGCGAACAGCACCAGTGCCGGGATGCTCGCCAGTTCCTGCCTGGAGGCACGGGTCGCCACGCTCACGGACGTCACGGTGGCGACGAGGAGCGTCACGAAGAACGGCACCAGGAGGGCCTCGTAGGTCCCGACGGGCAGGCTGATGGTGACGAGCCGCTTCCAGCCGAGCGCGACGCCCGAGAACAGGTCCAGGAGGCCCTGGCCGGTCGGGAGCACCCCGTTCGCCTCTCCCGGCACGGCGGCGGGGACACCGGTCACCGTGAACGCCGCGACCGTCGCGATCGCGACGACCGCGGTCGGCAGCCGGAAGACGGCGCCGAGCAGCGCGACGAGCGAACCGACGAGCACCGCGGTGACCGCGGCGACGACCATGCCGTCGTCCCGGTAGACCGGCCACCACGCGATGCTCGCGACCGCCAGGAGCAGCCACACGACGAGGGTGCCGCCGGCGAGCCGGAACGCCGGCACCCGTCGGGCCCGCCGTCGCGTGTCTCGCCGTGCGCGCGACGGCACCACCGCGGGGGCGCTCATGCCGCGGCCGATCGGTGCAGCGCGTGGCGCAGGTCGTCGAGGTACCCGATCGTCATCACGGTGAGCCCTGGTACCCGCACGAACCGCGGGACGGCCTCGGGCTCGCAGATCACGGCGACGACCTCGACGCCGATCGGGAAGCGGGTGGCGGCGAGCCGGAGCGCAGGGAGTTCGACCGCCGAGCCGACGACGAGGAACGCGACCGAGATCCCGGCTGTGTCGTTGCCCACGATCCGCGCGACCTCGGCGACGGGCAGGCAGGCGTCCGCGAGGCCGACGGTCGCGAAGTCGTCCAGCAGTCTCGTCGGGGTCACGGTCGGCAGGCGGTGCACCGCGTACACGGCGCGCTTGGCGAACTCCGGGGTCCGTTCGGACACGACGACCGTGACCTCTCGGCCGTCGCGCACCGCACGGCTGCCGAGGGACGCCGCGGCACTGACCGCGAGCTCGAACTCCTCGTCGTCCGCGAACTCGGTCCGGGAGATGCCGAGCGCGATCACCAGGTGCGACCGACGCGTGTCCTCGAACTGGCGCACCATGAGCGCACCCGTCTTCGCCGTCGACTTCCAGTGGATGTTCCGGGGATCGTCGCCCGGCATGTACTCGCGGATCGCGTGGAAGGAGATGTCGGCGGGCGAGAGGTCGGTCGTTGCCTGTCCCTCGAGGTCCCGGACCAGACCGGTGCTGGTCGACGGGATCGCGACCGTCCTCGGGTGCACGATGACCTGTTCGCGAGCCGTCCAGACGATCTCCCGGCGCACGAGGCCCACCGGGTCGGCGCGGACACCGGTCACGGGACCGACGTCGAGGACCCCGCGGCGGACCGTCGGGACGGGGACCTCTCGTTCAAAGGTGCCGCGCGGGGCGATGGTCGGGATCGCGACGTCCACGAGTCCGGCGCCGACCGGCACCTCGACCGTGATCGGGACGGACGGCAGACGGGCGGGGTTCTCCGCGGTGACGGTCACGCCGGCCGGGTCTCCGACAGCGACCCGGCGGACCGGGAGGCTCATCCGGATGAGCAGCCTCGAGCCGCCGATGAGCGCGATCGCTGCGACGACCACGAGCAGGGCGCCGGCGAAGCCGACGACGACGACCTCACGCAGACCGAAGACGTACCCCGTGACGAACGCGACGAGCGTGAGCGCGGCGACCGTCCAGCCCAGGCCGGTGACCACCGACGAGACCTCGGCCCACCCGCGTGCCACGAGCCTCCAGGCCGTGCGCCACAGACGGACGATCCCGACGACCGCATCGGCGGCGACGCCGTCGCGGTCACCGACCAGCCGCGTGCGGACGTTCGTCAGGCCGGCGACCGTCCCCGTGCGCTCGTAGGCCGTGCTCGAACGACGCGACCGCGTCGACGAGGGACGGCGCGAGCGCGTGGAGACGGGCCGGCGGTCCGTCACGAGGCGACCCGGTCCGCGGGCGGCGGGGTCTCCACCAGGAGCTGCGAGACGACGCTCGAGGCGCTGACGCCGTCGAACTCCGCCTCGGCGTCGAGCACGAGACGGTGCGCGAGCACGGGCTCCGCGAGGGCCTTGACGTCGTCGGGGGTGACGTAGTGACGGCCACTCAGCGCCGCGAACACGCGCGACGCACGCATCAGGCCCATGGCACCACGGACACTGACGCCGAGGCGGACCTCGCTCGCCGAACGCGTGGCGTCCACGAGCCGGGCGACGTAGTCGGCGATCGTCGCGTCGACGTGGACCGTGCGGGCCAGCGCCGCCATCTCCGTGATCGTCGCAGCGGGCACCACGCTCGCGAGCGGCACCGACGACGCCGGTGCCGAGGAGGTCTCGAGGATCTTCACCGTCGCCGCGTGGTCGGGGTAGCCGATCGACGTCTTCATCAGGAAGCGGTCGAGCTGCGCCTCCGGGAGGCGGTACGTGCCCGCCTGCTCGATGGGGTTCTGCGTCGCGATGACCATGAACGGCGCCGCGAGCCGGTGGTTCACGCCGTCGACCGTGATCGCGGACTCCTCCATCGCCTCGAGCAGCGCGGACTGCGTCTTCGGGCTGGCACGGTTGATCTCGTCGGCGAGCACGATGTTCGCGAAGACCGGGCCGCGGTGGAACTCGAACTCCTGCGCGCGCTGGTCGTAGACGCTGATGCCGGTGATGTCACCCGGCAGCAGGTCCGGGGTGAACTGGATCCGGTTCGTCGAACCCTGCACGCTCTGCGCCAGCGCCCGCGCCATGCTCGTCTTCCCGGTGCCGGGGACGTCCTCCAGCAGCAAGTGGCCCTCGCTGAGCATCGCCGTGACCGCGAGACGGATCACGAACGTCTTCCCGAGGAGCACCTGCTCGACGTTGGTCACGATGCGGCCGGCGACGTCGGCGAACCAGGTGGCCTGCTCGGGGGTCATGCTCATGTGAAGGGGGTCCTCGTGTTCGTCATTAGGAGCCGGGATGTGGCCCGCTGTTCGATGTTCAGCCTGCCGCATCCGTCGTGGGTTCGGCGTCAGCGGGGTCCGGGGCGATGTCCACGGAAGTGGACTCCGCCCCTTCTCCGCTCAGTGACGTTCCGTTCACCGATACGGTCGCGGATACCGTCACGCTGTCGGCGCTGCCCGGCGGAGTCGGCGGAGTTTGCCCGGCATCCCAGTCGGCGGTGCCGCTCGGGATCTGCCCGCCGAGCAGACCGTTCGTGTACCAGTGCGCCGTGTACCGGACCGAGACGTCCGATCCGACGTTGCTGGGCGCCGTGACCTGGATCGGCGAACCGTGGGTCGCGGACCGCACCGTTGCGTCGGTCTTGAAAGCCGCCGCGGTGAGGTGCTTCGAATTCTGGTTCGTCGTGCAGAAGGATCCGAGATCTGGCGCTGCACAGGCGCGCACGACAATGTCGGCGAGCACGCCATACCCGCTCGTCGGAACGCCGCGCCAGGTCCCGTTCATCTTCTGGAACCCAGCGCCAGGGTTGATCTCGTAGTGGTCGACACCGTCGGCGGGCGCGGGCTGCCCGATCGCCACGCCAAACGTTGTCGCGTCGATCTGATAACTGCTCAGCGTCGCATCATTCGTCGCCGTCGGCACCTCGTACGTCTGCGCAGTCGCGTAGGCGACGTTGCAGAAGCTGCCGTTCGAGGACACGACCGCGTACCGCGGTGAGCCCCGCCCGACACCCGTGTCCTTCGCGCCGCTGGACGATCCGAACGACGTGCCGCTCGGTGCCGTGCAGTCGAAGGTCGCGTTCGATCCGATGCGGTATACGGCGTAGGTCGGGCCGGTTCCGCCCTGCGCGTCCGCGGGACTCCACGTCACCGTCACGGTCGACTTACCGTCGTCGCCGGCCTGTGCACCGGTTGCCGCGTTCACGTTCTGCGGCGGTGTGGGGCGGCCGATCGCACTGCCGGAGGCATTGGAACTATTCCACTGCACTGCGGCGTTGTCCCGGCCGGCGTCGTTCCTGGCCGATACGGTAACGCTGTACAAGGCACCGGGCTGCAGACCGTCCCAGTAGGTCGACGTCGTGTTCCCGACTGAGCGCGCGCCAGGCGCGTCTGGGCCGGTCAATGTCACCACGTAGTTGTCGACCGAGCTGCCACGGCCAGGCCGCGGCACCGCATCCCATTGAGCGACCATGCGGTTCGGGGTGTCGGTACCCGCGGTCAGCGTGAGGTGCGCCGGAGCTGCGGGCACGAAATCCGCGCTCAGCTGCGTGGAGGTGGCGGACGGAGATGAATCACCGATCGCATTGCGAGCGATCACTGAGAACTGGTACGACGCGGTTGGATCGAGGCCGGTAATCGTGCATACCGTTGCCGCGCCGCAGTCTTTCGAGATCCCGTTGGTGCCGGTGACGCGGTACCCGGTGATGGCGGAGTTGTTCGCCTGCGGTGCGGACCACGTGAGTGTGATCTGGCCGCCGTCGTACGAGCCCGTGCGAGTGGGGGTCCCCGGCGCATCCGGGACGTCCTGCACCGAGATCGTGACGTCACCCCACACGTAGCGGTCCGGGTCGTTCGTGGCGTCGGCGACCTGGTACTGCAGGTTCGTGTTGATCGGCTTCGCCGCACCGGACACCGCGACCTGCAGGCGCGACTTGTCGGCGCTCGGGGTGATCGTGACGCCGGACGGCAGCCCGCCGGAGAGCCCCCGGATGTTGACGACGCGCAGCCGCTCGTTCGGGAACGGGTTGGTCGGCTGGTCGTTCGCGAGGACGTCGATCGTCGTCGACGATCCGCGCTTCGCGACGGCGCTGTCCGCCCCCGGCTGCACGAGCGGCCTGGTGGACGCGACGATCCCGACGTTCACGAGCCCGGACCGGCCGGCGTTCGCGGCGTCCGCGACTCCGACCCCGATCGTCGCCGAGGTGTTCTTCTGCGCCGAGTCCGCGACCTTGATCGTCAGTCGCTGCCCGGAGATCGTGGCCGTGGTGCCGGAGGACGGCTGGCTGACGACGGAGTACTTCAGCTCGGGAAGGTCCTTCGGGTACGGGTAGTCCGTCAGCCGCGTGAGGTCGAGCGTGCGCGAGTCACCCGGCTGCATCTCGATCGAGGAGCCGGTGAACGCGGGCGGCTGGTTCGAGCGCGGCGTGACCTTCACGGGGAGGACCAGGGTCGCGACCCGCCCCTTGCCGCCGTTCGCGTTCGAGCCGTCGGTCACCTCGAACGAGATCGACGCGTTGCCGTAGTACAACTTCGCCGACGTGAACTGCAACGTGGACGAGTCGACGGTGAGGTCGTCGCCGTTCGCGTGGGTGGCCTTGACCGTGCCGGGATCGGTGATCTTGGCGGTCTGCCCGTTCGCGGTCACGACGTACTTCGACAGCGGGATCCTGATGGTCGACTCGCTCTTCACCGTGATCGCGCCGGCCGACCGGTTGACCTGTGGGAGGGCGTCGTCGAACCCCGGGACGTGGATGAACCCGTACGACACGATGTCCGGGTGGTCCTGCCGGGCGACCGAGAACGGGATGACCTGGGAGTCGTCCGTCAGGCGCACGGCGATCCGGCCGTCGGTCGTGGTGCGGGCGGTGTCGCCGTAGCCGTCGACCACACCCACGGTCAGGGAGGACGTCGAGCCCTCGGCGAAGAAGACGTTCTTCAGCACGTCGACGGTCACGCTCTGCCGGTGCAGGATGTCCTGCAGGTCGAGTGTGGTGTCGTCGACCTCGGGGCGGAGCGGGCGGGCGTCCTTGTCCACGGTGACGGTGAGGAACGCCGTGCTCGCACCACCGCTCTCGTTCGACGCCGTGTACAGCACCGCGAAGTCCCCGGTCTTCGCGGTCTTCGGCGGGGTCACGCGGATCTCCTGCTTCCGCAGGACCTTCGCCGTGACGTCCTTCGCGGTCGGCTCGGCCTTGGAGACGGTGAGGTCGCCGCCCTCGGGGTCCGAGTCGTTCTGGAGGACGCGCACCGTCACGGAGCCGCCGGGCCGGATCGTCACGTGGTCCGCCTCGGCCACCGGGTTCGACGCCTGTTCGGCCCGCGGTGCGATACCGACACGGATGGTGCCGGTGGCGCGAGCGCCCAGCGCGTCGACGACCGTGTAGGTGAACTCGTCGGTACCCGCCGAGTAGTCGCCGGCCTCGTAGGTCAGGGAGTCGGCTCCGATGTCGCTGACCGACCCCTTGTCCGGGTTCGACGCCACCCCGACGAGCTGCACGGAATCGCCGTCCGGGTCGATGCCGTTCAGCGGCACGGAGATGCTGACGGCCTGGCCCGCGACCACACGAGCCGTCACGGTCTGTGGCACCGGCGGGTTGTTCGTGGCGCTGTCCTTCTCACGGACCGAGATCGACACCGCTGCGTCCGCGGACTGTCCGTCCGGGCCGGCGACGCGGTACACCGCCGTGTAGTTGCCCGGGGTCTTCGGTGCGAGGTACCGGAGGTGGTCGCCGGAGGCGAAGAGCAGACCACCGTCGCCGGGGACGTTCTGCACGAGGTCCGGCTGCAGCGTCAGCGGCTCGCCCTCCGGCTGGGTGTCGTTCGCGAGGACGTCGATGTTCGCGACGTCCCCGACCCGGACCGTCGCGGTGTCCGGCTGCGCGACGGGCGGCTGGATCCGGTCCGGCTTCGGGATCTCGACGACCGTGACGGTGCCGGGCGACGACGCCAGCCCGTTGGTCTCGGTGTAGGTGAAGGTCACCGGCCCGTCGAGCGGTGCCGACAGGGTCGTCCGGATCGTGTGCTGGTCGAGGATGCTGGCCTGCACACCGGAACCCCGCGCGGGCCCGTCGAGCGCCGTGACGAGGAGGACCCCGCCCGCCGGGTCGATGTCGGTTGCGGTGACGTCGGTGTCCTTCGTCGAGAGCGTGTTGACGAACACGGTCTTCGGGGTCGTGATCGGCGCGGTCGACGCGTCCGGTGGTGCCGCGATCGTCATGCGGACGATCCCGCTCGACGTCTTCGTGCCGTCCGTCACCGTGTACTCGACCTGGTGGTCCCCCACAGCGTCGCTCTGCACCCGGAAGGTCCCGGCGTCGTAGCTCGGGGTGATCGTCACGCCGCTCGCCGACGAGACGCTCGTCAGCGTGATGCTCCCGTTGCCGCCCCGCACGTGCTCCAGCGGGTCCACCGTGAACGACTTGCCTGCGTAGCCCTTCACCGGGAACGCGTCTGCCCGCAGCGGCACGCTGCCCTGCGCGGCGACGTGCACGGTGAGGGATCCACGGCCGTCCGCGCGGCCGTCACTGACCACCAGCTGGACGCTGCGGTCGCCGGTGCGACCGCTCTTGTTGCGGAAGTCGAGCAGGCCGTCGGGCGTCGTCGAGACCTCGTCGCCGTCGGTCGCGGTCGCCGACTTCAGGTACACCGGGTCGCCGTCGGGGTCGACCCAGTCGCCCAGCACGTTGCTCGACACGTGCCCGCTCTGGACCACGTCGGCCGTGGTGTCCCTGACCTGCCTGGGCGCGTCGTTCTCGGACTCGGGTCGCACGCTGACCCGGACGGTCGCGGTGGCCGAGCCGCCGTTGCCGTCGGTGATCGTGTACGGGAACGTCACGGTCCCGGACGCGCTGTCCGACAGGGCGATCTGCAACCGCTGCCCGTCGTCGACGATCGCGACCTTGCCGGCGGCCTGGTCGACGGACCCGACCTCGCTCACGATGATCGGGTCGCCGTTGGGGTCGTAGTCGTTGAGCAGGACCGGGAGGCTCGTGGTGCGTCCCGGACGAGCGCCCAGGTCGTCGTCCACGGCGACCGGCGGCTTCTGGTCCTTGTCGACCTCGGGGTTGTCGTCCGAGATCTGCTCCTGCTGCTGGTCGTCGTCCCGCTTGATCAGGTCGGACCAGTTGTCGATGAGCTGACCGCTGCGGTCGATCGCCCAGGAGCGCCCGGTCGACGGGTCGTTCGCGACGACGGTGTCGGCGTTGTGGATGATCTGGAGGGCAGCGCCACCGGGAACACGGTCGAGCTGCTGCAGCGCGCGGCCGGCGCACGTGTCGATCGCCTGCCCGCCGCTCCACGCCCCGAACGTGCAGGTGCCGTCGACGTAGGGCCGGGCCGCGCGTCCCGACACGGCCAGGGCGGTCGTGGTCGCGGAGCCCGACGGCGTGACGCGGACGAGACCCGCGGCGCCGGCGACGACCACCGAGTCCCCGTCGGCCGAGGACCGCTGGAGAGCCGGGGATCCGCCGACCCGGTCGCCCAGGTCGACCGTGTCGCCGTCGACCGAGAGCGCGCCGGTCGTCTGGTCGAGCACCGCCATGTGGGAGCCGAACGCCGCGACCTGGAAGTCGTCCTTGCGGTCCATCCGCACGGTCCATCGCTTCGCGACGGACAGGGTCGAGCCGACCTCGACGAGGGACGCGGTCCCGGTCCGCGGCGAGTACACCGCGACGTGCTCGTCGGACGCGTCGAACACCGCGTCCGCGCCGAGCGTCAGATCCGCCTTGGTCGATGCGTCGAAGTCCGCGAGTTCCTTGGCCGGGGTGGACCAGACCTCACCGGTCTCCTGGTTGCCGATGACCGCGGTCGATCCCGAGAAGAACACCTGCGGCGATCCGGAGGGCAGCGTGACCGGGTCACCGATCGTCGCGTCCGCGACGTCGACCTTCGCGACCGTGCCCTTGGTCTCGTCGACGCTGTAGACCATCGATCCGCTCTGCAGCACGGAGAGCGCGTCCGTGGACGACTCCACCGCGGTGTTCAGCTGCAGGACCGCGGTGTTCGCGCGGCCGACCGCGCCGTACTGCGACGAGGGCACCCAGACGGTGCCGTCCCCGAGCGCGACACGCTGCGTGTGGTACCCGCTCGAGACGACGGCGGCCCCGGCGACGAGCGCAGCGACGACCACGGACGCACCGACGGTGATCGCGGCGGACCGGTGTTGGGCGATGAGCCGCCGGATCACGATCCGCCGCCGATCGTGGCGCACCGCTCGGCACTCGCGACACCGGTCTTGCCGTCACGGTTCACCGCGACGGAGATGCACTCCTCGTCGCCCTTGCTGCCGGAGACGACGAACGACGTGCCCGACTGCTGGCTCGACGCGCCGTTCGAGGAGATCACGTAGGTGTCGCCGTTCCGGAGCCCCGGGTCGCTCCAGCGGAACGTGACGGACTGACCGGCGGTCGATGCGCGGACATCGGAGACCGTGGGGATCGCCCCGGAACCGACGCGCGTCACGAGGACGAAGGACGTGACCGCGAGGGCGACCACGACCGCAGCCGCGACCGAGGACGCCCAGATCACGGTTCGGCGCGATCGACGTCGGGCCCGGGTGACCGAGCCGGTCCGGTGGACGGTGCCGACGCTCCGCGAACCGGTGGCCGCCACACCGCCCTGCACCGGGCGACGCGTCCGGCGCCGACGACCGACCCGGCTCGGCGGCTGGAGTTCCCGGATCATCGTGCGGTCGCCCTCCGGCGTGGGCGTGGCGACGGCCCAGGCCTCGACCGCGACGTCGGCGGCGGTCTGCGGGATGCCGAGCTCGGCCTGGACCTGCTGGAAGCCACGGACGAGCTCCATCACGGTGGCCGGGCGCAGCTGCACCTTGCGGGACATCGCGGTGGCGAGCAGTCGTTCGAGCGACGGCGGCACGTCCGTGCGACCGGACGGCTTCACGCCGCCCTTGTCCACGCGCGCCATCAGGTCGGCAGCGCCGTTCTTGCCGCCGGGGACCTCGAACGGGCTGCGTCCGGCGAGGAGCGAGAAGACCGTCGCCGCGAGGGAGTAGACCTCGGACTGGATGGTCCCGCGGGACTCGTCGATGAGGACCTCCGGCGCCGACCACGGGATGGACATGCCGATCGGCTCGTCGGGGTCGGACTCGCCGATGGTCGCCGCGATCCCGAAGTCGGACAGCACGGGGTTGCCGTACGCGGTGAGCAGGATGTTGGACGGCTTGATGTCGCGGTGCAGCACGCCTTCTCGGTGCGCCGTCTCGAGCGCGGAACCGATGCGGACACCGATCGACAGGACCTCGGACACCGGGATCGGCTCACGTCGGTAGCGCTCGCTCAGCGACGACGAGCAGAGTTCCATCACCAGGTACGGACGCCCGTCGGCCGCGACGCTCGCCTGGAACACGGTGAGGATGGACGGGTGGGTGCTGAGCCGCGCCATCAGGTTCGCCTCGGCCTGGAACATCTGCCGGACCCGGTCGTCGACGACCTCGTCGAGCAGCACCTTCACCGCGACCTGGCGCCGCGGCATGTCCTGCTCGTAGAGGAACACGTCGGCGAAGCCGCCGGAGCCGAGGACGTGCACCGGGCTGAACCCGGCGATCACGGGAGGGGTGGACGGCAGCCGTCGCGCCATGGCACCTTTCCTCCCCGGCCGACACGGCCTGCTCTTGCTCGCGGCCCTTCAGTCTACGGAGCCGGACGCGCTGGAATTCCGCACTCCAGAGAACGGGATACCGACGCACTCCCCCAGTTCGGGGGACATCTAGTGTCGAGGCAGCGTGTCCTCGATGTCGCCGTCCTGCGGCGCGTCCTCCACTTGGAGGACGACCACGGTGACGTTGTCGCGGCCACCCGCGATGAGGGCGTCGCCCACCAGGCGCTCGGCGAGCTCCTGCGGGTCGGCGACCTTCGCGGCGATGCGGCCGATGACCGCGTCGCCGATCTCCTTCGTCAGACCGTCCGAGCACACGATGTACCGGTCGCCGGTACGGAGCGGCAGCGTCCACCAGTCCGGCTCCGGCGGTTCGCCGAAGCCGACCGCGCGGGTGATGACGTTGCTGTCCGGGTGCGCTTCGGCGTCCTCTGCCCGGAGGACACCGGCGTCGACCATCTCCTGCACGACCGAGTGGTCGACCGTGATCCGACGGAGGACGCCGTCGTCCACCCGGTAGGTGCGCGAGTCGCCCACGTTGAAGACGAGCGCTGCCGGCTGCCCGTTCGACGCGACGAGCGCGAGTCCGGTCACCGTGGTGCCGGCACCGATCGCGTTGCCGCCGGCCGCACGCTCGATGTCCGCCGTCGCGAGCAGGAGCGCGCGCTGGATCGACTGTCGGGTACCGAACGGCCCGTCGACCGAGTCACCGAGGCGACGGACCACGGCGTCGCTCGCGCGGTCACCGGCGAGGTGGCCGCCCATGCCGTCCGCGACGACGAAGAACGGTGCTTCGACGATGTAGCTGTCCTCGTTGTGGTCACGGCGACGACCGACGTCGGTCGCGGCTCCCCACGAGAGCGTCAGGGTGGCGCCGTCCGTTCCGGGGACGTCGATGGCGTGGGCTGCGGCTGCTCGGCCGAGTTCGGTCACGTTTCAGGATCGCTCTCTGGGGGTTCGGGGCGTGCCGGTCTGAAGGGTCGGAGGCTGGTGGAGCGACGGCGGGACACCGTCGGCCCCTGGCGTGAGCCGGAGGTGCGGCGAGAGGATCTCCACCGCGATGCCGTCCCCGATCTCGACTACCGTACCCGTCAGCGCGACGATCGACGCACCCGACGACATCCGATACGGCGCCGAACCTGCGGGCCGGACGACGGTCCCGTTGGTCGAACGCAGGTCGTCGACGACCGCGGCTTCACCCTCGGCGTGCACCAGCAGGTGGGACGACGACACCTGTCCGAGCGGCGACGGCACGGTCACGAGTTCGGGCGCCTGTCCCCGGACGACACGCGGCAACGCGGGACGCCGGCCGATGACCACCGGGTGGTCGAGTCGGATGACGCGGCCACCGACACGGATCGAGGGCACGCGGGTGCGTGGCTGGTCCGGGACGGCCGGCAGGCTCGGGGGCGCGACCGGCGGTGAGGCCGTCAGCTGCGTGGACGGCGCGGTCCGCGGCATCCCGAGGACCGTGTCCTCGGAGACCGTCGACGGGTCCGCCGCAGGGCGCGGCCCACGGATGACGGTGTCCCCGAGCGGGCCGTCGTCGAGCTGGTCCGACTCGTGCGGTCCGCCGCCCGAAGGAGCCCGGAGGACCGTGTCGTCGATCGCGTCCTGCGTGCGAGCGGATCCGAGCGGCCGCGACCGAGGACGGATCACCGTGTCCTCGACGTCATCGGCGTCGTCGTGCACGTGGTGCCTCCCTGTGTCCTCTCAGCGGTGGGTCCTCTCCGCGGTGCGTCCTCTCCGCGGTGGGTCCTCTCCGCGGTGCGTCCTCTCCGCGGTGGGTCCTGCCCGCGATGCGGTCTCACAACCGTAGACGATCCGGTGCACGCCCCGTCACCCCCACCACTCCGGGCGTGCCCCGGCACGGGCTGATCGATGCACGACGAGCGCCAATGCGTCGTCCGGCACCACGTCGAGCGCGTACCCGGCTCGGACCTCGGCCTCCGTCAACGCACCGACGGCCCATGAGCACCAGGCACCGAGCGCGACGGCACCCGCGACGCCCTGACGTTCGTCACGCGGTGAGCCCTGCTGCTTCCAGCCGTGCCAGACCGCGGTGCACCGCGCGCCGGCGGTCCGGATGCGGTCGCGCGACGGGGCCGGGCCGCGGCCGTGGAACGCCGACGGGGTCGGATCCGTGAAGGGATCGAACGGACGGACCGCCCGCAGGTCCGGTCCGGATGCGGCACCGATGAACCGCACCAGGGCCATCCGGGTCGCGAGTGCCGCGCACGCGGTCGCGACGGCCGACCGGCCGGCGGCATCGAGGAGCGCGGTGCCGGGCGCGACGAGCGCGGCGGCGGCGACCGGCAGGGTCACCGCTGCCGCGATCTCGCGCGGGTGGCGGACGAACGGGGAGCTGGACGATTGTGCGACGTCGAGGTTCATGCGTCCATCGAAACGCGCACCGAGCCTCCAGAGCGGTGACGGAGGCGAGTCCGTGGTGACCGCGACGGACAGCGGTGCCTGTGGAGGAACGGCCGCCGCTCAGACGGAGGCCGGCTCCAGGCTCTCCGCGACCAGGTCCCACCCGGTGTCCGAGCGCTCGACCGACACGCCCACGGACGTCGCCCACGCGACGAGGTCGTCCATCGAACCGATCGACGCACCGGTCCGAGCCAGCAACGACACCAGCCGGCCCTTCGCGGTCTTGTTCCAGTGGTTCAGCGCCTTCCGGCGGCCGCTGCCGTCGACGCTCACGACCCGCAGGGCGATGGCGCCGTCGACCGGGCCGAGCGCACGGTAGCCCTCCGAGCGCAGGTCCAGGACCAGTCCCCCGCTCCTGGTGGACAACGCTGCGGTCGCGACTGCGGGCCAGTGCGACGCGAGGCGCAACGACCCGAGGCGCGAGTCGTGCGACAACCGGTAGGCCGGGATCATGTCCCCCGCGCCGATCGGCCCGAACATCGCGGACTGGACGACCACGTGCCGGTACCACCAGGCTCGCTCCGCAGCCGACGCCGACGGGACGTCGAGCGGGTCGTAGAGCACGCCGGTGTACCGCTCGATCGCCGGCAACGTCGGTGACGTGTCCAGGGAGAGGTTCCGGAACCGCTCGGCGATCGACTTCGGCCCGAGCTTGAGCGCCGTCCGCGCGGTGGACTCCTCGGAACTGACGGAGCGGGGCCCGGCGGGCCCCCCCGCCCCCGCGCGGGGGGGGATCCGGCCCCCGAGCCCCCCCGCCGCCCCGCTCTCGGGTCAGTTCCGGGAACGAGAGCCCACCCAGGTCGAGGGCGGATCCCGTGTCCCCGCCCTCCCGCTTCGTCTCCGAAGGCGGGAGGAGGACGGTCAGTCCGGTCAGGAGGCCAGCGCGGCCTGCCGCGCCACGATCGTGACCGTGTCGTGCTCGACCGAGAGGAACCCGTCCTCAGCGTCGACCGCGACGGTCGAACCGTCGGCCCGCGTGATGCGGACCTGGCCCTGGGCGAGGATCGCGAGCATCGGCTCGTGACCCGCCAGGATGCCGACCTGGCCTTCTGTCGTGCGTGCGACGACCATGGTGGTGTCGCCCGTCCAGACCTCGCGGTCCGCCGAGACGACACTCACGGTGAGACCCGCCATGTCAGCGGTTCTCCTTCTGGATCTGCGCCCACTTCTCTTCGACGTCGTTGATGCCACCGACGTTGAAGAAGGCCTGCGTGGCCACGTGGTCGAACTCGCCGTCGGCGATCGCGCGGAAGGACTCGATCGTGTCCTTGAGCGGGACCGTGGAGCCCTCGACACCGGTGAACTTCTTCGCCATGTACGTGTTCTGCGAGAGGAACTGCTGGATACGACGAGCGCGCTCGACCGTGATCTTGTCCTCTTCGGAGAGCTCGTCGACACCGAGGATGGCGATGATCTCCTGCAGTTCCTTGTTCTTCTGGAGGATCTGCTTGACGCGGGTCGCCGTCTGGTAGTGGTCGGCGCCCAGGTACCGGGGGTCCATGATCCGCGACGTGGAGGTCAGCGGGTCGATCGCCGGGTAGAGGCCCTGCGATGCGATCTCACGGGAGAGCTCGGTCGTGGCGTCGAGGTGCGCGAACGTGGTCGCCGGTGCCGGGTCGGTGTAGTCGTCGGCCGGGACGTAGATCGCCTGCAGCGAGGTGATCGAGTGACCACGCGTCGAGGTGATGCGCTCCTGGAGCACACCCATCTCGTCGGCGAGGTTCGGCTGGTAGCCCACCGCGGACGGCATGCGGCCGAGCAGCGTGGAGACCTCGGAGCCGGCCTGCGTGAAGCGGAAGATGTTGTCGATGAAGAGGAGCACGTCCTGCTTCTGGACGTCGCGGAAGTACTCCGCCATCGTCAGCGCCGACAGGGCGACGCGCAGACGCGTTCCCGGCGGCTCGTCCATCTGGCCGAACACGAGGGCGGTCTTGTCGAAGACACCCGCCTCTTCCATCTCACCGATGAGGTCGTTGCCCTCACGGGTGCGCTCACCGACACCGGCGAACACCGACACACCACCGTGGTCCTGCGCGACGCGCTGGATCATCTCCTGGATGAGGACGGTCTTGCCGACACCGGCACCACCGAACAGACCGATCTTGCCACCCTGGACGTACGGGGTGAGGAGGTCGATCGACTTGATGCCGGTCTCGAACATCGAGGTCTTGGACTCGAGCTGGTCGAATGCCGGGGCCTTGCGGTGGATCGGCCAGCGCTCGGTGATCTCGAGCTTCTCGTCGGTGTTGAGCACGTTGCCCAGCACGTCGAAGACCTTGCCCTTGGTGACGTCGCCGACGGGGACCGAGATCGGGGCGCCCGAGTCACGGACCTCCTGACCACGGACGAGGCCGTCGGTCGGCTTCAGGGAGATGGCACGGACGAGGTCGTCGCCGAGGTGCTGTGCGACCTCGAGGCCGATCTCCTGCGACGAGTCACCGATGGTGATGGTCGTGAACAGGAGGTTGTACATCTCCGGGATTGCGTCGTGCGGGAACTCGATGTCGACGACGGGACCCGTGACACGGGCGATCCGGCCGACACCGGGCGCCGACGACGTCTCGACCGCGGTGGTTGCGGTGTCGGTCATGGCTGGTGCCTTCCTGAGGGTGGGTATCTGTCCGCGAACGACGCGGACTACTTCTTCTTCGACGAGAGGGCGTCGGCGCCGCCGACGATCTCGGAGATCTGCTGGGTGATCTCGGCCTGGCGCGCGTTGTTCGCGAGACGGGTGAAGTCACGGATCAGCGAGTCGGCGTTGTCACTGGCCGCCTTCATCGCCTTCTGCCGGGCGGCGTGCTCGGAGGCAGCCGACTGGAGCATGGCGTTGAAGATGCGGCTCTCGATGTAGACCGGGAGCAGCGAGTCGAGCACCGCATCGGCGTCCGGCTCGAACTCGTACAGCGGGAGGGGCTCGTTGTCCGTCGGCTCCTCGACACCCTCGACGACCTCGAGCGGGAGCAGGCGAACGACCTGCGGCTCCTGGGTCGCGAGGCTGAGGAAACGGTTGAACACGATGTGGATCTCGTCCACGCCGCCCTCTGCCGTGTCCTGGAGGAACTTCGACACGACCGCGTCGCCGATCTCCTTCGCCGTCGAGAACTCGGGCTGGTCGGTGTTGCCGACCCACTGCTGCTCGGACGGGCGCTCACGGAACGCGAAGTACCCGACGGACTTGCGCCCGACGAGGTAGAACACGACGTCCTTGCCCTCGCTGCGGAGCAGGGAGGCGAGCTCCTCGCCCTGCTTGAGGACGTTCGTGCTGAACGCGCCGTTGAGGCCACGGTCCGAGGTGAACAGCACCACGGCCGCACGCGTCGAGGACTCCGGCTCGGTGGTCAGCACGTGGTCGACGTTCGAGAACGTCGCCACGGCCGACACCGCCCGCGTCACGGCCCGCGAGTACGGGCCGGACGCGGCCATGCGGGCCTGTGCCTTCTGGATCCGCGACGCCGAGATCAGCTCCATCGCGCGAGTGACCTTCTTCGTGGTCTTCGCCGACTTGATTCGCTGTCGGTAGACCCGGACCTGCGCTGCCATCTAGCGACGACCCTTGACGATCTGCTCCTGGTCCACGTCCTCGGCGTCAGCGGCGTCGAACTGCTCGGACCCGAGCGTCTTGCCGTCGCTCGTCTGGAAGCTCTTCGAGAACTCGTCGATCTGCTTCGACATCTCGGCAACGGTCTCGTCGCTGAGCTGGTTCGTCTCGCGCAGCGTCGTGAGGACGTCGGAGTTGCGACGCAGGTGGTCGAGAAGCTCGGACTCGAAGCGGAGCACGTCCGACACGGGGACCGTGTCGAGCTTGCCGTTCGTGCCGGCCCAGATCGAGACGACCTGCTCCTCGACCGGGTACGGCGAGTACTGCGGCTGCTTGAGGAGTTCGGTCAGACGCGCACCACGGTCGAGCTGACGACGCGACGCCTGGTCGAGGTCGGACGCGAACATCGCGAACGCCTCGAGCGAGCGGTACTGCGCGAGCTCGAGCTTCAGCGTGCCGGAGACCTTCTTGATCGACTTCACCTGGGCGTCACCACCGACGCGGGACACCGAGATGCCCACGTCGACGGCCGGACGCTGGTTCGCGTTGAAGAGGTCCGACTGCAGGAAGATCTGGCCGTCGGTGATGGAGATGACGTTGGTCGGGATGTACGCCGAGACGTCGTTCGCCTTGGTCTCGATGATCGGGAGACCCGTCATCGAGCCGGCGCCGAGCTCGTCGGACAGCTTCGCGCAACGCTCCAGCAGACGGGAGTGCAGGTAGAAGACGTCACCCGGGTAGGCCTCGCGTCCCGGCGGACGACGCAGGAGGAGCGACACCGCACGGTAGGCCTCTGCCTGCTTCGACAGGTCGTCGAAGATGATGAGGACGTGCTTGCCCTGGTACATCCAGTGCTGGCCGATGGCCGAGCCGGTGTACGGGGCGAGGTACTTGAAGCCGGCCGGGTCGGATGCCGGGGCGGCGACGATGGTGGTGTACTCCATCGCGCCGGCGTCCTCGAGCGCACCCTTCACGGAGGCGATCGTCGAACCCTTCTGACCGATGGCGACGTAGATGCAGCGGACCTGCTTGTCCTCGTCGCCGGACTCCCAGTTGGCCTTCTGGTTGATGATCGTGTCGATCGCGATGGCCGTCTTGCCGGTCTGGCGGTCGCCGATGATCAGCTGACGCTGGCCGCGGCCGACGGGGATCATCGCGTCGATGGCCTTGATGCCGGTCTGCAGCGGCTCGTGCACCGACTTGCGCGACATGACGCCGGGTGCCTGGAGCTCGAGGGCACGGCGGCCCTCTGCGACGATCTCGCCGAGGCCGTCGATCGGGGCGCCGAGCGGGTCGACGACGCGACCGAGGAAGCCGTCGCCGACGGGGGCGGAGAGGACCTCACCGGTACGGGTGACTTCCTGGCCCTCTTCGACACCGGCGAACTCGCCGAGCACGATGGCGCCGATCTCGTCCTCGTCCAGGTTCTGGGCCAGGCCGAGCGTGCCGTCCTCGAAACGGATGAGCTCGTTGGCCATGACGCCGGGGAGGCCTTCGACGTGGGCGATGCCGTCACCGGCGTCGGTGACGTGCCCGACCTCGGCCGTGGAGGCCTTCGTCGGCTCGTAGTTCGAGACGAAGTCCTTCAGGGCATCACGGATCTCATCGGGGCTGATGGTGATGTCTGCCATGGGATTTTCCTTATTGGTTTCCGGGGCCCTTCGGCTCCGAGAGGGTGATGCTGTCCGATCAGGACAGTTCCCGTTGTGGACTTGGGGTGTCGGGTACGACCGTACGCTCAGCCCGCGAGCTGGAGCCGGAGGTCGGCGAGGCGCGTGGACACGGTGCCGTCGATGACGTCGCCGCCGACCTGCACCCGGACCCCGCCGACGACCTTGGGGTCGACGACGTGGTTGACGATGATGTCCTTGCCGTAACGCGCCGACAGCCCACGGGCGACACGAGCCGCCTGTGCCTCCGACAGCGCCGTCGCGGTGATGACCGTGGCCACGACCTTCTCGGCCTGGTCGGCGACGATGCGCGAGGCATCTCGGACCAGTTCACCGATCCGGCGGCCGCGGGGCTGCTGGACGAGTGCCGACAGGATCGTCACCGTCTGCGCCGACGACTTGCCGCCGATGAGGCGCTCGACGAGCGCGCTCTTCTCAGCGGGGCTGCCGAGCTTCGTGCCGAGCGCGAGCTCGAGGCCCGCGTCGGACCGGACGGCGGTCTCGAAGGCGAAGAGCTCCGCCTCGATCGAGGTGCCGGGGTCGGCGGTGGCCGCGACGGCACGGATACCCGCGTCCTCGATGCCGGCGAGCAGGTCCTGCTGGGAGGACCAGCGCGCGCCGGCGACCGCCGTCAGGACGGCCCGCGTGGTGGTCGCCTGCCCGGCGAAGACGCGGTCGATGACCGCCTTCTTGCCGACGACGTCCGCCGTGGGGTCGGCGAGCAGCGTGAGGAGCTGCGAAGAACCGGCGACCACTCGCCCTGCGGCGAGGATCTCAGCACCGGTCGCCAGGTCGGCGCTCCCGCCGAGTTCGGCGAGGACCGCCTGCGTCGACGAGAGTGCTGAACGAGTGGCGCTCCGCATGCTCAGCGCTCCGTCTCTGCCTGCGACGCCTGCGCGTCCTTCGACGACTCAAGGTCGGCGAGGAAGCGGTCGACGACCGCGGTGGCCTTGGCGTCGTCCTTGAGGGACTCGCCGATGACACCGGACGCGAGGTCGAGTGCGAGCGAGCCGACCTCGGTGCGGAGCGACTGGAGCGCGCTCTGGCGCTCTGCCTCGATCTGCGCCTGGGCGTTCGACGTGATGCGCGCGGCGTCGGCAGCAGCCTGCTCGCGGACCTCGTTGCCGATCGCCGTGGCGTCCGCACGGGCCTGCTCGCGGATGCGGGAGGCCTCGGCACGGGCGTCGGCGAGCTGCTTGTTGTACTCCTCGAGCGCAGCAGCAGCCTGCTCCTGAGCGGCCTCGGCCTTCTTGATGCCGCCTTCGATGGCCTCGGTGCGCTCATCGAGCATCTTCGTGATGCGCGGCGTGACGATACGCCAGAACACCAGGAAGATGATGACGAAGGCCACCGCAGACCACACGATGTCGTACACCGGCGGGATCAGCGGATTGTGGGTCTCCTCCGCCGCGATGATGAGTGCGTTCTGCATCGAGGAACCTTAGTTGGTGAAGATGAAGTACGTGGCGATACCGATGAAGGCCAGGGCCTCGGTGAAGGCGATACCGATGTACATGAGGGTCGTCAGTCGGCCCTGGAGCTCGGGCTGGCGAGCGACGGACTCGATCGTCTTGCCGACGACGATGCCGACGCCGATGGCCGGGCCGATCGCAGCGAGGCCGTAGCCAACCGTCGCGATGTTGCCGTTGATCTCCGCGAGAACGGTCGTTGCGTCCACGTGTTTTCCTTTCGAGGTGCGGGCCCGACGGTTGCCGGCCCCGTAGGGGGTCAGTGAGGAATCAGTGCTCGTCTGCCAGCGCCAGCTGGATGTAGACGGCGGTGAGGAGCATGAAGACGTACGCCTGGAGCAGCGCGACGAGGATCTCGAAGAAGCTGAAGGCGATGCCGAACGCGAGCGTGCCGATCCCGAAGAACGCCAGCAGGCTGTGCGAGTCGAAGAAGAAGAACCAGGTGGCCGAGAAGAAGAGCACCAGGAGCAGGTGGCCGACCACCATGTTCATCAGGAGTCGCAGGGTCAGGGTGACCGGGCGGAGGACGAACGTCGAGACGAGCTCGATCGGCGTCACGATGATGTACAGGTACCACGGCACCCCGGGCGGGAAGAGCGAGTTCCGGAGGAACGTGCCCGGGTGCTTGCGGAGACCGGCGTAGATGAACGCGACGTACGCGACGATCGCGAGGATCAGCGGCATCGCGATACGGCTGGTGCCGGCGATGTTCATGAACGGGATGAGCCCCGTCAGGTTCATGAACAGGACACCGAAGAAGATGGTCGCCAGGAGCGGGAGGAACCGCTTGCCGTCCTTCTCGCCGAGGTTGTCGAAGGTGTTCCGGCGCACGACGTCGAAGCCGTACTCGATGAACGCCTGACCGCGGTTGGGGATCAGCTTGAGCGCACGGGTCCCCGCGAACGCGAAGACGAGCAGCACTGCGACCGCGATGAAGCGGATGATGACGATCCGGTCGATCTCGAACGGCGTCCCCGCGAAGAAGATCGGGTCGGGGAAGAACTCGTTGATCGACGGACCATGGAACTCGGCGGCCTTACTGCTCCCCGCCGCAACGGTGTTGGCCGCAGCGGTGAGGGACAGGGGAAGAGCGTGGGATAGCAGCGCTGTCTCCTGTGTCGGCGCGCGCACGTCATGGCACGCGATGGTGGACTGTGTGGAGGCTCGTCCGCTCCGAGCATGGCTCCGGGCGCGGACTCCTCAAACCCTATCAGGTGTCAGAGCCTTCCCGGGCTCTCAGACGCGTGGGTCGTCCTTCTCAGCGTCCGCAGAGCCGGGCAGGGGCACGTCGATCGGCACGCGCCCCTTGGCGATGACCGTGACGTCGATCACGAGCGACCCGATGACGCCGACGATGATCGCGATCGCGAGCACCGGCGTGTTCACCCAGTCCCGGTCCTTGAGCAGCACCAGCACCACGATGAAGAGCACGAACTTCACGAGGAACATCCCCATGATCGTGCCGAAGAAGGCGCCGGAGATCATCTGCCCGCGGGAGAACCGGATCGCCAGCAGGACGCTCACGGCCGTCAGCCCGCAGAACACGACGCTCATAACGGCACCGATGAGCCCGCCGACCAGCCCGGGAGTCCCTGCGACGAAGAAGCCGACGACTCCCCCGACGACGGCGAGGGCGACCGCGAGCACGGCCCCCTGCACGAGGATGCGGCGGAAGAGCGGGCTGACGTGGTCGAGGCCGTTCGGCGTGGTCACGAGGCGTCTCCTGGGGTCGGGATGTCGCGGGTGGCTGCTGCGCGGTCGAGCGGGTCGAGCCGGGCATCGACGGCGGCGCCGGTTCCGGCACGGCTCTGGGCGGCGATCTCGGCGCGCTTCCGGCCGAGCGGGGCGAACGTCGCGATCGCGCAGATCGTGAACCCGACCGCCACGAAGGCCACGACCCACCACCACTGCAGGAACAGGAACAGCAGACAGCCGATCGCGACGGTCGCCGTCCACGCGTAGAAGATCAGCACGGCGTGGAAGTGCGAGTGGCCCATGTCGAGCAGCCGGTGGTGCAGGTGCTTCCGGTCGGCCGAGAACGGCGACTTCCCCGCGCTCAGTCGCCGGACGACGGCGAGCCCGAAGTCGAGGATCGGCACGATGAGGATCGCGAACGGCAACAGGATCGGGATGAACGCCGGCAGCAGGTCGGTCCGGGTGCGCACGGCCGCCGGGTCGATGTTGCCCGTGATCGACACGGCGCTCGTGGCCATCAGGAAGCCCACGAGCAGCGCGCCGGCATCCCCCATGAAGAGCTTCGCCGGGTGCCAGTTCAGGATGAGGAACCCGAAGCACGCGCCGACGAGGACGGCCGTCAGCAGCGACGGCAGGTTGAAGAAGAACTCGGTCTGCACGACCACGCGGTTGATGAAGAACGTGTAGAGGAAGAACACCCCGCCGGCGATGATCGCGACACCGGCGACGAGGCCGTCGAGCCCGTCGATGAAGTTGACGGCGTTCATCACCAGCACGACCGCGAGGACCGTGAAGATCAGGCTCATGTAGGACGAGCCGACGCCGAGCGTGTTGCCGATCGGCAGCGACACGATCGCGACGCCCTGCCACGCGAGGATCCCCGCGGCGATGATCTGTCCGGCGAGCTTCGTCATCCAGTCGAGGTCCCAGATGTCGTCGGCGACACCGAGCACCACGATGATCGTCGCCCCGGCGAGCACCGCCAGCACGCGCCCGGGTTCGGCGAACACCAGGCGGAAGTAGTCCACACCGGCGATCTCGGGGAACAGGAACCACGCACACAGCAGCGACACCATCACGCCGACGAACATCGCGATCCCGCCGAGCCGCGGCGTCGGGGTGCGATGCACGTCGCGCTCGCGGACCTTCGGGTACCACTTGTACTTCAGGCCGAGCTTCCAGACCAGCAGGCTGACCAGGAAGCTCACCACCGCGGAGATGAGCCCCGCGAGCAGGTAGTACTTCACGTGACGAGGTCGGCCCCGACGACCCGTTCGATCTCCGAGTCCGGGATGACGCCGTGCCGCACGATGCGCAGCCCGTCACCGGTGGAGAGCCCGGTGGCGTCGACGATGGTGGACCCGGTCGACGCCTCGAACCCGTCGTGCGGCTCGAGGGAACCCCCGTCGAGGTAGACGGACACGCTGTCACCGAGCATCGACTCGGCGGCGTCGATCGTCATCGCGGCAGGGTCGCCCGTCGAGTTCGCCGACGACACCGCCAGCGGGCCGACCTCCTGCAGGAGCTCGAGCGCGATCCGGGAGTCCGGCATGCGGAGCGCGACCGTGCCGCGGGTCTCCCCCAGGTCCCAGTCCAGGGAGGGTTGCGCGTGCAGGATCACGGTCAAACCGCCCGGCCAGAACTCGGCGACCAGGTCGCGCACCTGCTGCGGGACCTCGCTCGCGAGCGCGTCGAGCGTCGGCGGACCGGGGATGAGGACCGGCGGCGGCGACTGCCGGGTCCGTCCCTTGGCGTCGAGGAGCCGCTGGACGGCTGCCGCGTCGAAGGCGTCAGCCGCGAGGCCGTAGACGGTGTCGGTGGGGACGACGACGAGTTCTCCCCGGCCGAGTGCGGCACGTGCGAGCCGCATCCCGGTCAGGAGTCCGTCGGGGTCGGTGCAGTCGTATCGGGATGCCATGACTCGACGATGATAGTGCGACACAATGGAGGACATCGTGAACGAGACGCCAGCGCCCCGACTCCTGTTCCTCTTCGACATGGACGACGTGCTCGTCCGCTACGACTGGAAGACCCGGATGGCCGGGCTGACCGACCTCACCGGGCACGAGCTCGACGAGCTCCGCCGCCGGTGGTGGCTCACCGGCAACGAGTCCCGTGCCGAGGCCGGACACTTCCCGGACGGCGACGCGTACCTCGCCGCGTTCGCGGCCGCGATGGAGTGCGAGGTCCCGGAGACGGAGTGGGCGCGGATCCGCGGTTCCGCGATGACCGAGCTCCCGCAGCGCATCGAGGCGGTCCGCATCGCCAGCGAGCACGGGCGTGTCGCGCTCCTCACCAACAACGGCCCCCTCGCCGGCCGCTGGATCCACCAGTGGGCGCCGTCACTCCCGCCGCTGTTCGGCGAGCACCTCGACACGTCGAGCAACTTCGGTGCGCGCAAGCCCGAGCCCGAGGTCTTCCTGCGCGCACTGGAACACCACGGTGCGCGACCGGAGGACACCTTCTTCGCCGACGACATGCCCGAGAACATCGAGGGCGCCAGGAGCGTCGGCATCCACGCGGTGCTGGTGGAGCACGACACCGACCTGCGCGAGGCGGTCCGGGAGTTCGTCGCGCGTTCTGTCCCATCGCACGTGCACTAGGAAGCCGAATCGCGCGTAGGAGGTCGGAACGTCTGACCTCCTACGCGCGCTTCGTCCACCTACGCGCGAATCGGTCACCTACGCGCGATTCGGCAAGACGGACTGGAGGCTCGGCTCACCTCGGCCTAGCGGGTCGCCGTGGTCGTGCGGTCGCGTCCCGTCAGGTCCTGGTGCGTCTCCGGGGAACGGAACCCCCGGCGCGCCAGGACGTCCCGCACGGCTGCGCCCTGCGGCTCGGCGTGCTCGATGACGAGCGCGCCGCCGCGGACGAGCAGGCGCCAGGCGGTCTCGGCGAGGGCACGGACGGCATCGAGACCGTCCGGTCCGCCGTACAGCGCGAGCGCCGGATCGTGGTCACGGACCTCCGGATCCACCGGGATCGCGTCGTCGGGGACGTACGGCGGGTTCGACACGACGACCGAGACGGTCCCGTTGAGCTCCGGGAACGCGTCGGCGAGGTCGCCCTCGACGAGTCGCACTGAGCCGCCGTACCGCTCGACGTTGCGACGGGCCCACGGCAGGGCCTCGGCCGAGCGTTCGACGGCGTAGACGAGGGCGTTCGGCACCTCGGTGTCCATGGCGATCGCGATGGCGCCGCTCCCCGACCCCAAGTCGACGGCGATCGGCTCCGGGACCGCTGTCGCCCGGAGCGCGTCGATGCCGAACTGCACGACGCCCTCGGTCTCGGGCCGCGGGACGAACACCCCGGGGCCGACGGCCAGGGTCAGCGCGCGGAAGTGCGCCTCGCCGGTGATGTGCTGGAGCGGCTCACGGGTCATGCGTCGGGCGACGGCCTGCCGGAAGCGCTCGACGTGCTCCCCCGCGATCGCCCCGCCGGTCATCGCACGCGCCTGGACGGCACCGCGCGAGGTGTCGGTCGACCACGCGAGCAGGAGCTCCGCGTCCACGCGCGGTGTCGGGACGCCGTGCGCGACGAGCGCAGCGGTCGCCTCGTCGAGGAGGCGATCCGCTGGATGCGCACCGTGCATGTCGGACAGGAGCCGAGCCTCCAGTCCGGGGTTCAGCTCTGGTCGCCGACGGCGGCCAGGCGTGCTTCTTCGTCCGCACGGATGGCGGACTCGATGACGGGCTCGAGCGCACCGTTCATCACGCGGTCCAGGTCGTACGCCTTGTACCCGGTGCGGTGGTCCGCGATGCGGTTCTCCGGGAAGTTGTACGTGCGGATGCGCTCGGACCGGTCCATGCCGCGGATCTGCGAACGACGGGCGTCCGACGCGATCGCGTCGAGCTCCTCCTGCTGCTTCGCCAGGATGCGGGCGCGCAGGACGCGCATGCCCGCCTCGCGGTTCTGCAGCTGGGACTTCTCGTTCTGCATCGCGACCGTGATGCCCGTGGGCAGGTGCGTGATGCGGACCGCGGAGTCCGTCGTGTTGACCGACTGACCGCCGGGGCCGGAGGACCGGTACACATCGATCTTCAGGTCGTTCTGGTTGATCTCGACCTCTTCGGGCTCGTCCACCTCGGGGAAGACGAGCACGCCCGTCGTCGAGGTGTGGATGCGCCCCTGCGACTCGGTCGCCGGCACGCGCTGCACGCGATGCACACCGCCCTCGTACTTGAGGTGCGCCCAGACGCCCTGAGCGGGATCGGACGAGTTCGACTTGATCGCGACCTGGACGTCCTTGTAGCCGCCGAGATCACTCTCGGTGCGCTCGAGGAGCTCGATCTTCCAGCCCTTGGACTCGGCGTAGTGCGAGTACATGCGCAGGAGGTCGGCCGCGAAGAGCGCCGATTCCTCGCCGCCCTCGCCGCCCTTGATCTCCATGATGACGTCGCGGCCGTCGTCGGGGTCACGCGGGACGAGCAGTCGGCGGAGACGCTCCTGGCGCTCTGCGAGCTGCTCCTCGAGCGCGGGGACCTCTTCGGCGAACGCCGGGTCCTCGCGCGCGAGCTCCCGGGCGGCGGCGAGGTCGTCCCCCGCCGCCGTCCAGGCCTCGTACGCGGACTTGATCTGGTTCAGTTCGGCGAAGCGGCGGTTGACCTTCTTCGCCCGGGCCGGATCGGCGTGGAGCGCGGGGTCCGACAGCTGCTGCGTCAGGTCCTCGTGTTCCGCCAGCAGCCCTGCCACCGACTCGAACACCGGTTACTCCTGGTGGCCGTGGTGACCGTTGCCGGTCGCCGGGACCGACTTCTGCACCTGGACGAGGAACTCGACGTTGGACTGCGTCTCCTTGAGGTTCCGCAGCACGATCTCGAGCGCCTGCTGCGGGTCGAGCCCGGCGAGGGCACGACGCAGCCGCCACGTGATCTTGACCTCGTCGTTCGAGAGCAGCTGCTCCTCGCGACGGGTGCCGGACGCGTTGACGTCCACGGCCGGGAAGATCCGCTTGTCCGCCAGGTGACGGTTCAGGCGGAGCTCCATGTTGCCGGTGCCCTTGAACTCCTCGAAGATCACCTCGTCCATCTTCGACCCGGTCTCGACGAGCGCCGTGGCGAGGATGGTGAGCGAGCCACCGTTCTCGATGTTGCGCGCGGCGCCGAAGAAGCGCTTCGGCGGGTACAGCGCGGACGAGTCCACGCCACCCGACAGCAC
Organism: Microbacteriaceae bacterium PS02333; assembly: GCA_029959665.1. Classification (GTDB taxonomy): domain Bacteria; phylum Actinomycetota; class Actinomycetes; order Actinomycetales; family Microbacteriaceae; genus Curtobacterium; species Curtobacterium guangdongense. The sequence goes on from JASCOI010000017.1 coordinate 39,455, forward strand.
GCGACCGGAGGCCGGCGTCGAGAGGTTGTAGGCGCGGCCGAGGCGGGTGATCGAGTCGAGGAGCACGACGACGTCGTGACCGAGCTCGACCAGGCGCTTCGCACGCTCGATGGCGAGCTCGGCGACCGTGGTGTGGTCCTCGGCGGGACGGTCGAAGGTCGAGGCGATGACCTCGCCCTTCACCGTGCGCTGCATGTCGGTGACCTCTTCGGGCCGCTCGTCCACGAGGACGACCATGAGGTGCGCCTCGGGGTTGTTCTTCGAGATCGCGTTCGCGATGGCCTGCAGCACGACGGTCTTGCCGGCCTTGGGCGGCGAGACGATCAGGCCGCGCTGGCCCTTGCCGATCGGGGCGACCAGGTCGATGATCCGGGTCGACAGCTTCGCCGGCTCGGTCTCGAGGCGCAGGCGCTCGTTCGGGTACAGCGGGGTGAGGTCCTGGAAGTCGACGCGGTTCGCGGCGTCGTCGGCGGACTGGCCGTTGATCGTGTCGATCTTCACCAGGGCGTTGTACTTCTGGCGGCTCTGCTGCTCGTTGTCACGCGGCTGCTTGATCGCGCCGACGACCGCGTCGCCCTTGCGCAGGTGGTACTTCTTCACCTGGCCGAGGGAGACGTACACGTCGCTCGGGCCCGGGAGGTACCCGGTGGTCCGCACGAACGCGTAGTTGTCGAGCACGTCGAGGATGCCCGCGACCGGGATCAGGACGTCGTCCTCGGTGATCTCCGGCTCGAAGTCGTCGTTCTGGCCACCGCGGCCGCGCTTGCGGTCACGCTGGCGACGGCTGCGGCCGCTCTCGGCCTCGTCGTTGTGACGCTGCTGCTCGTCGCGCTGGTTCTGGCTGCTCTGGCCCTGGTTCTGCTTCTGCTGGCCCTGCTGGTTCTGGCCCTGCTTCTGCTGCTGCTGCTTCTGCTGGTCGCCCTGGTTCTGACCCTGCTTCTGCTGGTCGCCCTGCTTCTGCTGGTCGCCCTTGTCGGCGTCCTGCTTGCCGTTCTGCTGGCGACCGTTCTGGTCGTCCTGAGCCTGCTGGCCCTGCTGGCCCTGCTGGTCGGCGGTGTCGGCGTTCTGCCCACGCCCGCGACCACGGCCACGGCTGCGACGACCGCGGCGCTGACCGCCCTCGTGCTCGCCGTTCTGGTCGTTCTGGTCGTTCTGCTGGTCGTTCTGGTTCGACTGGTCGTCGGCCGCGGGGGGGGCCGCCTCGGCGGCGGCCGCCGGTGGCCCCGGGGCGCGGGGCGG
>JASCOI010000180.1 GCA_029959665.1 Microbacteriaceae bacterium PS02333
ACAAACCCTCCCCCCCCACCCACCGCCACACAACACCCCCGGGCCCTCGCGCCCGGGGGCTTCTTCGTGTGCCCGGCCGCGGCCGTGGAGCCGCGCCGCGACGGACAGGAGGCCCGGTGCGGGCGTGCACCGGGCCTCCAGTCCGTCAGTGGTCGCGGATCAGCCAGCGCGCTTGCCGCGCACCCCGCGACCGAGCGCGTCGATGCGGGCGAGCTCGTCCTCCGTGAAGGTGATCTCGGCTGCTGTGACGTTCTCCGCGACCCGTCCGGGGTTCCTCGATCCCGGGATCGGCACGATGTCCTCCCGCTGCGCGAGGATCCACGCGAGCGCGAGCTGCGACAGGGAGATCCCCTTCGCGTCGGCCAGTTCGGTCAGGCCGGCGACGACGGCGGTGTTCGCCTCGTAGTGCCCGGGGGACCACCAGTCGAGGAACTGCCGGATGTCATCCTGGGCGTAGCTGCTCCGTGGTCCGACCGCGCCGCTGAGGAACCCGCGGGCGAGGGGTGAGTAGGCGACGAGTCCGATCCCGAGTTCGTCGACGACGGGGAAGAGGTCCTCCGACTCGCGCGAGAAGATCGAGTACTCCGACTGCAGCACCGAGATCGGGTGGACGGCGTTCGCGCGGCGGATGCTGTCCGCATCGGTGTTCGAGAGGCCGAGGTACCGCACCTTGCCGGCCTGGACGTACTCCTGCATGACGCCGACGACGTCCTCGATCGGCACGGCGGGGTCGTGGACGTGCTGGTAGAGCAGGTCGATCGAGTCCGTGCCGAGGTTCACGAGGCTGGCGTCGACGACCTCGCGGATGTGGTCGAGCTGCGAGTTCGGCGCGAAGGTCTCCGGCGTGAAGCCGAACTTCGTCGCGATGGTGACCTCGTCGCGGATCGGGGCGAGGGCGGTACCGAGCAGCTGCTCGCCCGTGCCCCACCCGTAGAGCTCCGCGGTGTCGAAGTGGGTGACGCCGAGCTCGTGCGCGCGACGGATCGCGGTGATCGACTGCGTGTCGTCACCGGGGCCGTAGGCGAACGTCGTGCCCATGGCGCCGTAGCCGATGGCGCCGACGACGAGACCCTGCTGACCGAGGGTGCGGTGTTCCATGTGCTGTCCTTCCGGGACGTGATGAGTGGTGGTGCGTGCATGGCACTGTACGCCATTTGTGGCAGAGTCTGCCAAGCACGGCCGATACTGCCGTATTGCTAAGATCGTCGGATGAGCGACACGAGCACCGACCGGCGCCCGGGCCTGCGGGACATCACCCGCGACGCCGTCCGGGCGCGCATCGCCGCCGTCGCCATCGCCCGTTTCGACGCCGAAGGGTTCGATCGAGTGACCGTCGAGCAGGTCGCCGCGGACGCCGGGATCTCCGCGCGGAGCTTCCATCGGTACTTCCCGGCGAAGGAGGACGCAGTGGTCGGCGAGCCCGCGCGGCATCGCGAGGCACTGGCTGCGGCGTTCGGCTCCCGTCCGGCCGACGAACCGGTGTGGACCGCACTGCGGGAGGCCTTCGTCGAGATGGTCGGACGCGGTGGTGACGATCGCGAGACCGATCGTCGCTCGGTCCGTGTCATCACGAGCACGCCGTCGCTCCGCGCGCGTAACCTCGAGAAGCACCAGGCGTGGGCAGAGGTGCTGACGCCGCTCGTCGCGGACCGCCTCGCCGGGCGCGACGTGGACCTCCGCGCGCGGACGATCGTGCAGGCGGCGCTGGGGTGTTTCGACGTCGCGATCACCGCATGGGCGACCGGCCCCGAGCGGGACGTGAGCGGCCTCCTGCGTCGGTCGTTCGACGTGCTCGACGTCCGCTGACCGGAGCCGGTTAGCCTGGCACCGTGACCTCCCTGACGATCGCAGCAGCACAGTTCGCCCCGGTCGACGACCCGATGGCGAACCTCGAGACGGTCCGTGCGGCCGCGGTCGACGCTGCCGCCCGCGGAGCCGACCTGCTCGTCACGCCCGAGTACACCTCGTACTTCACCGCCGAGATCGACGATCGGTTCGTGGCGGCAGCGCAGCCGCTCGACGGCCCGTTCGTGCTGGGCCTGCAGCACATCGCCCGCGAGACCGGCGTCGCCATCGTCGTCGGGGTCGCGGAGCGCTCGGACCGGGTGGACCGGTTCCGGAACACGCTCGTCGCGATCGGCGCGGACGGCACGGTGCTGCAGACCTACCGGAAGGTCCACCTCTACGACGCGTTCGGCTCCCGGGAGTCGGACCGCATCGAGCCTGGTGACCCCGAGCAGTTGCCGGTGTTCGAGGTCGCCGGCGTGCGCATCGGTCTGGAGACCTGTTACGACCTGCGGTTCCCCGAGGTGACGCGGCGGCTGGCGGTGGCCCCGGTTGACGTCGTCCTGCTGCCGGCCGAGTGGGTCCGCGGTCCCGGCAAGGAACACCACTGGCGCACGCTGCTGACCGCCCGCGCGATTGAGAACACGGTCTGGGTCGTCGGCGTCGGACAGGCTCCGCCGATCGGGATCGGTGGTTCGGTCGTGCTCGATCCCGCCGGTGTCGCCACGGCGGCGCTCGGCGCCACGCCCGGTCTCCTCGTGGCGACGGTCGACACCGCCGTCACGGACGAGGTCCGGCGGGTCAACCCCTCGCTGTCGTTGCGCCGCTACGACGTGACGGCTCGCTGAGGCCCGCGAGCCGAGCGGCCGCGTCCTCGAGCACGCTGCGCCGCTTGCAGAACGCGAACCGCACGAGTGACCGGTAGTCCGCCGAGTGGTCGGGTCGGACGAACGCGGACACCGGGACGCCGACGACCCCGGCGAGAGCCGGGAGCTCCAGGCAGAAGGCGCGGGCGTCGTCGTACCCGAGTGGTGCGGTGTCCGCGATGACGAAGTACCCGCCGTCCGGTTGCATCACGTCGAAGCCGGCGGCGGTGAGCCCTGATGCGAGGACGCCGTGCTTCGCCGAGAGGTCCGCGGCGATCCCGGCGAAGACCGCGTCCGGCAGCCGGAGTCCGGCGGCGACCGCGGGTTGGAACGGGGCGCCGTTGACGAACGTCAGGAACTGCTTCACCGACGTGATCGCGTCGACCAGCGCCGGGGGAGCCGTGAGCCACCCGATCTTCCAGCCCGTGGTGCTGAAGGTCTTCCCAGCGCTGGAGATCGTCACGGTGCGGTCCCGGGCGCCGGGGAGCGTCGCGATCGGGACGTGCGGGACGTCGAACGTCAGGTGCTCGTAGACCTCGTCCGTGACGATGACGGCGTCGAACCGCTCGGCGAGCTCGACGATCGTCTGCAGCACCTCGGTCGGGAGCACCCGGCCGGTCGGGTTGTGTGGTGTGTTCACGAGGACGGCCCGGGTCCGGTCGGAGAACGCGGCACGGAGGGTGTCCTCGTCCGGCAGGAAGTCCGGTGCGGTCAGGGGGACCGTGACGTGCGTGCCCCCGGCGAGACCGATGAGCGCCCCGTACGCGTCGTAGAAGGGCTCGAAGGTGATGACCTCGTCCCCGGGCTCGACCAGGGCGAGGAGCGTCGCGGCCAGTGCCTCAGTGGCTCCGGCGGTGACGAGGACCGCTCGGTCGGGGTCGACGTCGAGCCCGTACCAGCGCTGCTGGTGCTCGGCGATCGCCTTCCGGAGGTCCGGGGTCCCGCGGCCCGGCGGGTACTGGTTGACGCCGTCGCGGATCGCCCGGACCGCGGCGTCGAGCACCTCGGTCGGACCGTCCTCGTCCGGGAACCCCTGCCCGAGGTTGATCGCTCCGGTGCTGGCGGCGAGGGCGCTCATCTCGGCGAAGACCGTCGGCGCCGGTGTGCCGTCCGGGCCGAGGAGCATGGCGCCCTCCGCTGCTCGCAACCAGGGTCCTGAGTGCCGCATGGGGTTCCCTCCGACGCGCGGTGACGCTGAACGGACCCCAACCTAGTGCGTCCTCGAGGACCGTCCCGGCATCCTGCCCACAGCTCACGCATAAGATCGCCATAGGGCACTCGCAGCCCTGTCAGGATGACCGCCCAGGTGCGTGCGACAGACTGCACGAGCTTGAAAGGAGCACGTCCAGCATGACCGACACCACGCCCAACGGGCACGGCGACGACGACCGTCAGGACGACACGACCCCTGGGGTCGGCGCCGACGACGTCGCGCAGCAGGCGGGCGACGCTGGAGCGTCGACGCCGAGCGAAGCAGAGACCAGCGCGCACCGCGACGCGGACCACACCGACGTGATCGAGCCGGCGTCGACGGTGAACGAGACGGAGCAGTTCCCCGCCTCGGAGCACCTCCCCGCCTCGGAGCACCCGACGAGCCAGTACACGGCGCCGTACCCGACGACCCAGGACGCCCAGCAGACGCCTGGCGGCTACGGGCAAGACCACTCGGCGTACGCGGCACCCGCGTCCCGGCCCGAGCAGTCGGACGGTCAGACCGGACAGCAGCCGACGGCAGGGTACGGCCAGCAGGCACCGTACGGTCAGCAGGCGTCGTCCGGCCAGGAGGCGCAGTACGGCCAGGCAGGTCAGTACGGCGAGCAATCGGGCCAGACGAGCCAGTACGGCCAGGCAGGTCAGTACGGCCAGACGAGCCAGTACGGCCAGGCAGGTCAGTACGGCCAGACGAGCCAGTACGGCCAGTACGGCCAGTACGGCCAGTACGGTCAGAACGGCCAGGATGGTCAGTACGGCCAGACGAACCAGTACGGCCAGGGAGGCCAGTACGGCCAGGCCGGCCAGACCGGTCAGCAGCCGCGGTACGGCGAGTACGCGCAGCAGGGCTCCGCCCAGGCGCCGACGTCCGCCTACGGCCAGCCGGCGGCGAACACCTCGGCTCCCGCGCCCACCTCGAGCGCGTTCGGGGACACCGACGGCGCGGACCAGCGCACGAACGGCTACTACTTCGGCGGCGCTGCCGGCGGTGCAGCGGCGGCCGGTACCGACACCACCACGAAGCGGAAGTCGGGCCGCTCCAAGCTCGTCCTGCTGGTCGTCGGCGGCCTCATCGTCGGCGCGCTCGTCGGTGGTGCGGCCGGTGGCGGCTGGGTCGCAGCGACCTCGAACGGCGGCGGCACCACCTCCAGCTCGTCGAGCTCGAACAGCGGCGGCAACCTCACCGTCAACGACTACAACTCCGCGACGGTCGTCACCGCCGTGGCCGCGCAGGCGACGCCCTCCGTCGTGACGATCAACGTGTCGTCCTCCAGTGAGGCCGGCACCGGCTCCGGTGTCGTCCTCAGCAAGGACGGCTACATCGTCACGAACACCCACGTGGTGACCCTCGACGGCGACAGCTCCAGTGGGACCATCCAGGTGACGACGTCGGACGGGAAGATCTACCCGGGCAAGCTCGTCGGCACCGACCCGACGGTGGACCTCGCGGTGATCAAGATCGACGCGAGCGACCTCAAGCCGATGTCCTTCGCGGACTCGTCGAAGCTCAACGTCGGTGACACCGCGGTCGCGATCGGCGCGCCGCTCGGCCTGTCGAACACCGTCACGGACGGCATCGTCTCGACGCTGAACCGCAGCATCCAGGTGACGTCGAGCGACCCGAACGCCGGCGGCGACTCCAACGAGGGCCAGGGCAACAACGGCAGCGGCCCGTTCGACTTCTGGGGCAACGGCGACAACGGATCGAGCTCGGGTGCGAGCACCACGGTGTCCCTCCCGGTGATCCAGACCGACGCGTCGATCAACCCCGGCAACTCCGGCGGTGCGCTGCTCGACTCGAAGGGAAAGCTCATCGGGATCAACGTCGCGATCGCCAGCGCGGGCAGCTCGGACTCGTCGAGCTCGCAGTCCGGCAGCATCGGCGTCGGGTTCTCGATCCCGTCGAACCTCGTGAAGCGCGTCGCGAACGAGATCATCGACAACGGCTCGGCGACCCACGGGCTCCTCGGCGCCACCGTCGGTGATGCGAACGAGGACGCCAAGGCGACCCAGATGGGCGGGCTCATCAAGTCCGTGACGTCCGGTGGTGCTGCGGCGGCCGCCGGCCTGCAGAAGGGCGACGTCGTCACGAAGATCGGCGACGCGACCATCTCGGACGCGACCGACCTGACCGCACAGGTCCGCTACTTCGCAGGCGGTGCGAAGACGACGATCACCTACGTCCGCAACGGGGAGACCCGCACGGCGGACGTGACGCTCGGGACCTACGACAGCAAGAGCTGACGCAGTAACGGACGGACGGGAGGCGCGGTGCCAGCTGGCAC
>JASCOI010000181.1 GCA_029959665.1 Microbacteriaceae bacterium PS02333
CCCCCCCCCCCCCGGCGGGGGGGGGGCCCCCCCCCCAACACGGGCGGGGGGGCGGGGGGCGCCCCCCCCCCGCCCCTCTCCCCACCGACACGGCCGGCGCGCCGCTGGCGCGTCGCACCGGAACCGGCGGCGTGGGCCCACTCCGGCTTGTTGGTCACGCGGCGACCGCGCGACGCGCGACCACGACCTCCGCGATCTGCACCGCGTTCAGGGCTGCGCCCTTCCGCAGGTTGTCGTTGCTCACGAAGAGCGCGAGACCGCGGCCCGCTGGCGCGGACTGGTCGGCGCGGATGCGGCCGACGAACGTCGGGTCCTGCCCGGCTGCCTGCAGCGGCGTCGGGACCTCGGAGAGCTCCACACCGGGTGCGCTCGCGAGGATCTCGGTGGCGCGCTCGGGAGTCAGGGTCCGCTCGAACTCCGCGTTCACCGAGATCGAGTGGCCCGTGAAGACCGGCACGCGGACACAGGTCCCGGCGACGAGCAGGTCGGGCAGCTCGAGGATCTTGCGGCTCTCGTTGCGGAGCTTCTTCTCCTCGTCGGTCTCCCCCAGGCCGTCGTCGACGATGCTGCCGGCGAGCGGGACGACGTCGAAGGCGATCGGACGGACGTACTTCACCGGCTCGGGGAAGGTGACGGCACTGCCGTCGTGGGTGAGACGAGCGGTGTCCTGCTCGAGCGCGGCCTTGGCCTGCCCGAGGAGTTCGTCCACACCGGCGAGCCCGCTGCCCGACACCGCCTGGTACGTCGTCGCCACGAGGCGACGGAGCCCTGCCTCGGCGTCGAGGACCTTGAGCACCGGCATGATCGCCATGGTGGTGCAGTTCGGGTTCGCGACGATGCCCTTCTGCGCCGTCTCGATCGCGTGCGGGTTGACCTCGCTCACGACGAGCGGCACCTCGGGGTCCATCCGCCAGGCGCTCGAGTTGTCGATCACGAGCGCGCCCGCTGCCGCGAACTTCGGTGCGAGGGCACGGGACGCCGTGGCACCCGCCGAGAAGAGCGCGATGTCGATGCCCGACGGGTCGGCGGTCTCGGAGTCCTCGACGACGACGTCCTGCCCACGGAACGACAGCGTCGTACCGGCGGAGCGGGCGCTCGCGAAGAAGCGGACCGAGGTGGCGGGGAAGTCGCGTTCCTCGAGCAGGCGGCGCATCACGGCGCCGACCTGGCCGGTGGCGCCGACGACGGCGACGGTGAGCTCCTGGGACATGGCTGCTCCTCTCAGCGGCCGGTGCCGGCGTAGACGACGGCCTCGTTGTCGGCATCGAGCCCGAACGCCTGGTGGACGACGCGCATCGCGTCGTTCAGGGTGTCGGCGCGGGTGACGACCGAGATGCGGATCTCCGACGTGGAGATCATCTCGATGTTGATCGACGCCTGGTGCAGCGCGCGGAAGAGCTCGGCGGAGACGCCCGCGTTCGTGCGCATCCCGGCACCGACCAGGGCGAGCTTGCCGATCTGGTCGTCGTACTGGATCCCCTCGAAGCCGATTTCCGACTTCGCGACGCCGAGTGCGGTCAGGACGCTCTGGCCCTGGTCCTTCGGCAGGGTGAACGAGATGTCGGTGCGCCCGTTCGAGGCCGACACGTTCTGCACGATCATGTCGATGTTCGCGCCGGCGCGGGCGACGATCGTGAAGATCTCGGCCGCCTTGCCCGGCTGGTCGGGCACGCCGACCACGGTGATCTTGCCCTCGGAGAGGTCTCCGGCGATGCCGGTGATGATCGGTTCTTCCACGGTTTCCCCCTCTGCAGGGTTGTAGACGATGGTTCCCTCGGCGTTGCTGAACGACGAGCGGACATGGAGGGTGACGCCGTGCCGACGGGCGTACTCGACGGCGCGGATGTACAGGACCTTGGCACCGGAGGCTGCGAGTTCGAGCATCTCCTCGCTGGTGATGCGGTCGATCTTGCGGGCCTTCGGCACGACACGGGGATCGGCGGAGAAGATGCCGTCGACGTCGGTGTAGATCTCGCAGATGTCCGCGTCGAGAGCGGCCGCGAGGGCGACGGCCGTCGTGTCCGAGCCGCCGCGGCCGAGGGTGGTGATCTCCCCCGTGGTGCGGTTGAAGCCCTGGAAGCCGGCGACGATCGCGACGTGGCCGGAGTCGAGCGCCTCGCGGACACGCTTCGGGGTGACGTCCACGATGCGGGCCTTGCCGTGCTGGGCGTCGGTCAGCATGCCGGCCTGACTGCCGGTGTACGACGACGCCTCGACCCCGAGGCTCTTGATCGCCATCGCCAGGAGCGCCATCGAGATGCGCTCCCCCGCGGTGAGGAGCATGTCGAGCTCACGGCCGGCCGGGATCGGGGTGACCTGGTGCGCGAGGTCCACCAGTTCGTCGGTGGTGTCGCCCATGGCGGAGACGGCCACGACGACGTCGTTGCCCGCCTTCTTCGTCTCGACGATCCGCTTGGCCACGCGCTTGATGCTCTCGGCGTTCGCGACGGACGATCCACCGAACTTCTGCACGATCAAGGCCACGGGTAGGTACTCCTGGGGACGACGGTTCCGCGACGATGCGCGGCTTCCACAATGGTAGGGGGTGTTTCGGGGATGTTGCGTGTGAGCGGGTGTGCACGCAACGATCGTGCGTGGGATCGGGGCCGTGGTGACCGCTGCGGGTCAGCCCCCGACGAGCCGGCGCCCCTCGAAGGCACGCCCGAGGGTGACCTCGTCCGCGTACTCCAGGTCGCCGCCGACGGGGAGGCCGGACGCGAGCCTGGTCGTACGGATGCCCATCGGCACGAGCAGGCGGCTGAGGTAGGTGGCCGTCGCTTCGCCCTCGAGGTTCGGGTCGGTCGCGATGATCACCTCTTCCACGGTGCCGTCCGCGAGCCGCGTCATGAGCTGCTGGATCCGGAGGTCGTCGGGGCCGACGCCGTCGATCGGGCTGATCGCGCCGCCGAGCACGTGGTACAGCCCGCGGAACTCGCGGGTGCGTTCGATCGCGGCGACGTCCTTCGCTTCCTCCACGACGCAGATCACGGCGGGCTGGCGTCGCGGGTCGCGGCAGATGCTGCAGCGCTCCGACTCGGTCACGTTGCCGCAGACCTCGCAGAAGCGGACCCGCTCCTTGACGTCGGCGAGGAGCTCGGACAGCCGCGAGGGGTCGAACGACTCGCTCTGGAGGATGTGGAAGGCGATCCGCTGCGCCGACTTCGGACCGATGCCGGGCAGACGACCGAACTCGTCGATGAGGTCCTGCACGATGCCGTCGTACATCAGATGCCCTCGCTCAGGGAGGTCTCCTCGATGAACTGCGCGCCGAGGATCTCACGCACGACGGCCTCGCCGTACCGGCCGGGGACGGGCGGGCGACGGACCTGCGGGGCCGCCTGCGGCGCGGATGCGGCAGGTGCGGCGGGTGCCTGGGCCGCGGGTGCTGCGGATGGCTGTGCCTGTGCCGGTGTGGGTGCCGCGGGCGCAGCCTGCGTACTGCGTGGTCGTGCCCCTCCTGGCCCTGGATCGGGGAACGGAGCGCCGTCGTCGAACGGTTCGTCGTCCAGCGGGTAGTCGTCGACCGGGACGTCCGGCGCCGCCGGTGCCGGCTGCGCGACGGGCCCACGGCCACCGGCCTTCAGGGCGTCGAGGGCGGCCTGGGTCTCGGCGACCGGTCCCGACGTGGGGGTCGACGCGGGAGCGACGGTGTCGTCCGGACCGATCGAGCCCATCGGCGCGGCCCAGGTCGGTTCGACGTCGTCCGGGACGGCACCCACGGTGGGGTCGGTCGCCGGGATGGTCGCGACGGCCCACTCGGTGACCGGGCCCGACGGCGCCGGTGTCTCGGGGGCGCGCGCGGCGGCGGAGTCCGCGGCGGGAGCCGGTGCCGGGGCAGGACTCGGGGCCGGCGTCTCGGTGCCGGTGTCGGCGTTCGTGGTCTGCGCCGGTGACTGCGCCGGTGACTGCGGTGCCGGAGACGGCGCCGCCGATGCGGGGGCCGTCGGCGCCCGGTGCGTGTCGGACGACGACGGCGCGGACGACGTCGGCGCGGACGGCGCAGCGGCCGACGGCGCAGGAGCGGCCGGGGCCGGGGCGGATGCAGCAGGTGCAGAGGCGGGCTCGGGCGCTGCGGGCGTGTCCTGGCGGGGAGCGGGCGCGTCCTGGCGCGGGGCCGGACGCTGTGGGGCTCCCCCGGGGCCGCCGGCGCCTCCGGGACCGCGCGCGACGAACTTCACGCGGAACCCGAGCACGTCGATGATCGCGGCCCGGACGAGTTCGCTGACGCTGGTCGCCGGGTCGGACATCTCCTTGAACGAGGCGACGTCCTGCTGGCTCGGGAACGTCAGCGTGAGGACGTCGTCCCGCAGTGCGGTCACCTGCGCCGGCTGGACGACGGTCCATGCCGACCGCTTCGCGCGCTGGACGTGCTCGAGCACCTGCGACCAGGCGTCCCGCATCTGCTGCAATCCGACGGCGGCGATCGGCTGGATCGCGGGCTCGGTGCCGATGACGGAGCCCATGCCCGTCGACGACGCCGACGCGTGTCCGTCCGGTTCCGGAGCGCTCGGTGCAGGTGCAGGTGCAGGTGCAGCCGCGGCCTCGGGCTCGGGTGTCCCCGGTGCGACAGCTGCCCAGGACGCAGCCGCGTCCTGCGCGGCGTTGGTCGGCGGGGTGGCCTCGACCGGCGCGGGTTCGGCGCGACGTGGTTCAGCAGACGGCGTGGTCGAGCGTTCGGGACGGCGCTGCTCCGGAGCGGCCTGCGCCGCCGGTGCAGCCTGGGCAGACGGTGCAGCCTGGGCCGGGCGCGTTGCTGCGGACCCCGACGGCACCGCTTCCGGGCCGCCCTGGTGTCCACCGGCGTCACCGACACCGACCCGGCGCTCGAGCCGCTCGACCCGTGCGAGCGCACCACGCTGCGTGTCGTCGGCTTCGGGGACGAGCATCCGCGCGATCATCAGCTCGAGGTGCAGGCGCGGCGAGGTCGCCCCGGTCATCTCGGTGAGGGCGCGGTTCGCGATGTCGGCTCCTCGGGAAAGCCCGTTCGCGCCGAACACACCGGCCTGACGGCTCATCGTGTCGAGTTCTTCCGGCGAGACACCACGGAGCACCGCCCCGGCGCTCTCGTTGGTGGCGGCGACCACGATGAGGTCGCGGAGCCGCTCGAGGAGGTCCTCGACGAACCGTCGGGGGTCCTGCCCGGTCTGGATCACCCGGTCGATCGCGGCGAAGGCGGAACCGGGGTCGGCGACCGAGAGGGCGTCGACCACGTCGTCGAGGAGCGCGCTGTCGGTGTACCCGAGCAGGGCGACGGCACGTTCGTACGCGATCGCGCCGTCTTCGCTGCCGGCGATCAGCTGGTCGAGCAGGGAGAGCGTGTCGCGGACGGAGCCCCCGCCGGCACGGACGACCAGCGGCAGCACGCCGGGCGCCACCGAGACGGACTCCTGCGTGCAGAGCTGCTCGATGTACTCCAGCATCGCCGCCGGTGGGACCAGGCGGAACGGGTAGTGGTGCGTGCGGGACCGGATCGTCCCGATCACCTTCTCCGGCTCGGTCGTCGCGAAGATGAACTTGACGTGCTCCGGCGGTTCCTCGACGAGCTTCAGCAGCGCGTTGAAGCCCTGCGGCGTGACCATGTGCGCTTCGTCGAGGATGAAGATCTTGTAGCGGTCGCGAGCGGGCGCGAACACGGCCCGGTCACGGAGGTCGCGGGCGTCGTCGACTCCGTTGTGGCTGGCGGCGTCGATCTCGATGACGTCGAGCGATCCGCTGCCGCCGCGCGCCAGCTCGACGCAGCTCGGGCAGACGCCGCACGGGGTGTCGGTGGGGCCTTCCGCGCAGTTGAGGCAGCGCGCCAGGATGCGGGCCGACGTCGTCTTGCCGCAGCCGCGCGGGCCGCTGAACAGGTACGCGTGGTTGACCCGGTTGGTCCGGAGCGCGGTGCGCAGCGGGTCGGTGACCTGCGACTGCCCGATGAGCTCGGCGAAGTTCTCAGGCCGGTAACGGCGATACAGGGCGGTGACCACGCGACAAGGGTAGCCGGGACGACCGACAGCCGGGGCCGGTGTGGAGAGCCGCCGCGCGGGGTGGGCCCGGCCACGTCGAGACGCAAGGTGCACGCCCGGACCGCACCGCGGCGCCCCGCCGCGCCGCCCGCCCCCCGGGGGGGCGGGGGGGGGGGGGGGGGGCCCCCCC
>JASCOI010000182.1 GCA_029959665.1 Microbacteriaceae bacterium PS02333
GGGGCGGGGGGCGCGGGGGGGCGCCCCCCCCCCCACACCCCCCCCCCCGGGGGGGGGGGGGGGGCCCCCCCCCCCCCCCCCCCCCCCCCTCCGCCGTTCGGTCGCGTCTAGATCGTGCGGCCGGCGTCGCTGTCGCGACCGCCTGATCCTCGCCCCGTCTCGTCCGCGAGCGAGTAGAGGCTGAGTACGTTGCCGTCGGGGTCGCGGACGTCGAACCAGTCGACGGCGCCGTCGACGCGCTCGATGGGTCCGACATCGATGCCGAGGGCGCCGATCCGGGTGTGCTGCGCTGCGACGTCGTCGACGCCGAACCGGACGATGACCGCGTTCTCCTCGGCCTGGTCGTCCTCGACGAGCTGGATCCAGATGCCGCCGATCTCGTACTCGGCGATGCCCTCGTCCGGCTCGAGGTCGGGCTCGACGCGCTCGAACACCGCGCCGTACCAGAGGCAGGACGCTTCGATGTCGGTGACGGGCAGCCCCACGGTCACGCTCGTGATGTCCATGACTCATCATGTCCCGAGCGTGCCCCGCGCGTCGAGCGAATTCGTTCCTCCACACCTCGCGCTTTGTCGAGCGCTGTCCACCATCCCCTGTTCTGGGTGTGTCCGGACGTCCTCCGGCCCTCATTCTGGGACTTCGGTACCCGCCGGTCCCGGTCATAGCGTGGACAGGCGTCGAACCCTGTCGACGCACCACGACGTCCTCACGCAACCCGAAGGAGGCAGCGAGACTCATGGCGACGCTCTCCGAGATCCTGATCCTCAACGGAGCACTCCCGATCGAGCACCTCGACTCGCTCACCGGCGACGAGGAGATCGACGAACGCTCGATCCGCTCCCTCGTCGATCGTGGCGTCGTCAGCGAGGCGCAGTTCATCACCGCCCGTGCGGCGTCGAACAACTCCAAGACCGTCCCCCTGACCGACTACCCGGTCGACGGCACCGCGGTGTCCATGCTCCCAGCGGCGCTCTGCCGGCGGCACCAGGTGCTCGGTATCGGCTTCGAGGGCGACGTGCTCGTGCTCGCGATGGTGAACCCGACGAACGTGCTCGCGATCGACGACGCCCGTGCCGCCTCCGGCCGTGCGATCAAGCCGCTCCAGGTCGAGGAACGCGACCTCGCTGCGGCGCTCGACCGCTACCTGCGTGCCGACGACGAGCTCAACGACCTGACGTCCTCCCTCGAAGAAGAGGCGACGGCGAACGCCCAGCAGCAGGTCGACATCGGCGAGGGCTCACTCGACGACGTCCCGATCGTCCGCTTCGTCAACCTGCTCGTCTCGCAGGCGATCCAGGACCACGCGTCCGACATCCACATCGAGCCAGGCGAGCACGAGGTCCGGGTGCGCTACCGCATCGACGGCGTGCTGCACGAGATGGCGCCTGCACCCAAGAACATCCAGAACGGCGTCATCAGCCGTCTGAAGATCATGAGCGACATCGACATCGCCGAGCGTCGCAAGCCGCAGGACGGCCGCATGTCCGTCCGCCACGGTGGCCGTCAGATCGACCTCCGCGTGGCGACGCTGCCCACCGTGTGGGGCGAGAAGGTCGTCATGCGAATCCTCGACAACACGAACACGTCGATGTCCCTCAAGGACCTCAACCTGCTCGAGCAGAACTTCGACGCGTACCAGCGGTCCTACTCCAAGCCGTACGGCATGATCCTCGTCACCGGCCCGACCGGCTCGGGCAAGTCGACCACGCTGTACACGACCCTCAACGCCGTCGCCCGACCCGAGATCAACGTGATCACGGTCGAGGACCCGGTCGAGTACCGGATGGCGGGCATCAACCAGGTGCAGGTCAACCCGAAGGCCGGCCTGACCTTCGCGTCCGCGCTCCGGTCGATCCTGCGTTCCGACCCCGACGTCGTGCTCCTCGGTGAGATCCGCGACCACGAGACCGCCCAGATCGCGATCGAGGCATCGCTCACCGGTCACCTCGTGCTCTCCACGCTGCACACGAACGACGCTCCCTCGGCGATCACCCGTCTCACCGAGATGGACATCGAGCCCTTCCTCGTCGGATCGGCGCTCGACTGCGTCGTCGCGCAGCGTCTCGCCCGCAAGCTCTGCGACCGCTGCAAGGCCCCGGCCGAGTACACGTTCGAGCAGCTCCGGGTGATGGGCTTCGTCGGTGACGATGACGCCACGATCCCGCCGTTCTTCGCGCCGGTGGGCTGTGCCGTCTGCTCGAACACCGGGTACCGCGGCCGCATCGCCCTGCACGAGGTCATGACCGTCTCCGAGGAGATCGAGCGCCTCGCCGTCGCACGGGCATCCAGCGCCGAGATCAGCCGTGTCGCGCAGGAGCAGGGCATGCTCACGCTCCGGCAGGACGGCTGGGAAAAGGTGAAGCTCGGGCTGACGAGCGTCGACGAGATCCTGCGCGTGGTGGCGTAGGCGAAGGGCACGAACCGATGACCGATTCCGTGTACGACATCCCCGACGTCAACGACCCCATCGACGGCTGGCACCCCGGCCGTCCCGGCACCGAGGTCGGTGGCCGGCGTGCCGCCCGCCTGGCGTCGCAGTCGGAGGTGACTGCTGCCGCGCCGGCACCTGCTGCGCCCGCAGTGCCCGTCTACGACCTGTCCGACGACCTCGCCGGGTGGCCCGCACCGTCCGGTTCGCCCGTCGCCGTGCCGGTCGCGCAGCCGCAGGCGCGTCCGGCGACGCCGCCGGCCGCGGTCCCGCCCTCGACCGCGTCCTACGGGTACGCGGATCAGGCGACCCAGCACCTGCCGGTCGTCCCTGCTGACCCGACCACGGTCCTCCCGGCCGTGCACGCGCCCACCGTGTTCGCCACGCCCGCCGTCGCACCGGGTGCCGAGCCGCTGCCGGAGATCGGCTTCACGCGCCACGCGCGTGAAGTCGCGGACCCTGACCTCATCACCGCACTTGCCCAGGTCGTCTACCAGGGCGCCTCCGATCTCCACGTCACCGCTGACGCCCCGCCGACCGTCCGTGTCGACGGAGGTCTCCGCCCCGCCGTTCCCGGTGGACCCTGGGCGCGGAACAAGGTCATCGCAGCGCTGAAGACCCTGATGACCGTCGAGCAGGCCGGGCAGTTCGACCACGAGCAGGAGCTCGACTTCGCGTACTCGCTGTCGCCGGAGTACCGCTTCCGCGTGAACTACTACCAGCAGCGCGGCAACTGGGGAGCGGCCTTCCGCATCATCCCCACCAAGATCAAGACGCTCAAGCAGCTCGGCATCCCGGAGCACGTCGGCGACTTCGCCAAGCTGCCGCGTGGGCTCGTGCTCGTCACCGGGCCCACCGGTTCCGGCAAGTCGACCACCCTCGCCGCGCTCATCGACCTGGTCAACGAGACCCGTGCCGACCACATCGTCACGGTCGAGGACCCGATCGAGTTCATGCACGACCACAAGAAGGCGATCATCAACCAGCGCGAGGTCGGTGCGGACACGCACTCCTTCGCGAAGGCGCTCAAGCACGTGTTGCGTCAGGACCCCGACGTCATCCTGATCGGCGAGCTCCGCGACCTCGAGACGATCTCGGTCGCGCTGACCGCCGCCGAGACCGGGCACCTGGTGTTCGCGACGCTGCACACGCAGAGCGCTCCCGGCACCATCGACCGTGTCATCGACGTGTTCCCGCCGCACCAGCAGGGGCAGATCCGGACGCAGCTCGCGTCCACGCTCGAAGGCGTCGTCTGCCAGACGCTCGTGCCGAAGGCCAGCGGCTCCGGCCGGGTCGTCGCGACCGAGATCATGACCACGACCCCCGCCATCGGCAACCTCATCCGCGAGGGCAAGACCTACCAGATCACCTCCGCCATGCAGGCCGGCCGTGACTCGGGCATGCACACGATGGACCAGGACCTCGCCGAACTCGTCAACGTCGGCACAATCACGCGTCGTGCGGCGATGGAGAAGGTCCACGACCACGAAGGGTTCGACCGGCTCGTGCAGCGCGTCGAATCTCCGTCCGACTCGTCCGCAGCGGCCATCGCCGCGAGCGGGATCGACTTCGGCGACAAGTTCTCCGGAGGCCACTGATGTCACTCGCGTTCGACTACCGGGGCCGCGACGGCGGCGGCAAGCTCGTCAAGGGGCGGCTCGACGCCGCGTCGGAAGGTGCGGTCGTCCAGCGCCTGCGCACGATGGGGGTCTCGCCGATCGCCATCACCGAGGCGAAGGCCGGCACGGGGCTGCAGGCCGAGATCAAGATCCCGGGATTCGAGAAGGGTGTCGGACTCAAGGACCTGGCGATCATGTCGCGGCAGGCCTCGACGATGCTCACCTCCGGGCTGTCTCTGCTGCGCGCGCTGACGATCCTGGCCGAGCAGACGGAGAACAAGAAGCTCAAGGACATCCTCGGCAAGGTCCGCGACGACGTCGAGCGAGGCGTCTCCTTCTCCGAGGCCGTCGCCAAGTACCCGGTCGACTTCCCGCCGATCATGATCAACATGATCCGAGCAGGCGAGACCGGCGGCTTCCTGGACAAGGCGATGGACTCGATCGCGACGAACTTCGAGAAGGAGCACAAGCTCCGCTCGACCATCAAGTCCGCGATGACCTACCCGGTCGTCGTGCTGGTCATGTCACTCCTCGCGGTCGCCATCATGCTCATCTTCATCGTGCCGGTCTTCCAGAGCATGTTCGAGGGGCTCGGTGGGAAGCTCCCGCTGCCCACGATGTTGCTCGTGTACCTGTCCCACGCCATGCGGTACATCGCGATCCCTCTCGCGGCAGCGGTGATCGCGTTCTGGCTCTGGTGGCGAGTGAACAAGAACACCGAACGCGTCCGGTCGGTCGTGGATCCACTCGTCCTGAAGTTGCCGGTGTTCGGCCAGCTCCAGCGGAAGATCATCATGGCGCGGTTCTCGAGGAACTTCTCGAACATGATCGGTGCGGGCGTTCCGATCCTGCAGGCGTTGAAGATCGTCGGCGAGGTGTCGAACAACTTCGTCGTGCAGCGCGCATTGGCGAATGTCGCCGAATCGGTACGAAAAGGTGAATCGATCGCGGCACCGCTCGCGAAAGAAACGGTGTTCCCCGCGATGGTGACGCAGATGGTCGCCGTCGGCGAGGACGCAGGGTCACTCGAAGTGATGCTCGAGAAAATCGCGGTCTTCTACGATTCCGAAGTCGAATCGACCACCGAGGCCCTCACCTCACTCATCGAACCGCTTCTGATTGCATTCCTCGGTGTGGTCGTCGGTGGCATGATCATCGCCCTCTACCTCCCGATCTTCCAGATCACCTCGGTCATCCAGGGTTCCTGAGCGTAAGCCGCCGTCCCTCGAACGGGTGGTCGACTGTTCCGTTTGCCCCCGCTTGTGGGGGCGGATTCGGCATCAGTTGCCCCCGCTTGTGGGGGCGGATTCGGCATCAGTTGCCCCCCGTTCTCGGGATTTTGCCTGGAAATCGGCGCGAATATGCTGATGTCCGGCGGCGAGCAATAGCCGGAACCACACCCGAATCTCATTCCAGCCAAAGGAAAAGAAATGTACTTCCGTCTCATGGGCAAGCTCAACGCTCGCCGCAAGGACCTCGTGAACGACAACGAGAAGGGCTTCACCCTGATCGAACTCCTCGTCGTCGTCATCATCATCGGCATCCTCGCCGCGATCGCGATCCCGGTGTACCTCGGCGTGCAGAACAACGCGAAGGACTCGGCCGTCCAGTCGGACGTCACGAACGCCAAGACCGCCGCGGTCTCCGCGCTCAGCACGCTCGGGTCCTTCCCGACCGCCGGAGCCACGATCGACCTGTCCACCGCCGCGACGCGTGGCTCAGCGGTCGGTACCGGAACCACGCAGACCTGGTCGCAGGCTGGCGTGACGTACTCGAGCAGCAACACGACCGGGCTCAAGATCAAGGTCGGCGCCGACAAGCAGTCGTTCTGCGTCAGCGGCACCCGTGCAGGTGGCTCGACCTTCTACGCGACCGACGACGGCTCCGGCACGACCAAGGTCGACGCGACCAACACCCTGCCGTCGACCTGCGCCACCCCGTAACACCGAGCACGACGGCACCCGTGACCACGTCACGGGTGCCGTCGTGCGCCCCCCTCCGCGCGGACCACATCGCCCGAGGAGGACCGCCCTGCAGACGG
>JASCOI010000183.1 GCA_029959665.1 Microbacteriaceae bacterium PS02333
GGCCCGGTGCCAGCTGGCACCGGGCCTCCCGTCTCGGAGATGGGCGCGGCTACGGCGCGAGGCTGCCGGACGTGTGCACGTGCCCGTCCGAGGTGGTCGCGTCGGCGTGGACGCGCGGTGCGTCCTCGTCCGCGAAGTCGCCGCCCTTCGTCTCGCGGATGAAGAGCAGTGCGACGAGGGTGACGACGGCGGCGATGGTCAGGTACAGCCCGACCAGGAAGATGTTGCCGTCGGCCTTCCACAGCGCGAGCGCGATCGTCGGCGCGAGCGATGCGCCCAGGATGGACGCGACGTTGTACGCGATCGCCGAACCCGTGTAGCGGACGTTCGTCGGGAACAGCTCGGGGAGCAGTGCGCCCATCGGGCCGAACGTCAGCCCCATCAGCGACAGCCCGACGATGAGGAAGGTGACGACGGTGATCGGGCCGGTCGAGGCGGCGAACCAGAACTGGAACGTCAGACCGAAGAGCGCGATGCCGATGGTGGTCGGGATGAGGGTCTTCCGACGGCCGAACTTGTCGGCGAGGATCCCGGCGATCGGCGTGAAGATGCCGAAGAACACCACGCCGATCATCAGCAGGGTCAGGAACTCGCCGCGCGAGTAGCCGAGGCCGACCTTCGGGACGAGTGCCGAGGCAGTCGATCCGGTGGTGCCGTACGAGAGCGTGAAGGTCGTCATGAAGTAGAAGAGCACGTAGGTGGCGACCATGCCGAGCGTGCCGACGATGAGCGCGCGCCACGAGGTGCGGAACACCCGGCCCAGCGGGACCTTCGCGACGGTGCCCGACTCCTGCACGCCGCGGAACACCGTCGACTCGACGAGCCGGAAGCGGACGTACAGCCCGACGAGCACGAGCACGGCCGAGAGCAGGAACGGCAGACGCCAGCCCCATGCCTGGAAGTCCGGGTTCGGGGTGCCGTCGGCGCCGGCGGGCATCGCGGCGTTGATCGCGATGAACAGTCCGTTGGCGAGCAGGAAGCCGATCGGGGCGCCGAGCTGCGGCATCGAGCCGAACACGCCGCGCTTGCCCTTCGGGGCGTTCTCGGTCGCGAGCAAGGCCGCACCGGACCACTCGCCACCGAGGCCGACACCCTGTGCGAAGCGCATCACGGCGAGGAGGACCGGCGCCCAGATGCCGATCGAGTCGAACGTCGGCAGGCAGCCGATCAAGAACGTGGCGGTGCCCATCACGAGCAGCGAAGCGACGAGGGTGGTCTTGCGGCCGATGCGGTCACCGAAGTGGCCGAAGATGATCGAGCCGACGGGACGCGCGAAGAACGCGAGCGCGAAGGTCACGAACGACGACAGCTGCGATGCAGTGGGGTCCTCGTTCGGGAAGAACAGGGTCGGGAAGACGAGGACCGCGGCGGTCGCGTACACGTAGAAGTCGTAGAACTCGATGGACGTGCCGATGAGGCTCGCGACGACGACGCGGGAGCGCGGGTTCGTGGCGGGTGCGGGTGCAGGTGCTGCCGATGTGGCGGACATGGGGCGGTGTGGACTCCGAGCAGAGCGTCGTGCAGGCGACGCAGCGGTACCGGACTGCGGACACCGATCGGTCGGCGCAGGTGGCGCTGGTGTTCGATCGGGTGCGTTCGGTTGGTGGTGTACCGCTTGTGACGGAAGCCATCAGTGTACGACGGATGTCGCCGACCTGCGAATCCGCCGAGGAGCTGGTATCCCAGCGTCAGTTGTGCGCGCCGACCTGCAGGTGTCCGGGGAGCTCGTGGCCCATGCGGTCGCGCTTGGTGTCCAGGTACCCGGCGTTCTGCGCTGAGACGCCGACGACCAGGGGGACCAGCGTGTCGACCGTGATGCCGTGCTCTTCGAGTTGACGACGCTTCTCCGGGTTGTTCGACAGCAGCCGCACCCGGCTGATCCCGAGGTCGGTGAGGATGCCGGCAGCGCCGCCGTACTCGCGGGAGTCCGCGGGGAGTCCGAGCGCGAGGTTTGCGTCGAGCGTGTCGAGGCCGTCTTCCTGGAGCCGGTAGGCCTTCAGCTTGTTGACGAGTCCGATCCCGCGTCCTTCGTGCCCGCGCAGGTAGACCACGACACCGCCTTCGACGGCGATCGTGTCGAGGGCGGCGTCGAGCTGCGGGCCGCACTCGCACTTCAGTGAGCCGAAGGCCTCTCCGGTCAGGCACTCCGAGTGCACGCGCACGAGCGCGCCGTCCGTCGGAGCGGAGCCGTCGGGCAGTGCGCCGATGATCGCCACGTGCTCGGCACCGGTCACCAGGTCGCGGTAGGCGCGCATCTCGAAGGTGCCGTGGCTGGTCGGGACGTTGGTGGACACCTCGAACTGGACCGGGCTCCCGGGGGTGGGGGAGGTCAGCGCGTCGGTCATGGGGTACTCCGGTCGTTACGGGCCCCGTCGTTCGCGTGCTCGTCGTGGCGGTGTCGCTCAGGGTTGCGACCGGATGGACGTGCACGCACCAGCAGGTCAGGGCCGAGGCTGGTTGTCGATAGTACGTCCAACCGCAGACGTTCGTTCATGCTTCCCACGCCGATGTCACCGAGCGCAACACGGGGGCCGCCGAGCAGGACCGGCGCGACGTAGACGAGGTACTCGTCGACGAGTCCGGCGGCGATGAACGCCGACGCGACGGTCGGGCCGCCCTCGACGAAGACCGTGCGGACCCCGCCGTCGCCGAGCGCGCGGAGCGCGGCATCGAGGTCGTGTCCCGGCAGCTGCACGAAGCCGCGGGGGTGGCGTCGGACGGCGGCGTCAGCGGGGACGGCTCGGTCGCCGAGGACGACCGCGAGGGGTTGGTCGGTGAGGAGTTCGCCCGCGTCCCCGCGTGCGGTGAGGGACGCGTCGTCCGCGAGCACGGTGCCCGTCCCGACGACGATCGCGTCGTGCGAGGCGCGCTGCTCGTGCACGTGCTGGCGAGCGGCCGCTCCCGTGATCCACTTGCTCGTGCCGTCGGCTGCTGCGGCCCGGCCGTCCAGGCTGGACGCCCACTTCACGGTCACCCAGGGACGGCCCCGACGGACCGATGCGAGCCAGCGTTCGAGGAACGCAGAGGCCTCGTCCGCGAGGACACCCGACACGACGTCGACACCGGCGGCTCGAAGCCGGTCGGCACCGCCGTGCACGTCCGCGCCGGGGTCGTCGATCGCGTACACGACGCGGCCCACCCCGGCCTCGATCAACGCCACGGAGCACGGGCCGGTCCGCCCGGTGTGGTTGCACGGCTCGAGCGTGACGACGACCGTCGCACCGCGGAGCTGCTCGGTTCGGAGCTTCGCCATCGCGTCGACCTCGGCGTGCGGCGTCCCGGCGCCCTTGTGCCAGCCCTCGGCGAGGACGTCGCCCGCGGGGGAGAGGACGACGGCGCCGACCCGGGCGTGGTCGCCGAGCACGGGGCCGAGCGCTGCCAGTTCGAGCCCGCGGCGCATCGCCCGGACCTCTGCCGGCGATGCCGACGGGGCCGGGTCGGGAGTCGTCGGTGCGCTGCCGTCCACGGTCCGAGACTACCGGGCGGCCGCGAACGACTCGGCGGGCCAGGCGAGGTCGGAGGCAGGTGCCCCGTCGGCGCGACGGAGCCCCTTCCACGCCGATGCGGGGGAGCCGTCCCGGTTCGGGATGACCGCGTCGCCGGAACCCGTGTACGAGAACCCGGCGCGCCGTGCGACGCTCGCCGATGCCACGTTGCCCTCGTAGCACTCCCAGTACACGTCGGGGGCGCCACGGTCGAACGCCCAGTCGACGACGAGGGTGACCGCTTCGTGCACGAGTCCGTGGCCACGCGCGGACGGCGCGAGCCAGAACCCGAGGTCGCGGCGCTGGGTGCGGTACGAGATGACGCCGACGAGCCAGGTCGAGCCCGGCTGTCGGATCGCCCACGTGTACTCGCGGTCGGACGCCCACCCGGGCCCCACGAGCGCGTCGATGAAGGCGTTCGCGTCCTGCGGCCGGTACGGCGTGGGGATCGTCGTCCAGCGGATGACGTCCGGGTCCTGGCAGGCCTCGGTGATCGCGACGGTGTCCGCCCGGGTGGGGAGGTCGAGCCGGACGCGCTCGGACGCCAGCGTGACGGGGAGCACGGTCAGCGCCGGACGCGCGGGACGAAGCCGATGCGGTCGTAGACGCGCGCCAGGGTCGCCTCGGCGATGGACTCGGCTCGCTCGGCACCGACGGCGAGCAGGCGGTCGAGCTCCGCCGGGTCGTCGAGGAGCTCGAGCGTGCGGGCGCGCACCGGCTCGAGCTCGGCGACCACCGCGTCCGCGACCTCGCCCTTCAGGTCGCCGTAGCCCCGCCCGGCGAACGACGACTCGAGTTCGGCGACCGGCGTGCGCGTGAACGCCGACAGGATCGCGAGCAGGTTCGTGACACCGGGCTTGGTGGCACGGTCGGCCCGGATCTCGCGCTCGGTGTCGGTCACCGCGGACTTGATCTTCTTCGCCGTGCGCTTCGGGTCGTCGAGCAGGCGGATGAGCCCGTTGTCCGACGCGGCCGACTTGCTCATCTTGCTGGTCGGGTCCTGCAGGTCGTAGATGCGGGCCGACTCGGTGCCGATCTGCGCCTTCGGCACCACGAAGGTGTCGCCGAACCGCGAGTTGAAGCGGTTCGCCAGGTCACGGGTCAGCTCGACGTGCTGCCGCTGGTCGTCGCCGACCGGTACCACGGCGGTGTCGTAGAGCAGGATGTCCGCGGCCATCAGGACGGGGTAGGTGAAGAGCCCCACCGACGCTGCCTCTGTCCCCTGGCGCGCCGACTTGTCCTTGAACTGGGTCATGCGGCTCGCCTCACCGAAGCCCGTGAGGGTGTTCAACACCCACGCGAGCTCGGCGTGCGCGGGCACGTGGGACTGCACGAACAGGGTCGACTTCGACGGGTCGATGCCCGACGCGATGTACTGCGCGGCGGTGGCACGGGTGCTCGCGCGGAGCTCCGCCGGGTCCTGCGGGCTCGTGATGGCGTGCATGTCGACGACGCAGTAGATCGCGTCGTGGTCGTCCTGCAGGTCCCTCCACTGCATGAGGGCGCCGATGTAGTTGCCGAGGTGCAGCGAGCCGGCTGACGGCTGGATGCCCGAGAAGATGCGGGTCTTGGTCATGGTGGTGTTCCTGTACTGCTGGAAGAGGGTGGGGATCAGAGCTCGTAGTCGACGACCACGGGGGCGTGGTCGGACCATCGCTGGTCGTACGCCGCGGCGCGGTCGACCGTGTAGGAGCTCACCTTCGCGGCGAGGTCGGGCGTGGCCATCTGGTAGTCGATGCGCCATCCGGTGTCGTTGTCGAAGGCCTGGCCGCGCCAGGACCACCACGTGTACGGCCCCTCGACGTCGCCGGCCTGGTCACGACCGACGTCGACCCAGCCGAGCCCGGTGCCCGTCGACCCGTCAGCGCCCTCGACCTGCTCGCCGTCGGCGCCGAAGAAGCGGCTGAAGTACGCGCGCTCCCTGGGCAGGAAGCCGGCACGCTTGACGTTGCCCTTCCAGTTCTTGATGTCGCGCTCGTCGTGTCCGACGTTGAGGTCACCGACGACGACCGCGAGCGGGTTGTGCTCGCGGAGCTCCGGCAGTCGCTCCGTCATCGCGTCGAGGAACTTCCACTTCTCGTCCTGCTTCTCGGTGCCGACCTCGCCCGAGTGCACGTACGTCGACACGACGGTCACGAGGGTGCCGTCGATCTCGTAGTCGGCTTCGAGCCAGCGACCGGCGGAGTCGAACTCCGACGGTCCGAGCTCGACGCGGTGGATGTGCGCTCGGTGGCGTGATGCGATCGCGACGCCCGCGCGGCCCTTCGCCGAGGCAGGGTCGTGCACGATGTCCCACCCGTCGCCGAGGAGTCCGGTGAGGTCGTCGGTCGATGCGCGGACTTCCTGCAGGGCGAGGACGTCGACGCCCCGCCCGTCGAGCCAGTCGCCCATGCCCTTGCGGAACGCGGCGCGGACGCCGTTCACGTTGACGGATGCGAGGCGCAGGCGTGTCATGCAGAACACCTTATCGGCGGCCGCCGACAGCCCTGGACGTGACCAGGAACGACGGGAGGCCCCCGGGGCCCCCGGCCCCCGGGCGGGGGGGATATGACAGCGAGGCGGCGG
>JASCOI010000184.1 GCA_029959665.1 Microbacteriaceae bacterium PS02333
CCCGCCGTCCGGGGCGCCCGCGACCGGGTGGGCGGCCGGCACGGGGCCCGCGGCGGCGTCAGCGGCCGGCGCCCGACGCACCCACTTCTTCAGGCCGACCAGCACCAGCGCCGAGACGACGGTGCCCGCCAGGATCGCGACGATGAACATCGCGACGTCCCCGATGGCGAAGAACACGAAGATCCCACCGTGCGGTGCCCGCGAGGTCACACCGGCAGCCATCGAGATCGCACCGGTCACAGCGGCACCGACCATCGACGCCGGGATGACACGCAGCGGGTCGGCGGCGGCGAAGGGGATCGCCCCCTCGGAGATGAACGACGCACCGAGCAGCCACGCGGCCTTGCCGTTCTCGCGCTCGGGCTTCGTGAACCCCTTGCGGTAGAGGACGGTCGACGCGAGTGCCAGGGCCAGCGGCGGGACCATGCCGGCCGCCATGACCGCGGCCATGATCTCGAACGGCACGACGTTGGTGGCCGATCCGGCACCGAGGCCCGCGACGGCGAACGCGTACGCCACCTTGTTCACGGGACCGCCGAGGTCGAACGCCATCATGAGGCCGAGGATGATGCCGAGCAGGATCGCCGAGGCGCCGCTGAGCGAGTTCAGCCAGGTGGTGAGCTGCGTCATCACCCAGGCGATCGGGCCGCCGAGCACCAGGAGCAGCAGACCGGAGGCGATGATCGACGCGAACAGCGGGATGATCACGACCGGCATCAGGCCGCGGAGCCAGCGCCAGACCGGGATGCGCCCGATCCAGTAGGCGGCGGCTCCGGCGATGAGACCGCCGACCAGACCGCCGAGGAACCCGGCGTTCATGAAGACGGCGATCGACCCGGCGACGAAGCCCGGCGCGATGCCGGGGCGGTCGGCCATGGCGTACGCGATGTACCCGGCGAGGGCTGCGACGAGGAACCCGAGCGACACGCCTCCGATCTGGAACGCGGCGGCACCGAGGTAGTACGCCAGGCCCTCCGGCGGCAGGTTCAGCAGCGTGTAGTGCGTCAGCGTGTACACGGCGTTGTTCTGCCCGGAGTCGCCGTGGGCCAGAGCGATGCCGTACCCGGCGAGCAGGAACCCGAGGGCGATGAGCAGACCGCCGCCGGCGACGAACGGGATCATGTAGGAGACACCGGTGAGGAGCCAGCGCTTCAGCGACTGCCCGAAGTGCTCGTCCTTCGCGGTGCTGCTGCCCGCCTCGGCCGCGGATCCGGACACCCGGGCGGCGTTCGGGTCGTCGGCGGCTCGGAGTGCCTCGGCGATCATCGCGTCGGGTTCGTCCACGCCGCGCTTGACCGGGCCGGACACGAGGGGCTTGCCGGCGAAGCGCGAACGGTCGCGGACGTCGACGTCGACCGCGAAGACGACGGCGTCGGCCCGGGCGATGAGCGCCGGGTCGAGCGGCTCGACCTGCGAGGACCCCTGCGTCTCGACGTGCATCTCGGCACCGGCGCGCTGGGCGGCGGCGACGAGGGCGTCGGCCGCCATGTAGGTGTGCGCGATGCCGGTCGGGCAGGCGGTGACCCCCACGATGACCTTCCGGCCGGCGGCCGGTGCCGTGGTCGGCGCGGCTGTGGTCGGCGCGGCCGGACTGGAGGCTCGGGGTGCGCCCGTGACGCCGGCGTCGGCGACCTCGCCGGTCACCTCGCGGTCCACCAGGTCGACGATCTCCTGCTGCGTGGTCGCGGCGCGGAGGGCGGCCGTGAAGTCCTCGCGGATGAGCGCCCGGGCCAGGGTGGAGAGGACGGTGAGGTGGTCCTTGTCGGCCCCCTCGGGCACGGCGATCATGAAGACCAGGTCGGCGTCGCCGTCCGGGGCGCCGAACGGCACCTTCCGGGCGAGTCTGCTCATCGCGAGTGTCGGTTCGGTGACCGACGCCGAGCGGGCGTGCGGGATGGCGATGCCACCGGGGACGCCGGTGCCGACGCTCGCCTCACGCTTGATGGCGTCCGCCGCGAGGGCGCTTCCGTCGGCCGCGCGGCCGGTCGCAGCGACGCGGTCGGCGAGGACGCGGATGACGTCGGACGAGGTGGCGCCGAGGTCTTCGTCGAGGCCGACGAGGGCGACGCTGATGAGGCCGGGACTCGTGTCCGAGCTGCGCGCAGCGGTCATGGTGTGCTCCTTTGCAGTGGCGCGGTGGCGCTGGGGTTCGCTGTGGTTCGGGTTGCGGTGGGGTTCGTTGCGGTGGTGCGGTCAGGCGGCGGGAGCCGCTGTCTGACGGAGGCGGGTGACGGTGACGGCACCCGGGTCGGTGTGGTCGAGCGCCGGGACGTCGCTCCCCGGGAGTGCGGCCGCCGCGGCCCCCGTCGCGACGGCCTGTGCGAGCCGCTCCTCCGGCGGACGACCGGCGACTTCGGCGAGGAGGTACCCAGCCAGGGAGGAGTCACCGGCGCCCACGGTCGAGCGGGCGACGATGCGGGGTGCCGCCGCGGCGAACGAGCCCTCCGGCCCGATCAGGATCGCGCCGGCGCTGCCGAGGGTGAGCAGGACGGTGTCCACTCCACGGTCACGGAGCCGTTCGGCTGCCGCTGCCGCGAGTTCGTGGTCGCGTTCGTACTCGTCCGGGTCCCCGCCGACGATCTCAGCGAGCTCCTCGGCGTTCGGCTTGACCAGGTCGATCCGCTCGCCGGACTGCAGCAGCGCGGTGAACGGAACGCCCGACGAGTCGACGGCGATCCGGACGTCGTCCCCGTGCCGCTCGCGGACGGCCCGCACGAGGACGGCGAGTGCGTCGTCCGGCAGGCCGGGCGGGAGCGATCCGGCGAAGACGACCCACCGGGCACGGGGGCCGGTGGCGGTGACGTCCGCGGTGTCGGCGACCAGCGCGGCGAGCTCGTCGAGGCGGCCGGCGAGGGACGGGCCCGGCTCGTTGAGCTTCGTCGTCGTGCCGGTCGGCTCGGTGACGGTCACGTTGGAGCGGAGCGGTGCACCGATCGGCAGCGCGGCGGTCGGGATGCCGCGGGTGGCGAGGCCGAGCAGGACCGGGTCGAGCTCGTCCCCGGGCAGGACGGCGATCGTGTCCCCGCCACTGGCGACGACGACACGGGAGACGTTGACGCCCTTGCCGCCCGGCTCCGCGGTCGACCGGGTGGCGCGCTGCACGGAGCCGCGCTGCAGTTCCCCGGCGAGCTCGATCGTGCGGTCGAGCGACGGGTTCGGCGTCACCGTGACGATGCGTGTGCTGGACTCGTTCATGCCACGACCACCTCGACGTCAGCGTCGGTGAGTGCTCCGGCGAGGTCAGCTGGGGGCTGCTCGTCGGTGACGATCGTGTCGACCTCGTCGAGCCGGGCGAACCGCATGAGTGCCTCGACGCCGTGCTTCGCGGCGTCCGCGAGGACGACGCTCCGACGTGCGGCGAGCACGTACGCGGCCTTCACGGCGGCCTCGTACTCGTCCGGGGTGCTCAGGCCGAACCCGGCGGAGAGCCCGTTCGTGCCGACGAAGGCGATGTCGGGACGCAGCGCGCCGATCTGCTCGACGGTGGCGGTCCCGACCGCGGCGCTCGTCACCCCGCGCACGCGGCCACCGAGCAGGTGCAGCTCGACGTGCTCGCTGTGCTGCAGGGTCGCGGCGATGGGGACGGAGTTCGTGATGACGGTGATCGTCGCGCCGGACTCCGCGGGCTCCCACCGTGCGAGTTCGGTCGCCACGGCGGCGCAGGTGGTGCCGGCGTCGAGTGCGATGGACCCGGTGAAGGTCGGCGGGACGAGGCGCATCGCGGCCCGGGCGATCGCGGACTTGGCGGAGCCGTGCTGCCCCTCGCGCTCGGCGACGGTGAGTTCGACCACGCTGGAGCGTCCGACCGGGACCGCTCCCCCGTGCACCCGGCGGAGGACCCCGGCCGACTCGAGCGCGTCGAGGTCACGCCGGACGGTCTCGGTCGTGACGTCGAAGTGCTCGGCGAGATCGGCGACGGAGACCCGCCCTGCCGACTGCAGCTCGGCGGCGATGGCGTCGTGCCGCTCGGTTGCGTACATGCCCGAACTCCTTCGTTCGCGTTGGTTTCAGGAACTGTACGTCCACACCCAACACAAACGCAAGTACTCGTTCCCAATCCCACACGCCCGAAGACGACCAAAAGACGACGAGATCGCACTTCGTGTCGGAACCTCCCGGTGGGAAGCGACACGAAGTGCGATCTCGGCGTCATGCGCGCGGCGCGGCGCAGGGCGCGTCCGGCGCTACCCCTTCACAGCGCCGGCCGTCATGCCGCTGACCAGACGACGCTGCACGATGAGGAAGAACACCACGACCGGCAGGCTGAACAGCACGCTCGCCGCCATGAGTCCGCCGAAGTCCGTCCCCTTGTTCGTCGAGAAGCCCGCGAGCCAGACCGGCAGCGTGTACATCGACTGGTCCTTGAGCATCACGTACGCGGTCAGGTAGTCGTTCCACGCCGCGATGAACGCGAACACGCTCGTCGCGATGACCCCGGGCATCACGAGCGGGAACAGCACGCTCCACAGGATGCGGAACGTGCCGGCGCCGTCGGTCTTCGCCGCCTCTTCGATCTCCACCGGGACCGCGACGAAGAAGCCGCGCATGACCCAGATCGAGAACGGCAGGACGCTCGCGACGTACGCCAGGATCAGCCCGATGTAGCTGTTGAGCAGCCCGAGCGACTGGAACGACAGGAACAGCGGGATGAGCAGCGCGCCCGACGGGATCATCTGCACGAAGAGGATGCCGACGAGGATCGCACGGCGTCCCTTGAACCGGAACCGCGACAGCGCCGCCGACGCCAGGAACCCGACGACGATCGACAGCAGCACCGCGGCCACCACGACGATCGCGGAGTTCCGGAGGTAGCCCAGGAAGCCCTCTTGTGTGAGTGCCCTGGTGAAGTTCTCGATCGTCGGGTGGATGGGCGCCCAGATCGGCGTGAGGGTGGTGACCTCGTCCGCCGGCTTGAACGCGGTGTTCAGCATCCAGTAGATCGGGAACACCCACACCAGGCAGAACAGCACGGCGACGGTGTTGGCGAGCACGCGGGGCTTCCGCTTGCGCTGGCGCACCTGGCGCGCTTCGGGTCGAACAGCAGGAGCCGTCACAGGTCTTCCTCCCCGCTCCGGATGAGCCGGCGGATGTAGTAGCTGGTGAGCACGCCGAGGATCGCCGTCGAGATGACCGCGATCGCCGCGCCCTGCCCGTAGGCGTTGGAGACGAAGGACTTCACGAAGGTCCAGACGCCGAGCGTGAGGGTTGCGTCCTCAGGACCACCCCTGGTGAGGAGCCAGATCTGGTTGAACACGTTGAAGTCCCAGATCACCGACAGGATCGTCACGAGGAGCAGCGTCGGGGCGAGTGCCGGCAGCGTGATCGCGCGGTACATCGCCCACGCCGAGGCGCCGTCGAGCGACCCGGCTTCGTAGTACTCGGGCGCGATCTGCGACTGCGCCGCGTAGAGCGTCAGGGCGACGAACGGGACCGCCTGCCAGATCACGAGGGTCAGGACGATGGTGTACGCCTGCCCCGGGTGCGACGCCCAGTTGTCCTGGGTGTGGTCGCCGAAGACCCGCAGCTGCGTGATCAGCCAGTTCAGCACGCCGTAGAAGGGCTGGAACAGCCACTGCCACACCAGGCTCGAGGCGACGTTCGGCATCGCCCACGCGAGGACCAGCACGACGCTGACGATCGTCCGCATCACGACGCCGAGCCGCGTGAGCAGCTGCGACACCCCCATCCCGATGACGAGCGTGCCGATCACCATCGACGCGGTGACGGCGATCGTCCGCAGGATGACCGGCCAGAAGCTGCCGTCGGTGAGGACGTTCGTGTAGTTCGTGAGGCCGGCGAACCCGGCCTGCCCGGTGAAGATCGCCCGGAGGCCGTACTCCTGGAAGGAGATGACGATGAGCCGGACCAGCGGGTAGACGACGAGCGCCAGCAGGAGCACCGCGGCCGGTGCGAGCAGCACGAGGGGTGCGCGCGAAGCACCGACGGGGCGACGACGGGGGCGGGGCGGGCGGGCCGCCCCGCCCGGCCGGCCGGGCCCCGGGGCCCCGCCCGCGCCCGGCGG
>JASCOI010000185.1 GCA_029959665.1 Microbacteriaceae bacterium PS02333
GCCTCCACGCGGGGGGGGGGGGGGGGCCCCCTCTCCGGGCGGGGCGGGGGGGGGGGGGCCCCCCCCCCCCCCGCCAGTCGGTTGCGTGGTGCGGCTAGAACCCGGCCTGGCCGGTCACGACGGCGCGGCCGACGACCAGCTTCTGGATCTCGTTGGTGCCCTCTTCGAACCGCTGCGCACGGGCGTCACGGTAGACGCGCTCGATGGCGTTGCGCTTCCAGTAGCCCTGGCCGCCGTGCACCTGGAGCGCCTTGTCGGTGACGCGGGCGAGCATGTCGACCGCGATCATCTTCGATGCGCTGGAGAGCGTGCCGGCGTCGGGACGGTCTTCCTCGTAGGCGCGGGCCGCCTCGAGCACCAGGGCGCGTGCCGCGGCGATGTCGGCGTAGTTCTCGGCGATGTAGAACTGGATCGCCTGACGGGTGGCGAGCTTCTTGCCGAAGGTCTCGCGCTCGTTGGCGTACTCGACGGCGAGCTCGTTCGCACGCTCGGCGAGCCCGACGGCGCTCATCGCGACCGACACGCGGCTCGGGAGCAGGAAGCCGCCCAGTGCGACTTCCAGGCCCTGGCCCTCGTCGCCGAGCAGCGCGCTCGCGGGGATCGGGGTGTCGGTGAAGCGGAGGATCGCGTGGTCGGTGCCGCGGATGCCCATGGTGTCCGAGTCGTCGATCACCTCGGCGCCCGGGAGCCCGGTGTTCGGCATGAGGAACGCGACGGTGCCGTCCTGGCCCGTCGTGCCCTCCAGCCGCGCCGCGATGAGCCAGTAGTCGCACTTCACGCCGAACGTGATGAGGTGCTTCTCGCCGTTCATCACGTAGGTGTCGCCCTCGCGACGGACGGTGGTGCGGATGTCGGCGCCGGTACCGGCGGTGGCCTCGGTCAGCGTGAACGCGACGAGCTTGTCACCGGCGACGGACGGCTTGACGACCTGCTCGATCTGCTCCGGGGTCGCGTACGGCTGCATCGCCCGCCAGGTGCCGTTGATGACGTGCACGAGCATGCGGATCGACGCGTGCGAACGCGACACGATCTCCATGATCTCGAGGTAGCGGGAGAACGGGATGGCCCGCCCGCCGAGCTCGGTCGGCGCCGCGAGGGACAGCCAGCCCTTGTCCTTGAGCTCCTGGAAGAGCTCTGGGCTCACCTGGCCGGTGCGCTCGATCTCGTTCGCCCAGTCCTCGCCGCGGCCGCGGACCCACTCGGTGACCTCGGCCTTGAGCTGCTGGAACTCGGCCTCGTTGAACGTGGTCATCTCGGTTACTTCTCCTTCGTCGCGACGAGCGCGGCAGCCTGCTCGCGCAGGACGTTCTTCTGGACCTTGCCGACCGCGTTGCGCGGCAGCTCGGCGATGTACTCGAGCCGCTCCGGCCAGTAGTACTTGGACACGCCGGACTTCTCGAGGTACTGCTGCATCGTCCGGAAGTCGAGGGGTTCACCCTGACGAGCGGACACGACGAACGCGCAGGCGCGCTCCCCGAGGCGCTCGTCGGGCATCGCGACGATGGCGACGTCGGTGACGAGCGGGTGCTGGTAGAGCAGGTTCTCGATCTCGACGACCGGGATCTTCTCGCCACCGCGGTTGATGACGTCCTTGACGCGGCCGGTGATCGACAGGAAGCCCTTCGCGGACACCTTCGCGAGGTCGCCGGTCTTGTACCAGCCGTCCTCGGTGAAGACGTCGTCGGTCAGGTCCGGGCGGTCGAGGTAGCCGTCGAACATCGTCGGCGAGTGCAGCTCGTAGTTGCCCTCGGTGTCGGCCGGCAGCTCGTTGCCCTCGTCGTCGACGATGCGGATCTTGATGCCGGGCAGCGCGCGGCCGTCGTGTCCGTAGGCGTCCGCAGGGTCGTCGGACGGGCTCGACAGTGCGCCGAGGCAGGTCTCGCTCGTGCCGAACGCCCCGAGGATCGCGGTGCCGAGCACGGTGCTGGCCCGCTGGGCGAGGGCACGGGGAACGGCGGCTCCGGTCGGGACGAAGATGCGGAGCGCCTCGGGCTGCGGTGCACCCGCTTCGACGAGGTCGACCAAGTCCGTCAGGAACGGCGTCGCGCACTGCACGAAGGTCGCTCCGGCCGCGCCGAAGGCCTGCTCGAGCGCGACGGTGCCGTCCCACACCGGCTGGATGACCTGCGGCGCACCGAGCCGGAAGGCCAGCAGCATGCCGTAGAGGAATCCGGTCTGGTGCGCGAGCGGCGACGGGATGTAGATCCGGTCGTCGCTCGTCAGCCCGGACTGCGCGACGTGCATCGCGGTGGCGAGGCCGAGCGTGCGGTGCGGGTGCTGCACGCCCTTCGGCTCGCCGGTGGTGCCCGACGTGAAGAGCAGCTGGCAGATGTCGTCCGGCGTCGGCGCGTGCGAGCGGATCTGCTCGACGTCGACCTGGACGCTCCCGAGCGCGGTGTCGAAGTAGCGCCAGTTCCACTCGCTCGCTGCGACGCGCTCGGCGGCGTCGGCGGGCAGCGGTGCTTGGTTGGTCGGGGTGTCGCCCTGACCGCGCGCTTCCGACCGGATGACGATGACGTGTTCGACCGAGAGCCGACGCTTCTGCGCCTTCGCCTCGTCGACCACGTCGAGGAGCTCGAGCGCCGGGCGACGCTTGCGGAACACGTTCGGCAGGAACACGACGCGGGCACGGGAGCGAGCCAGGGTCATCGTGGTCTCACGCGGGCCGAACACCGGCATGATCGGCGTGGCGACGGCACCCATCTGGATCGCGCCGAGGGTGATCGACACGAACTCGCGCCAGTTCGGGAGCTGCATCGCGACGGACTCACCACGGCGTACACCGAGCTCGAGGAGCAGCGCGGAGACCTTGTCCGCCTCGTCCTGGAGTTCCTTCCAGGTCGTGTTCACGGGTTCGGGGCCGCCGACCTCGATCACGGCGAGGCCGTCCGGGTCGGTCTCGGACAGCGTCCGGACCTTCTCGGAGAGCACGAGCGGGTCGGCGTCGACGCCGGTGAGCTCCGGCAGGTCAGCGGCACGGGCCGCGGCGTCGGTGTCCTCGCCGAGGTCGGTGTGCTGGTTCGACACGTCGGCACGGTCGGCGCGGGTGTCGGCTGCCGCCATCGCCGCCTCGGCGTCACCGACCTCCATCTCGAGGCCGACGGAGTTCATCGCCTCGAGGAACGTCGGGTAGGAGATCCGGTACGCCCGCGGGTAGGTGAGGGCGGAGACCCCGTCGGCCTTCGACGCGGCGACCGCGAGCGACATGAGCACGCGGTGGTCGTTGAACGACGACATCGACGCGCCGTGCAGCTCACCTGCGCCCACGCCGGTCACGCGGAGTTCGTCGGCGCCCTGCTCGGCACGGCCGCCCATCCGGTTCAGCTGCAGCATGGCGGCGACGCGGTCGGACTCCTTCAGCCGGATGTGCGCCACGTTCCAGAGCCGGGTCGTGCCCTCGGCGAAGGTCGCCATGGTGGACAGGATCGGCAGGAGGTCCGGGATCGGCTGGCAGTCGATGTCGAGGGGCTGCAGCGGGGAGCCGTCGTGCTCGATCCGCACGAAGCCGGTCTCCTCGTCGATGCGCATCGGGACGCCCATCGCGGTGGCGAGGTCCAGGAACTCGCTCTCCGGGTGGTCGGTGTCCGCGGTGGTGAACGAGGTCATGCCGCGGAGCAGCACGTTCGACTCGCGGATGCCGGCAGCGGCGATGCCGAAGGCGGCGGACCCGATGTCCGGCGGGATGACGTAGTCGTGCGGGGTCGCCTGCTGGTTCGCCGGGATCCGGTACTCGAGCCAGTCGTCGGAGACCTCGACCCGCAGGCCGAACTGGCGCATCATGCGCACGGTGAGCTCCACGTACGGCTGCTCGTTGAGGCGGCCGCCCGTGATGTGGATGTGTGTCTCCTCTTCCGCGAACGGCGCGACGAGGAGCAGGCCGGAGATCCACTGCGAGAGCGTGCCCGCGATCGTGACGTCGCCGCCGCGCGGACGCTTGGGCTGGACGGTGACCGGCGGGCAGTCGTTCGTCGCCTCGAGCTCGACGCCCATCTGGGTCAGCGAGGTCAGCAGCGCCTTGATGGGTCGGCGCTGGAAGTACTTCATCCCGGACAGCGTCATCGGCTTGTCCGCGAGGGATGCCAGTCCGGTCATGAAGTAGAGCGTCGTGCCCGACGAACCCATGTTCAGAACACCGTCGGCGCCGCGCGACCCGTGGTCGACGACGTCGGTCGCTTCGTACCGCCCGCCGAGTCCGGTGACGTGGTACTCGTTCCCGCGGCGCTTGATGTCGACGCCGAGGGCACGGAGCGTGCCCACGGTCCACTCGACCTGCCGTGTCGTGCTGATCCCGGAGACGATGCTCGTCCCCTTCGCCAGCGACGCGAGGACCAGCGCGCGGTGCGCGTGGTACTTCGAGACGGGGATGTCGAGCTCTCCGATGAGCGGGGCAGAAGTACCTCGTACGACCAGCTGCATGCGTTCCTCTTCCCTGTTGAGCGCTTCTACGGTAGTCCTGATGGGTAACTCCTGAGAAATGCAGTCCGCACGACCGGACTGCCCGATCCTTGTGCGTGTCCGACAAGGATCCGGGCAGGATGTTCAGCATGGACATCCGCTTCACCGAGTCCCCGGCATCGACCATCGGCGTCGAGTGGGAACTCCCGCTGGTCGACCGCGACACGGGCGACCTGACCCCACGAGCCCCTGCGGTCATCGCCGCCGTCCGCGAGCGGCTCGGCTCGCACGAACAGGTCACCGAGGAGCTCCTGACCAACACGGTCGAGGTCGTCACGGGCGTCCACCACACCGTCGGCGGCGCGACGGACGAGCTCTCCGGCATCATCGGCGAGGTCATCGACGCCGCCGAACCCCTCGACGCGCAGGTCATGTGCTCCGGGACGCATCCGTTCGCGGTGTGGGACCAGCAGGAGATCACCCCGGACAGCGAGCACTACACGACGCTCATCGACCGGACCAGGTGGTGGGGACGCCAGATGCTGATCTGGGGCGTGCACGTGCACGTCGGCATCGACCACCGCGACAAGGCGCTCCCGATCCTCGGTGCCATGCTCGCCTACGTCCCGCACGTGCAGGCGTTCACCGCGTCGAGTCCGTTCTGGGCGGGTACCGACACGGGCTACGCGTCAAACCGGGCCCTGATGTTCCAGCAGCTCCCGACCGGCGGGCTCCCGCCGCAGCTCGGCGCGTGGGCGAACTTCGAGGAGGTCGTCGGCGACCTGACGCACACCGGCGTCATCGAGGACGTCAAGGACCTGCGCTGGGACATCCGTCCGTCACCGCAGTGGGGCACGCTCGAGAACCGGGTCTCCGACGGCATCTCGACCCTGCACGAGGTCGGTGCCGTCACCGCGCTCGTGCAGTGCCTGGTCACCGCGTGCTCCGACCGGCTCGACGCCGGCGAGACCCTGCCGACGATGCAGCCGTGGTTCATCCGCGAGAACAAGTGGCGCGCGGCCCGCTACGGCATGGAGGCGGAGATCATCACGAACGCTGCCGGCGACGAACGGCTCGTCACGGACGAGGTGCACGACCTCGTCGAGCGCCTGGACCCGATCGCGGAGCGGCTCGGCTGCCAGGAGGAACTCCACCACCTCGACACGATGATCGAGCGCGGCGCGTCGTACCAGCGGCAGCTCCAGGTGGCACAGGAGAACGACGGCGACCTGCGCGCGGTCGTCCGCCACCTGGTCGCGGAGTTGCGCGACTCCCTCTAGCCACGGGCCGGAGCGCGCGTGGTGGGCCGTTCCGCGCGTAGGAGACCGATTCGCGCGTAGGAGGCCGTTCCGCGCGTGGTGAGCCGTTCCGCGCGTAGGAGGCCGTTTGTTCCGTCCTCCTACGCGCGTTTCGGCTTCCCACTGCGGGCGCGATGGGCAGGAACGTACGCACAGACGGACGGGAGGCCCGGTGCCAGCTGGCAC
>JASCOI010000186.1 GCA_029959665.1 Microbacteriaceae bacterium PS02333
GGCCCGGTCTGTGCGGAGTGCGCGGCGCTCTAGGCACACGCAGATGAGGACGGCCCGCATCCCTTCGGGGATGCGGGCCGTTCGACGTCTGCGGCGCGGCGTTCGCCGTCCGAGTGCGCAGACGTGGCGACGCGCGGCGGTGCAGGAGCGCCGTTTCTGCGCACTCGACCGGGCGCGGACGGCCGGCGGGGCCACCGGACGGGAGGCTCGTGGCGGCCCGGCACCGTGCCTCCCGTCCGGTGGTGGTGGCGGGACGAGTGCGCAGACGTGGCGACGCGCGGCGGCACCAGCGCGGCGCGTGTCAGGACTGCAGCGCGGCGGCGACCTTCTGCGGGTTCCGCACGCTGACGAGCCAGTACGGCGTGGGGTCGGCGTCGTCCAGGACCTCGACCTTGACGACGCCCTTCACGTAGCCGCGGAAGAGCGTCCAGGCGCGCGCGTCGAGCTTCGGGCCGCGCTGCGTCGTCGCCTCGGCGCCGGTGTAGCCGGCGACCTCGCCCACGAGCGTGCGGGGCAGGTGTGCGCGTCCTGCACGGAACTCGGTCTCCGTCACCTCGATCACGGGTGCGAGGACCCACAGGAGCACCAGGACGGCGATCTCCATGCACGCGGCGACGATGATGCCCGTCGCGATGTTGATCGGCAGGAAGACGAGCAGGCTCGCCGGGATGACGAGCGCCGTCGCCAGGTACAGGATCGGTGGCGCCCAGAGGCGTTCGCGGTACAGGGTCACGACCCCATTCGATCACGACTCGGGGCAGGTCACGGAACGGTCACGGTCTGCACTACCCTCGACACGTGACCGAACCAGTCGACGTGCTCTGGACCGGGGAGAACGCTCCCGGCTACGCCCACCCCGGTGATGCCGGTGCCGACCTCGTCTCGACCGAGTCGTTCGTGCTCGCGCCGGGCGAGCGACGTCTCGTGCCGACGGGGCTCTCGATCGCGCTGCCGGAGGGGTACGCGGCGTTCGTCGTCCCGCGCAGTGGTCTCGCGGCGAAGCACGGCATCACGATCGTGAACTCGCCGGGGACCGTCGACTCGGGGTACCGCGGCGAGATCAAGGTCTCGCTGCTCAACACCGACGTCGCCGAGCCGTACGAGGTGCACGTCGGCGACCGCATCGCCCAGATGATCGTGATGCCAGTGCCGCGTGTGACGTTCTCGCGGGTGGACGAGCTCCCGGACAGCGTCCGTGGCCAGGGTGGCTTCGGCTCGTCGGGCTACGGTGTCACGAACCAGCAGGAAGGAACGCGAGCATGAGGATCGGCCGACGCAAGCGCGACGAGGTCGAGGTGGCCGCAGAGGTCGCCGCCGATGTCGAGGTCGCGGAGACGACACCAGAGGTCGAGCTCGCCGACGAGGCGGACTCGGGACTCGACGAGGTCGTGGAGTTCGCTCCGACCGGCAAGTCCGCTCCCGACGACCGCGAGGAAGCGGGTCCGCTCGACGAGACAGAGGCGAACCCGGTCCGGCCGTACGTGGACCTCGGCGGCGTGAAGATCCTGCCGCGCGAGGGCCTGCACCTCCGGCTCGAGGTCGAGGAGGGGTCGCAGCGCGTCGTCGCCGTCGGGCTCGACTACGACGAGTCCACCCTTCAGGTCCAGCCGTTCGCCGCGCCGCGGTCGACCGGTCTCTGGCACGAGATCCGCGCGCAGATCGCCGAGCAGATCGAGCGCCAGGGCGGCTCCGTGACCGAGGTCGACGGGCCGTTCGGCCCCGAGCTCCGTGCCTCGGTCCCCGTCGTGGTGGACGGTGACGGCGGTGCCGCTGGCGCTCGTCCGGCGCGGTTCATCGGCGTCGACGGCCCCCGGTGGTTCCTCCGCGGCGTGATCGCGGGCAAGGCCGCCGAGCAGCCCGACGACGCCGAGGAGATCGAGGACCTGTTCCGCAGCGTCGTGGTGGTCCGCGGCACGACGCCGATGCCGCCGCGTGACCTCATCCCGCTGCACATGCCGAAGTCGACGCAGTCGGCCATCTGATCCGGAGCACCGTTGCCCGAGCAGCACGACGACCGTGACGACCGTTTCGCCGACGAGCGCGAGCAGCCCCTGTCGCTGAACGCACAGCTCCGCGACGCCGTCCGCAACGCCGGCATCGCGAAGGTGGCACCCGGCGAGGCACCGTCCGGCCGGGCCCTCGTCGGCGCCGTCGGCGGCGTCCGGGGACTCGCGGAATCGGTGCTGCCCGGGTTCGCGTTCCTCATCGTGTACGCGATCACGGAGGAGCTCGTCCCGAGCGTCGTGATCCCGGTCGTCGTCGGGCTCGTGTTCGTCGTGCTCCGACTGCTGCAGCGGCAGTCCCTCGCGATGTCGTTCGCCGGCATCCTCGGCGTGGCGATCTCCGCCGGTCTCGCGCTCATCACGGGCAAGGCCGAGAGCAACTTCATCCCCGGAATCGTCATCAACCTGGTCTGCCTGCTGGTGCTCCTCGTGACGCTCGCGATCCGGCGCCCGCTCATCGGGCTGATCGTCGGGCTGCTCGCGCAGGGTGAGGACGGCGGTCCCATGGATTGGCGTGCCGATCCTGCCAAGCGCCGGGTGCTCACCGTCGCCACGTGGATGTGGGTCGGGCTCTTCGCGCTCCGCCTGGTCATCGAGATCCCGCTGTACCTCGCCGCGCAGGTCGAGCTGCTCGCGGCGATCAAGCTCATCACCGGGGTCCCGCTCTACGCCGCGCTGCTCTGGGTGACGTGGCTGCTGGTCCGGACGGTCTTCCGGCACGACGAGCGCCCCCGGCACGACGACGACGCGGCCACGGTGTAGAGTTATCTCGACATCGAGATAGTTTTCCCCGGGGCACCGCAGCGTCGGGGGTTTAGGTTTGCCTTGCTGGTGGGACGGTCCACGGCCCGCAAGGATGAGGGCAAACCGATCAGTAGGGAGGCGGCACGGTGGCTGCAGTCAATAGCTTCGGCTCGAAGGACACACTGTCGGTTGGGGGTGTCGACTACGCGATCCACCGGATCGACTCGGTCCCCGGTCACGAGAAGCTCCCGTACAGCCTGAAGGTGCTGCTCGAGAACCTCCTCCGCACCGAGGACGGCAAGAACGTCACGGCGGACCAGATCCGCTCGCTCGGCAACTGGCGTCCCGAGGCCGACCCGGACACCGAGATCCAGTTCTCGCCGGCTCGCGTCGTCATGCAGGACTTCACGGGCGTGCCGTGCATCGTCGACCTCGCCACCATGCGCGAGGCGATGGCGACGATCGGCGGCGACCCGAACAAGATCAACCCGCTGTCGCCGGCCGAGATGGTGATCGACCACTCCGTCATCGCCGACCTGTTCGGTCGCGAGGACGCACTCCAGCGCAACACCGACCTCGAGTACGAGCGGAACGGTGAGCGCTACCAGTTCCTCCGCTGGGGCCAGACCGCGTTCGAGGACTTCAAGGTCGTCCCGCCGGGCACCGGCATCGTCCACCAGGTCAACATCGAGTACCTGGCGAAGGTCACCTACACGCGTGACTTCGACGGCGAGACCTACGCCTACCCCGACACGCTCGTCGGCACCGACTCGCACACCACGATGGTCAACGGCCTCGGCGTGCTCGGCTGGGGCGTCGGCGGGATCGAGGCGGAAGCAGCGATGCTCGGCCAGCCCGTGTCGATGCTCATCCCGAAGGTCGTCGGCTTCAAGCTCTCGGGTGAGATCCCCGCAGGCGTGACCGCGACCGACGTGGTGCTCACCATCACGCAGGAGCTCCGCAAGCACGGTGTCGTCGGCAAGTTCGTCGAGTTCTACGGTGAGGGCGTCAGCGCCGTGCCGCTCGCGAACCGCGCCACCATCGGCAACATGTCGCCGGAGTTCGGCTCCACCGCGGCGATCTTCCCGGTCGACGACGTCACGCTCGACTACCTCCGCCTGACCGGCCGCGACGAGGCGCAGATCGCCCTGGTCGAGGCGTACTCCAAGGCGCAGGGCCTGTGGCACGACGCCTCCGTCGAGCCGGCGTACTCGGAGTACATGGAGCTCGACCTCTCCACGGTCGTCCCGTCGATCTCCGGCCCGAAGCGCCCGCAGGACCGCATCGAGCTGTCGAAGGCCAAGGACCAGTTCGAGGTCGACCTCGCCAACTACACCGACCCGGCCGTGCAGACCGACCTGGACGACGCGGTCGAGGACACCTTCCCGGCGTCCGACCCGATCGCCGTGGGCTCCACGAACGAGGACACGACGACGCACGAGCACGTCTACGTCTCGAGCGCCCCGTCCACGGCGTCGCAGCCGACCAAGGTCGCGATGGACGGCGCCGACCCGTTCACGATCGACCACGGTGCCGTCGCGATCGCCGCGATCACCTCGTGCACGAACACGTCGAACCCGTCGGTGATGATGGCCGCGGGCATCCTCGCCCGGAACGCCGCGAACAAGGGCCTGACCGCGAAGCCGTGGGTCAAGACCACGCTCGCGCCCGGCTCGAAGGTCGTCACGGACTACTACGAGAAGGCCGGTCTCACGACCTACCTCGAGCAGCTCGGCTTCTACACGGTCGGTTACGGCTGCACCACCTGCATCGGCAACTCGGGCCCGCTGCCCGAGGAGATCTCGCAGGCCGTGCAGGACAACGACCTCGCCGTGACCGCGGTGCTCTCGGGCAACCGCAACTTCGAGGGACGGATCAACCCGGATGTCAAGATGAACTACCTGGCGTCCCCGCCGCTGGTCATCGCGTACGCCCTCGCCGGGTCGATGCACTTCGACTTCGAGAAGGACGCCCTCGGCCGGGACCAGGACGGCAACGACGTCTACCTGGCGGACATCTGGCCCGACACGGCCGAGGTCCAGCAGGTCATCGACGCCTCGATCGACACCGACATGTTCACCCACGAGTACGGTTCCGTGTTCGAGGGCGACGACCGCTGGAAGAACCTGCCGACCCCGACGGGCGACACCTTCGAGTGGGACACCGAGTCGACCTACGTCCGGAAGCCCCCGTACTTCGAGGGCATGACGATGACGCCGGACGCCGTGTCCGACATCTCCGGCGCGCGCGTCCTCGCGAAGCTCGGCGACTCGGTCACGACCGACCACATCTCGCCCGCCGGTTCGATCAAGGCCGACAGCCCGGCGGGCAAGTACCTCGCCGAGCACGGTGTGGACCGCAAGGACTTCAACTCCTACGGCTCGCGCCGCGGCAACCACGAGGTCATGATCCGCGGCACGTTCGCGAACATCCGTCTGCGCAACCAGCTCCTCGACGGGGTGGAGGGCGGCTACACCCGTGACTTCACCACGCCCGACGGCGAGCAGTCGTTCATCTACGACGCGTCGCAGCACTACCAGGAGCAGGGCATCCCGCTCGTCGTGTTCGGCGGCAAGGAGTACGGCTCCGGTTCGTCGCGCGACTGGGCGGCGAAGGGCACGAACCTCCTCGGCGTCAAGGCTGTCATCACCGAGAGCTTCGAGCGCATCCACCGCTCGAACCTCATCGGCATGGGCGTCGTCCCGCTGCAGTTCCCGGTCGGCGAGTCGATCGAGTCCCTCGGGCTCGACGGCACCGAGGTCGTCTCGATCTCGGGCCTCACGGAGCTGAACGAGGGCCGTACGCCGAAGACGGTCCACGTCACCGCGACGCCGAGCGAGCACTCGCCCGCCGGCAAGGAGACCGTGGAGTTCGACGCGGTCGTCCGCATCGACACCCCCGGTGAGGCTGACTACTACCGCAACGGCGGCATCCTGCAGTACGTGCTCC
Organism: Microbacteriaceae bacterium PS02333; assembly: GCA_029959665.1. GTDB lineage: Bacteria > Actinomycetota > Actinomycetes > Actinomycetales > Microbacteriaceae > Curtobacterium > Curtobacterium guangdongense. Next base: position 5,697 of record JASCOI010000186.1, read on the forward strand.
GCTCGCTCGTCTGAGCGAGGTGACCATGGATTGCTGACGCAATCCGGATCGGACGGGAGGCGCGGTGCCGGCTGGCAC